>DASVXQ010000166.1:0-10924 GCA_036392615.1 Actinomycetes bacterium | reverse complement strand
CATGCGTTGCGCCAGGGAGCGCAACCGCTGCACGGCGCGCTCCATGGTGTCCGTGGTGGACGCGCTCTCGGGGTTGCGCCGCTTGAGCAGGGCGATGCCCAGTTCCAGCGTCTGCAGGGGGGTGTTGGTGGCGTCGCGCATCGCGAGGAGGAGCCGGGCCAGCCGCTCCAGCGCCTCGGCCTCGCCGCCGGGCAGGGTCGGCACCACGGTGGCGAACTCGGCCAGGCGGCCGGGCCGCGAGCCGACCGCGATCACCTTGGCGCCGCGCAGCGCGGCCTTGCGCAGCCGCAGCCACAGGATCGGCGACTCCTCGTGCGGGTCGAGGTCGACCACCACCACGGCGGCGGCGCGCTCCAGGTCGGCGTAGCGCACGCCGCCCGCCGCGGTGCCGGCGATCCTTGCGGCCACGGCCGCCTCGGCGTCGCCGCCGCTCCAGTTGCGCGCGTCCACGTTGTTGGTGCCGAGCGCCACCCGCGCGAGCTTCTGGAGCGCGTAGGCGTCCTGGTCGGCGAGGTGGCCGCCGACCAGCACGCCGACGCCCTTGTCGCGGTGCGAGCGGATCCCGTCGGCGGCACGGCGCATCGCCTCGCCCCAGGAGGCGGTGCGCATCCCCCCGGCCTCGGCCAGGTGGGGGATCAGCACCCGCTTGGGGTCCTGGGCGTAGGCGAAGCCGTAGCGGCCGCGGTCGCAGTTCCAGGCCTCGTTGACCTCGTCGTTGTCGCGCGCGAGCTGGCGGGTGACCAGCCCGCGGCGGGCGTCGATGCGCAGGTTGCAGCCGGCGGCGCAGTGGTTGCAGACGCCGTCGGTCGAGGTCAGGTCGAACGGCCGCGCCTGGAAGCGGTACGACGGCGAGGTCAGCGCGCCCACCGGGCAGATCTGCACGACGTTGCCGGAGAAGTTGCTGCGGTACGGCTCGTCGGAGTAGATCGCCACCTGCTCGAGCGTGCCACGCTCGAACAGCTCGATGAACGGGTCGCCGGCGATCTCGTCGGAGAAGCGGGTGCAGCGCGCGCAGAGCACGCAGCGCTCGCGATCCAGCAGCACCGTCTCGCCGATCTTGATGGGCTTCTCGTAGTGCCGCTTGGTCTCCTCGAAGCGGGTGTCACCCGGACCGTGGGCGAACGCCTGGTCCTGCAGCGGGCACTCCCCGCCCTTGTCGCACATGGGGCAGTCCAGCGGGTGGTTGATCAGCAGGAACTCGAGCGTGCCCTCCTGGCCGGCGCGGGCCACCTCGCTGGTGAACTGGGTCTTGACGACCATCCCGTCGGTCACCGTGGTGGTGCAGGCGGTGAGCGGCTTGCGCTGCCCGACGATCTCGACCAGGCACTGGCGGCAGGCGCCAAGCGGCGCCAGCAGCCGGTGGTCGCAGAACCGCGGGATCTGGATGTCGATCAACTCGGCGGCGCGGATCACCAGCGTGCCCGGCGGCACCTCGAGCTCGTGGTCGTCGATGGTGACCTTGACGGTGGTCGGCTTGTTGGTCATTGGGCTCCCTGCCGGGTGCTCGACGGGGACGCCTGCTCGGCCTCTTCGTCCATCCCGTGGAGTGGCGCCGCGCTGCCCTGGAGCGACCGCGAGGCGCCGAACGGGCAGCCGCCCTCCTCGACGTGGCGCTCGAACTCGTCGCGGAAGAACTTGAGCGCCGAGACGATCGGGCTGGTGGCGCCGTCTCCGAGGGCGCAGAAGACCCGCCCGAAGATTCCGTCGCAGATGTCCTTGAGCGTGTCCATGTCCTCCTTGCGGCCGGCCCCCGTCTCCAGCCGGGTGAGGATCTTGGCCATCCAGTCGGTGCCCTCGCGGCACGGCGTGCACTTGCCGCAGGACTCGTGCGCGTAGAACTTGGTGAAGTTCAGGCAGGCGTCGACGATGCAGACGTCCTCGGAGAGCACGATCATCGCGGCGGTGCCGAGCAGGCTGCCAGCGCCCTGGATGCTCTCGAAGTCCATCGGGGTGTCGAGGTGGTCGGGGGTGAGCATCGGCGTCGATGAGCCGCCCGGCGTCCACGCCTTGAGCGCCTTGCCGTCCAGCATGCCGCCGGCCGCGCCGTCGATCAGCTCGCGGGCTGGCGTGCCGAGCGGGTACTCGTAGTTGCCCGGCCGCCGGACCTCGCCGGAGACGCTGAACAGCTTGGGGCCGGGCGACTTCTCGGTGCCCATCGAGCGGAACCAGTCGACGCCCTTGCGGTAGATCCACGGCACGGTGGCGATGGTCTCCACGTTGTTGACCGTGGTGGGCGCGCGGTACAGCCCCTCGACCGCGGGGAACGGCGGCCGCAGCTTGGGCTGGCCGCGCTCGCCCTCCAGCGAGGACAGCAGCGCCGTCTCCTCGCCGCAGATGTAGGCGCCGGCGCCGCGGTGCAGCACCACGTCGAGGTCGAAGCCGGAGCCCTTGATGTCGCGGCCGAGCAGGCCGCGCTCGTACGCCTGGCCGAGCGCCGCGGCCAGCCGCCGGCCAGCGAAGCCGCACTCGCCGCGCAGGTAGATGAAGGCCTGGTGGCAGCCGATCGCGTAGGCCGAGACGATGGTGCCCTCGACCAGCGCGTGCGGGTCGCGCTCGAGCAGCTCCATGTCCTTGAAGGTGCCCGGCTCGCTCTCGTCGGCGTTGACCACCAGGTAGGTCGGCTTGCCGGTGCCCTTGGCCAGGAAGCCCCACTTCATGCCGGTGGGGAAGCCGGCGCCGCCGCGGCCGCGCAGGCCGGAGTCCTTGACCATCTGCACCAGCTCGGCCGGGTCGGTGCCGAAGACCGCATCGAGGCTGGCGTAGCCGTCCAGCTCCAGGTAGCGGTCGATCTCGTGGGCGCGCTGGTCGCCCCAGCGGCTGGTCAGCACGCTGACCGGCTCCGTGCGGGGAGCTGAGCCGTCGCCGGCGGTCACGGCCGCTCACCTCCCTGGTCCTGCTCGGCGGCCCGGTCCGTGGTGGCCGGCTCGGCGTCGCCCTTGGCACCGGAGGCCAGCCCGGCCGGCGGCTCACCGAGGCCCGAGAGCCGCCAGTGCAGCGCGGCGGTGGACGGCTCGGTGACCGCGCCGTCGCCGGCCAGCGTCGGCGGCGGCACCTCGTCGTGCAGCAGCCGCTCGACCAGCTCCAGCGCCTGCTGCTCGGAGAGCCGCTCGTAGTTCTCGGTGTTGACCTGGACCACCGGGGCGCCGTCGCAGGCGGCCAGGCACTCGACCTCCTCGACGGTGACCATCCCGCTCGCGTCGGTGCCGCCGAGCGGCACGTCGAGCCGCTGGCACAGCGCCGAGGAGATCTCCCGCGAGCCGCGCAGCTGGCAGGGCAGGGTGCGGCAGACCGACACCAGGTACTTGCCGACCGGGCGCCGGCGGAACATGTTGTAGAAGGTGGCCACGGCCGCGACCTGCGCCTTGGTCAGGCCGAGCAGGTCGGCAACCTGCGCGACCCCGCCCGGCGAGACGTAGCCGTCGGCGGCCTGCACGAGATACAGCAGCGGCAGGAGCGCCGAGCGCCGCTCGGGGTAGCGCGCGATCAGCTCCTCCGCGCTGGCCAGTGTTGCGTCGGTCAGTGGCACGGGACGTTCGGTCTCCTCTCCAGCCTCACCGGTCCGCTCCGCCCATCACGGGGTCCACCGAGGAGACGGCCGCGATCACGTCGGCGACCAGGCCGCCCTCGACCATCGGCGGGACGGCCTGGAGGTTCACGAACGACGGGTCGCGCACGTGCACGCGGTACGGCAGGTTCCCGCCGTCGCTGACCACGTGGTAGCCGAGCTCGCCGCGGGGCGACTCGACCGGCAGGTACACCTCGCCGGCCGGGACCTTGAACCCCTCGGTGACCATCTTGAAGTGATGGATCAGGGCCTCCATCGACTCGCCCATGATGTGACGCACGTGCTCCGGCGAGTTGCCCAGCCCGTCGGGGCCCAGCGCGAGGCGGGCGGGCCAGCCGATCTTGGGGTCCGGGTGCATCACCGGCCCCGAGGGCAGCTTGTCGAGCACCTGCTGGACGATCCGCAGGCTCTCGCGGATCTCGGCGACACGGAGCTGGTAGCGCGCGTAGACGTCGGCGCTGGTGGCGGTCGGCACGTCGAACTCGTACTGCTCGTAGCCGCAGTAGGGCTCGGTCTTGCGCACGTCCAGCGCCAGCCCGGTGGCGCGCAGCATCGGCCCGGTGATGCCGAGGTCGAGGCACTGGTCCTCGTCGAGCACGCCGATGCCCCTGGTGCGCTCGATCCAGATGGGGTTGTTGGTCAGCAGGTCCTCGTACTCGTCGGCCTTGCGCGCCATCTCGTCGACGAAGGCGCGGATCTTGGCCTCGGTGCCCTCTGGCATGTCCTGCGAGACGCCGCCGGGCCGCACCCAGGCGTGGTTCATGCGCAGCCCGGTGACGTCCTCGAGGATGTCGAGGATCTGCTCCCGCTCGCGGAAGCCGTACAGCATCATCGACAGTGCGCCCAGCTCCAGCCCGGTGGTTGCCAGCCAGACCAGGTGCGAGCCGATGCGGTTCAGCTCCATCAGCAGCACCCGCAGGGCCTGCGCGCGCTCGGGCGCCCGCACGTCGAGCAGCTTCTCGACCGCCAGGCAGTAGGCGGCCTCGTTGAAGATCGGCGAGAGGTAGTCCATCCGGGTCACCAGGGTCACGCCCTGGACCCAGGTGCGGACCTCGGTGGTCTTCTCGATGCCGGTGTGCAGGTAGCCGATCACCGGCTGGCAGGAGACGACCTCCTCGCCGCGCAGCTCCAGCACCAGCCGCAGCACGCCGTGGGTCGACGGGTGCTGCGGGCCCATGTTGAGCACCATCAGCTCGTCGTCGCCGGCGGCGTGCTCGCGGGCGGTCACCTCCGCCCAGTCGCCGCCGCCCATGGCCAGCACCTGCTGCGCGCGCCGCTCGTTGTAGTCGATCCGCCGCGCGGCGGGCTGGGGCGATAGTTCGCGCGCCTCGCCCGGACGCACCGCGAGGCCGGCGGGCTCGATCGAGTCAGTCATGTGCTGGTCCAGCCTCCCTTGTACCGCCGCCGGTCCGGCGACGGGACGTGCGCGCCCCGGTACTGGACGTCGACGCCGCCCAGCGGGTAGTCCCTGCGCTGCGGATGCCCCTCCCAGTCCTCCGGCATGAGGATCCGCACCAGGTCGGGATGCCCGTCGAAGCGCACCCCGAAGAAGTCGTAGACCTCGCGCTCGTGCCAGTTGGCGGTCCCCCACACGCCGGTCACCGACGGCACGTGCGGGTCGTCGACGCCGACCCGGACCTTGAGCCGCAGCCGCATGTTGTGGTCCACCGAGTACAGGTGGTAGTCGACCGACAGCCGGTCGGGGCGCTCGGGGTAGTCCGTCCCGGAGAGGTCCGACAGCAGGCGGAAGCGCGCCGAGGGGTGGTCGCGCAGCCAGGTGGCGACCTCCACCAGGCTGTCGCGGTCGAGCTCCACGGTCACCTCGCCGCGGTGCCCGCCGACCTCCTTGATGGCTTCGGGGAAGGAGTCCCTGAGCCCGGTCAGCACGGGCTGGATGGCGTCGGGTGGCTGCGTCACGAGATCACCGCTCCGATCCCGTCGCGATGCCCGCCTGGGCCGGGACCGGGGTGGACACCGGCTCGGCCGGCAGCACCAGCTTGGTCCGCGGCTCGCCCCTGATGATCTTCTCGTGCAGCTTGATGATCCCGTCCATCAGCATCTCCGGCCGCGGCGGGCAGCCGGGCACGTACATGTCCACCGGCACGATCTGGTCCACGCCCTGGACGATCGCGTAGTTGTTGAACATGCCCCCGGAGGTGGCGCACACCCCCATGGAGATGACCCACTTCGGCTCCGGCATCTGGTCGTAGATGGTGCGCAGCACCGGGCCCATCTTCTGGGAGACGCGGCCGGCCACGATCATCAGGTCCGCCTGCCGCGGCGAGGCGCGGAAGACCTCCATGCCGAAGCGCGACAGGTCGTAGCGGCCGGCGCCGGTGGCCATCATCTCGATCGCGCAGCAGGCCAGGCCGAAGGTGGCCGGCCACAGCGAGCCCTTGCGGGCCCAGTTGGCCAGCTTCTCGACGGTGGTGACCAGGATGCCGCTCGGCAGCTTCTCCAGGCCGCTTCCACTGCTCATGCTCAGTCCCACTCCAATCCGCCGCGCTTCCAGTCGTACACGTAGGCGATCACCACCAGGCCGAGGAAGATGCCCATCTCCACCAGGCCGAAGACCCGTAGCTGGCGGAAGACCACCGCCCAGGGGTAGAGGAAGATCACCTCGACGTCGAAGACCACGAACAGCATCGCGGTCAGGTAGAACTTCACCGGGTAACGCTCGCCCTTGGGCAGGCGGCCCGGCTCGATGCCCGATTCGTAGGCGGCGTACTTGGCGCGCGACGGGCGTCGCGGCGCGAGCCACGCCGAGACCACGATCGACGCCGCGGCGAAGGCCGTGGCGACGATCAGCATGACCAGGATCGGAGCGAAGGCACCGAGGTTCACGGGCGGCCTCTCAGGCGAGCGGGTGATTGGATCGAGCCCAAGCGGCCAGTCAGCCTAGGACTCGGCGACGACGGCGTGCAAACAGCGGTTTCGCGCATGGTCACCTCGCCGGAGCCATGGCCACCATCGCCCGCACCACCCGGTCGGCGGCGTCGCCGCCGCGCGGGTCGTAGAGGTTGGCCAGCAGCTTGAGGACGATCTTCATCAGAAACGGGCGGGGCAGCCCGTAGGTGGTGGCGATGCGCATCACCTGCGGCTCGCCGATCAGCCGCACGAAGGTGCGGCCGAGCGCGAAGTAGCTGCCGAAGCGGCGCTCCACCGCGGTACGGTAGCGCTCCAGGTGCGAGCGGTCGCCGGTCTCGAGCAGCGCCAGCCCGGAGGCGGCGGCCAGCTCGCCGGACTCCATGGCGTAGTCGATGCCCTCGCCGTTGAACGGGTTCACCAGCCCGGCGGCGTCGCCGACGAACATCACCCCGCGGTGGACCGGCGGATGCCGGTTGGCCGCCATCGGCAGCGGGTGCGAGCGCGGCTTGGCGACCGCGTCGGCGGCGGTGAAGCCCCACTCGCGGCCGGCGGTCGGCGCCCAGTCCTTGAGGAGCTGCTTGTAGTTGAGGTTACGGAAGTGCGCCGAGGTGTTCAGCAGGCCGACGCCGACGTTGACGGTGCCGTCGGCCATCGGGAACACCCAGCCGTAGCCGGGCAGCAGTTCGTTGTCGCGCCACAGCTCGAGGTACGAGTCGATCCACGGGTCGACGTCCCGCTCGCTGCGGAAGTACTGCCGGATGGCGACCCCGATCGGCCGCTTGGGGTCGCGCCGCAGGCCGAGGGTCTGGGCGAAGCGGCTGGAGGCGCCGTCGGCGGCGACCACCACCTCGGCGCGCACGTCCACCGGGTCCTCGCCCTCACGCCGCACGATCGCGCCGCGCACCAGGCTGTGCTCGACCAGCGGCTCGACCACCTCGGTGGACTCCCACAGGGTCGCGCCGGCGCGCTGCGCCTGGCGGGCGAGCAGCTCGTCGAAGTCGGTGCGCGGGCGGCAGAGCCCGAAGGACGGGAAACCGTCCAGCTCGGGCCAGGGCAGCTCCAGCACGATGCCGCCGCCGTGGACCTTCAGGCCGGCGCTGCGCGACCAGCTCTGGTACTCGTCGCGCAGGCCCATCGCGTCCAGCGCGGCGACCGCGCGCGGCGTGAGGCCGTCGCCGCAGACCTTCTCGCGAGGGTAGGCGGCACGCTCGCAGACGAGCACCCGGGCGCCGCCGCGCGCGAGGTGGTAGGCGGTGGCCGCACCGCCTGGGCCGCCACCGATCACCAGGGCGTCGTACCGGTCGCTCAAGGTCTCGCTCCTCGCTGATCGCGCGCCTTTGTGAATCGATGCACAAATACGTCGCGGGCGCAGTGTAGGCCCGCCCGACCGCAGCAGCAAACCTGAATTCACAGGTTCCGTAAAGGGCGATCGTGCCTGGAGGAGGGGCTACCCGCAGAGCGGCGCGCGAACCCCTTGTCGAGACCGGATCGCCCCGGTCACAACAGTCCGCGGATCTCGGCGAGATCCGTCGCCACCAATTCGCGATCGTCGGCCTCGGCGATCCGCACGGCGGCGCCGGCGGCCCGCTCCAGCCACCGCAGCGCCGTCTCGCGGTCCCCGGCGACCGCGTGGGCGCGCGCCAGCGCCTCGTAGGCGAACGGCAGGTCGAAATCGGCCAACTCGCCGGGCTCCGCCTGCTCGCACAGCTCCAGGCAGCGGCGGGCGTGCCACAGCGCCGGCTCGGGCCGGCCGAGCACCGAGTAGACCCGCGAGCACTGCCACTCGCCGCGCGCCAGGTTGACGACCGTGCCGGCCCCGGCCCACAGCGCCCGCGAGGCGTGGGCGCTGTGGAGCATCTCGTCGTCCTGCTCGCGCGTCCGCTCGGGCTGCTCGATCAGCTCCCAGACGCGGTTGAACAGGTCGGCGGCGAGCACCCGCCGCTGCTCGACCGCGGGGCCGGTCCGCTCCGTGGCGCTCATCGCCCGACCGTAGCACCGGGCAGGGACAACGCCGGATAGGGCACCGGGCGGCGGCGACAATAGGGCAGCTCCCCCATGCGCGGCGCGCGACCGGGCGCGATCATCGGCGCCGGGAGATCGGCGCGACACCACCTGGGGAGGGTCCGGATCTGCGATGATCGGGGATGTGGTCCGGCGTGTCACCTGTCCGGTGCTGGTGGGTCGCGGTGGCGAGCTCGCCCAGCTTGGGGCGGTGCTGCAGCGGGCGGCCAGCGGCCAGCCCGCCATCATGCTGGTGGCGGGCGAAGCCGGCGTCGGCAAGACCCGCCTGATCGCCGAACTGCTCGACCACGCGGCGGCTGCGGGTGTGGTCACCCTCAGCGGCGGCTGCCTGGACGTGGGCGAGGGCGTGCTGGCCTACGCCCCGATGGTGGAGGCGCTGCGCTCGCTGGCCGGGGTCCTCGAACCGGAGCAGCTCGACCAGGTCCTGGACGGCGCCCGCGGGGAGCTGGCCCGGCTGGTCCCGGAGCTTGCCGTGGGGGCCGCCGGTGAGCCGGCGTCGTCGACGCTGCCGCCCACCCGCCTGTTTGAGCTGCTGCTGGGGGTGTTGCACCGGCTGGCCGCGCGTGGCCCGGTGCTGCTGGTGGTCGAGGACCTGCACTGGGCGGACCAGTCGACCCGGGATCTGCTGGGCTTTCTGGTCCGCAACCTGCGCGGCGGGGTGGCGCTGGTGCTGACCTACCGCTCTGATGAGCTGCACCGCCGCCACCCGCTGCGGCCGTTTCTTGCCGAGTTGGATCGCAGTGGTCGGGTGGAGCGGCTGGAGCTTGGCCGGCTGGACCGGGGGGAGCTAGTGGAGCTGCTGGGCGGGATTGTTGGGGGGCCGGTGGCGCCGGCGCTGGTGGGGGAGATCCTGGCCCGCTCGGAGGGCAACCCGTTCTTCGCGGAAGAATTGCTGGCCGCCCACCTGGAAGGCGCCCGGCTGCCGTCGGTGCTGCGCGACCTGGTGCTGGCACGGGTGGAGGCGCTGTCGGAGCCCGCGCAGCGGGTGCTGGAGGCGGCGGCGGTGGCCGGCACGCGGGTGGACCACGAGCTGCTGGCCGCGGTCGTCGGCCAGGACGCCGAGCGGCTGGTGTGGCTGCTGCGCGAGGCGGTGAGCCACCATGCGCTGGTGGTCGACCAGGCCAGTGGCGCCTACGTGTTCCGGCATGCGCTGGTGCAGGAGGCCGTCTATGACGACCTGCTGCCGGTGCAGCGCGCGCCGCTCCACGCCGCCTACGCCAGGGCGCTGGAGCACAGGATCGAACGGCGTGGGGAGCAGGGCCGGGTGACTCCGGCGGAGCGTGGCCGGCTGGCCTACCACTGGTACGCCGCCCACGACCGGGGACGGGCGCTGCTGGCGTGCGTGCGGGCCGGGCAGGCGCTGGAGTCGGCCTGGGCGCCGGCCGAGGCGCTGGAGCATTACGAGCGGGCCCTGGAGCTGTACGACGAGGCGCCGGAGGCAGCGGCCGCCAGCCCGCTGGACCGGGTCTCGCTGCTCCAGCGTGCCGCGGAGGCGGCCAACCTGGCGGGCTGGTACGACCAGGCGGTGACCCTGGCCCGGCTGGCGCTGGAGCTGGTCGACCCAGCGGTCGAGCCGCTGCGCGCCGGCGCCGTGCTGGAGCGGCTCGCCCGCTACCACTGGCTGGCCGGCAGGAGCGCCGAGGCGATCGACGCCGTCGAGCGGGCGGTCGCCGTCATCCCCGCCGAGCCGCCGTCGCCGGAGCTGGCCCGAACGCTGGCCGCGCAAGGCCAGTTGCTCATGTTGCTGTCCCACCATGCCGAGGCGCTCGGCCGCTGCGAGCAGGCGGTCGCCATGGCCCGCCAGGTGGGCGACCGGGCCATCGAGGGCCATGCGCTGACCACGCTGGGCACCTCGCTCAGCATCCTGGGGCAGGTGGACGCCGGGACCGCCAAGCTGGCGCAGGGCATGGAGATCGCCAGGGAGCTCGGCGACCCCGACGACATCGGGCGGGCGCACGCCAACCTCGCCACCATCCTGGCGAGGGTCGGCCGCGCGGCCGAGGCCGTCGACGTCTACCTCGCCGGCACCGAGATCGCGCGCCAGCTCGGCGCGTACGGACGCTACGGCACCAACCTGCTGCCCGACGCCGCCAGCGCGCTGCTCAGCCTGGGACGCTTCGACGAAGCCGACCAGCTGCTCGCCGAGGTCTTCGAGCTGGACCTGCCATCGCCCGCCCACCGGCTCTGCCCGCTGATCGGCCGGGGCACCCTGCGCCTGCTGCGAGGTGATCTCGACGGCGCCGAGGCGGACCTCAAGGGCATCCTGGACGAGTTCCCGGCGCCGCTGGACCCGCAGTCCGCCGCGCCGGTGTACACGGGTCTGGCCGAGGCGGCCCTGTGGCGTGGCCGCCTGCCGGAGGCGCGCGCCGCCGCGGCCGAGGGACTGGAGATCCTCGCCACGGCCGACGAGCCGTACTGGCGCACGGAGCTGTGCCGCAGCGGGCTGGCGGTGGAGGCCGCCGCGGCCGA
>DASVXQ010000165.1:0-2504 GCA_036392615.1 Actinomycetes bacterium | reverse complement strand
GGGGTCGCGTGGCGCCGCGGGGCCCGCCAGCCCTACCCGCCGGCCGCCGCGGTGGCGCGCTCCCAGACCGGCTCGAGCGTCTCCACCAGGTGGAGGTAGCGCTGGTAGACCTCGTCCAGCTCGGCCTGGCGCCGCGGGTCCGGCTCGAACGTGCGCGCCACGTGGATGGCCTGGTCGGCGCCGTCGGCCACCGAGGGCTGCAGCCCGGCGGCGACCCCCGCGCACAGCGCAGCGCCGAGCGCGCCGGCCTCCTTGGCGTCGGTCACGCTGACCGGCAGCCCGAGGGCGTCGGCGAAGATCTGGGTCCACACCTCGCTGCGCGACCCGCCGCCGGTGAGCCGCGCCTCGCGCACCTCGAAGTTGTCCCGCAGCGCGTCGACATGGGTGCGGTGGTTGAACGCCACCCCCTCGAACAGGGCGCGCAGCAGGTGGCCGCGGGTGTGCCAGCCCTTCAGGCCGCAGAACGCGCCGGTGGCGTCCGGCCGGTCCGGCGAGCCGTAGAGGAACGGCAGGTAGAGCACTCGCGACGGGTCGTCGAGCGTGGCGCTGACCTCCTCGCTGACGAAGCCGAACGGCGAGACGCCCCGCCGCTCGGCGCGCTCGACCTCCAGCGGCGCGAGCTTGCCGACGAACCACTCCAGGTTGGTGGCCGAGGCGGCCGAGTTGCCCATGTTCATCCACTGCCCGGGCTCCACCCAGTTGCGGCAGAAGACCCGCTCGTCGCGGACCGGGTCGGTGGAGATCACCTCGTTGATGCTGAAGGTGCCGGCGATCATGGTGAGCTGCCCTGGCCGCACGCAGCCCGAGCCGGCCGCCGAGGCGTCGCAGTCGTGCAGGCCGGACACCACCGGGGTGCCCTCCCACAGGCCGGTGGCCTCCGCCGCCGCGGCGGTCACCTCGCCGGCGACCTGGTAGGAGCCGACGATCTCGGGCAGCGCGTCGGTCTTGTCCTCCAGGCCGTAGACCGCCATCAGCTCGGGGTCGTAGCGCTGGGTGGCGACGTTGGTGAAGCCGGCGCTCGCCTCGGTCGGGTCGGTGGTGACCCGGCCGGTGAGCTGGAGCTTGAGCCAGTCCTTGCAGAACAGCACCTGCCGGACGTTGCGGTAGACGTCGGGCTCGTGCCGCTTGACCCAGGCGAGCAGCACCGGCGGCTCCACCGCGAAGGTCACCTGGCCGGCGAGCTCCAGCGCCCGCCGTGCGACCCCCTCCTCGGCCCACTCACCCGCCAGCGCGCCCGCTCGGCCGTCCAGCGACAGGATCGCCGGCCGGGCCGGCCGGCCCTGCCCGTCGAGGGTGTAGAGGCCGTCGCCATGGCCGGTGGTGCCGACCGCCACGATGTCGGACCCCTCGACGCCGGCCTCCTCGATCGCCGTGGCGATCGCCTGCCGTGCGCCCGCCCACTGCTCGTCCGGGTCCTTCTCGACCCAGCCCTCGTGCGGGTGGTGCTGCTGGCTGGGCACGGAGCCGGTGCCGAGCGGCTTGCCGTCGGGGGTGAACACGACCGCCTTGGTGACGGTCAGGCCGGAGTCGACGCCGAGCAGCAGCTCGCTCATGATCCATCCTCCAACGCCTGGGAGTTGACGGTGTTGGCGGCCCGCCCGCGCTCGGCCAGCTCGCGGATGGCGGTGGCGACCAGCTCCACCGACTTGCGCCAGGCGTCCTCGGTCGAGCCGGCGACGTGCGGGCTCAGGGTGACGTTGGGCAGCCGCCGCCAGGGGCTGTCCGGCGGCAGCGGCTCGTCCTCGTGGACGTCCAGCCCCGCGCCGGCGATGCGGTCGGAGGCCAGCTCCTGGTAGAGGGCGTCGTAATCGACCATGCGGCTGCGGGCGGTGTTGATGAAGTACGCCGTCGGCTTCATCAGCGCGAACTGCTCGGCCCCGATGAACCGCCGCGTCTCGTCGGTGAGCCGGGCATGCAGGCTCACCACGTCGCTCTGGCGGAAGATCTCGTCGAGCTCCAGCACCTTGCTGCCGCCGTGCGCGTCGATCGTGTCGGGGTCGACGTAGGGGTCGTGGACCAGCAGCCGCACGCCGAAGCCGGCCAGGCGCCGGGCGAGCTGGCGGCCGACGTGGCCGAAGCCGATCAGCCCCACGGTCCTGCCCGACAGCTCGTAGACCGGGCTGGCGGTCCGCTCCGGCCAGCCGCCGGCCTTGATGGCCGCGTCCGCCCTGGCGACGTCGCGCAGCTCGCCCAGCAGCAGGGCGATGGTCTGCTCGGCGACCGCGGCCGCGTTGCGGCCGAGCACGTTCACCACCGCCACCTTGCGGCGGCTGGCCTCCTCGAGGTTCACGTTCTCATACCCGGCGCGGGCCACCACCACCGCCCGGAGGTTCGGCGCGGCCTCGAGCACCGCCTTGGAGACCGGCGCGAAGTGCACCGCGACGACCTCGGCGTTCCCGGCCGCCTCGACGACCTCGTCCGGGGTGGCGACCGCCTCCGGCCCCTCCTTCTCCATCACCTGCTGGGCGGCGTGCTGCTCCTCGCGGTCGGCGCCGGCCCAGGTC
>DASVXQ010000164.1:0-4277 GCA_036392615.1 Actinomycetes bacterium | reverse complement strand
GCCGAGACGTTCGACCAGGACCGCGAGCGCGGCAAGGCGCGGGACGACGCCGGCGTGGGCGCATTGCTGTTCGAGTCGTATCCGGTCCGCTACTGGGACCACTACCCGGGCCCGCGCCAGCCGCGGCTGTTCGCCGCCGCGGAGCCTGCAAGCGACGACGGCCGCATCGAGCCGCCCCCGTCGCTCACCCCGAGTCCAGGCTGGGCGCTGGAGGAGGCGAACTTCGACCTCACGCCGGACGGCCGCACCGTGGTCACCACCTGGGAGCTGGACGACGACGTGCGCAACCCGCGCACCCAGCTGGTGGCCATCGAGGTGGAGAGCGGCCAGCGCCGGGTGCTGATCGACGACGCCGCCTCCAGCGTCGGCGAGCTGGCCTGTTCCCCGGACGGCTGCCAGGTCGTGTGCCAGCGCATCTGGCCCGGCAACACCGAGGCCCCGACGCGCGTCACGCTGTGGCTGGTCGACCTCGCCAGCGGCGAGGGGCGGGACCTGCTGCCGGACGTGGAGCTGGTGCCGGCCGGCCCGGTGTGGACGCGCGACGGCGCCGCGGTGCTGTTCTGCTCCGACGAGCAGGGGCGCACCCCGGTGTTCCGGGTCGAGCTCGACGGCGGCGCCCTGAGCAGGCTCAGCCCGGACGGCAGCTTCTCGCACCTGTGCCCCGCGCCCGACGGCCGCCGCCTCTATGCGCTGCGCAACACCATCGGCTCCCCGCCGGAGGCGGTCGCGTTGGCGACCAGCGGCGCCGACCAGCGGGTGGAGCCGCTGCCCACGCCGGGCGTGCCCTTGGAGCTGCCGAGCAGCGTGACCGAGGTCCGCACCACCGCCGCCGACGGCGTGCCGCTGCGCGCCTGGCTGGTGCTGCCCGCCGGCGCCTCGGGCTCCAGCCCGGCGCCGCTGGTGACCTTCATCCACGGCGGCCCGGTCTCCTCGTGGTCGGGCTGGAGCTGGCGCTGGAACGCGCCGCTGTTGGCCGCGCGCGGCTACGCGGTGCTGCTGCCCGACCCGGGCCTGTCGACCGGCTACGGGCTGGCGTTCGCCGGCCGGGGACGGGGCCGCTGGGGCGCCGAGCCGTACACCGACCTGCTGGCGCTGATCGAGGCCGCCGAGGCCAGGCCCGACGTCGACGAGACGCGCACCGCCGCGATGGGCGGCTCGTTCGGCGGCTACATGGCCAACTGGGTCGCCGGCCACACCGACCGGTTCCGCTGCATCGTCACCCACGCCAGCATCTGGTCGCTGGAGCCGTTCCGCGGCACCACCGACAGCGCCGCCTACTGGGACCGGGAGTTCGGCACGCCCGAGGACGAGACCGCGCGCTATCGCGAGCACTCCCCCAACCGGCTGGCGGGCGCGATCCGCACGCCGATGCTGGTGATCCACGGCGAGAAGGACTATCGCGTGCCGATCGGCGAGGCGCTGCAGCTGTGGACCGATCTCAAGTTCGGTGGCGTGGAGGCGAAGTTCCTCTACTTCCCCGACGAGAACCACTGGGTCCTGAAGCCGTCGAACGCCCGGCTCTGGTACGAGACGGTGTTCGCCTTCCTGGACCACCACGTGCTCGGCAAGGACTGGACGCGCCCGGACCTGCTGTAGCGGGCGGGCTCAGCCGCAGACCCGCTTGACATAGGGGTACGGGTTCACCGGCGCGCCGCCGCCCGGGTGCACCTCGAAGTGCAGGTGCGGCGCCGTGTATCTGGCGTCGCCGGTGTTGCCGACGTAGGCGATGTGCTGCCCGGCCCGCACCCTGGTCCCCTCCGGGACGGCATAACCGGACAAGTGGGCGTAGTAGTACTCGTCGCCGTTGTCGCCTCGCAGGTACAGCACCGTCCCGCCGAGGCTGTTGGTGTGCTCATCCGAGATCACGCCGTCGGTGTAGGCCAGCTCCTTGGCGCCGTGGGGGGCCATGATGTCGGTGCCCTCGTGGTGGCGGCCGCTGGAGCGCGAGGCGCCCCAGGTGTCGACATAGGAATATGGCGGCTCGACCGGGCAGGCGTAGCGGTGACCGCCGATGGTGGTCACCGTCTGCGAGGGATAGACCGACTGGCCGCCGGGGAATCCGGCCAGGCGGTCCATCAGGTCCTTGGTCTCCTGGAAGCGCTTGTCGAGCTGGCGCTGCTCCGCCCTGGACTGCTCCAGCACCTTGCTGAGCTTGGCCTGCTCCGCCTTGACGGCGGCGAGCGCCTCACCGTACGAGGCGCTGGCGGCCCTGGCGTCGAGCACCGCGTCGTTGCGCTGGCCGACCAGCAGCATGATGAACTCGGCACGGTCCGGCACGTGATCCGAGCTCGGGTCGAGCAGCGCCTCGAACATGCTGAGCCCGCCCGACCGGTAGACCTCGGCGAGCTGGCTGGACAGGGCCCGCTTGGCGGTGTCGAACTCCCGCCGCGTGCTGGCGAGGCGCTGCTGGCCGAAGGCGAGCGAGTCCCGCAGCCCGTCCAGCTCGGACTCGATCGCGCTCAGCCTCGCGGACGCGGCCTCCTGGGCGGCGCGGAGCTTCTGCACCCGATCCCGTACCTGCTGGAGGGTATCGGCCCGTACCGGAGCAACCGTGGCGAACAGGAGCACCGTCAGCAGCAGCCCAATCGAGGCCCGGCGCATCGTCAGGCATCCTTCCGTTGGGGGAACGGAGGTGGTCAGCCTCGCGGCGGACCAGGGGGTCGAGGAAGTCTACCGACGCCTGTCCACAAAAGGGAAATCGCAGGCTCAGCGGGCGATGCTGCGCGGGGCCTCCGCCTGCTCGTCGAGGGCGACGGCGTTGTCGGCCGGCAGGGTCGCGACCTCGCCCTGGGTGTCGGCCCAGACGCGCCCGACCGCGATGCCGAAGACCGCCTGCCCGTGGTTGAGCACGTCGATGACCTCTTCGCCGGAGTGGCAGGCGTAGATGTGCTCGCCGTCCGACATGAGCATGACGTCGGTGAGTGGCTTGCCGGCCGCCTCCCTGCGCAGGTAGCGGATCGCCTCGCGGATGCGCTGCAGCGACACGCCGGCGTCCAGCAGCGACTTGATGATCTTGAGCTCGACCAGGTCGGTGAACCCGTACAACCGGTGGGTGCCCGAGCCGTCCGCGGCGCGGACCGACGGGGTGACCAGGCCGGTCCTCGCCCAGTAGTCGAGCTGCCGGTAGCTGATGCCCACCAGCTTGCAGACGGTCGGTCCCCGGTAGCCCGGCTCCGCCGGCCCCTTCGTGGAGCGCACCGCCATCAGAACCTCCTGCTGGTGCCGGCGGGTAATTACATCAGTGTCATGTTCAGCCTACGGTGCGCGCTGAACCCCGTCAACGAGCGCGACCATAGTTTTTCCAGCATCACCCTCAAGCAGACCAGGCACTTGCGTCATGGCTGGCCAGAGGGCCAAAAGCGGGCTGGTCACGACATGGGCGGCTTGACCCGCGGAGTCCTTGACCTCAACCAGACGCTGAGGGTGGCGGGGGACCTTCTACTGCTGGAAGTCCTCCGGGCTGACCTGGTCGAGGAACTCGCGGAACTTCTCCACCTCGCGCTCCTCGTCGTCGCTCTTGATCAGGATGGAGGCCTCGTTGAGCACGGTCTCCTCGGCGAAGATCGGCGTGTTGGACCGCACCGCCAGGGCGATCGCGTCGCTGGGCCGGCTCGACACCGAGAAGCGCGTGCCGTTCTGCCGCATCTCGATCATGGCGTAGAAGGTGCCGTCCTTGAGCTCGGTGATCACCACCCGGTCGACCGACACGACGAGCTCGTCCAGCAGGTTCTTCATCAGGTCGTGGGTGAGCGGACGTTGGGTCGTCACGCCCTGGAGCGCGAACGCGATCGCGGTCGCCTCCACGTTGCCGATCCAGATCGGCAGGAACCGCTCCCCGTCGCGCTCCTTCAGGAGCACGATGGGGGTCTGAGTAGGAAGCTCGATCCGGACGCCAACGAGGGTCAGCTCGACCACCGAACAACCCCCTCGAGCGTCGAAATCTTGCGCCCCTCTGGCGCCTACGCCTACAGAGGCTAGCATGCGCTTCCGGCCGGCGCGACATAGCCGGGCGTTCCGCGCAGCCCTTGATCTGGCTGCCCCTGTGCCGCCATACAGGGCCGTTCACCAGGGCAAACACATCCGTGCCCGTGGTGCGGCGAGGGCGGCGCGCGGTGGCTGACGCGGGCTTCGGCGGCGCTCGGGGGCTCCGGTGGACCCCACCGTCCGGCGGCGGTCACCGGTGGCTCGGCGCGCTCAGCGCTCCGGGATCTGGAGCGTTCCGAGCTCCCTCCGGAGCGCCTGCGGGTCGGTGGTCGCCAGGACCTGGTTGCGGCCCC
>DASVXQ010000163.1:0-4824 GCA_036392615.1 Actinomycetes bacterium | reverse complement strand
GATCTCGATCAGCCTGGTCCAGCCGGTCATCTGGCTGCTGCTGTTCGGCCAGCTGTTCAAGCGGGTGGTCGAGATCCCCGGCTTCGCCGCCGGCTCCTACATCACCTTCCTGACACCGGGCGTGGTGGTGATGACCGCGGTGTTCTCCGGCGGTTGGGCCGGCATGGGGGTGATCAGCGACATCGACCGCGGCGTCACGACCGGTTCCTGGTCTCGCCCGTGCGGCGCGGCGCGCTAACCGGCGGCATGCTGATCTACCAGGGGCTGGTGTCCATCGGCCAGTCCACCATCATCGTGGCGCTCGGGCTGGCCGCCGGCGCGCGCTTCCCCGGCGGCGCCCTCGGCGTGGTCTCGCTGATCCTCGTCACCATGCTGGTCAACCTGTCGTTCGCGTCGCTGTCGATCGCGCTCAGCCTGCTGCTGCGCAAGGAGGAGTCGGTCATCGCCGTGGTCCAGTTCCTGGCGCTGCCACTCACCTTCCTCGGCGCCGGCTTCATGGACGCCCGCCTGATGCCCGGCTGGATCCAGGCCGTCGCCCACTACAACCCGTTCAACTGGGCCATCGAGGCCGGCCGGCGGGCGCTCGGGGCGAGCCCCGACTGGGGCTTCGTGCTGACGCGCGGCGGCTGGCTGCTGGCGTTGGCGCTGGTCTGCTGGCTGCTGGCGACCATGGCCTTCCGTTCCTACCAGCGTTCCGTGTGACCGACCGGCCGGCCGCGCCCCACGCGGGTGCGGCCGGCCACCGAGGCTGACAACCGGGGAGGTCCGTTCCGTGCCCGACGTTCGCAAGCTCGCCGCCCTGCCGGCCGGCCGCCGAGCCAAGTGGGTGGTGCTGGCCGTCTGGCTGGTGATCGCCGGGCTGGCCGCCACGTTCGCCGGCCAGCTGAGCTCCGTGCAGAAGAACGACGCGATCAGCTTCCTGCCCCGCAACGCCGAGTCGACCCGGGTCCAACGGCAGCTCGACCGGCTGCGGGAGAACCAGGACCTGACCGCGGTGATCGTCTACCGGCGCGACAGCGGCCTGCAGCCGTCCGACAGGCTCAGGGCGGCCAGCGACCGTGCCAGGCTGGCCGCGCGCTACCTCGGCGGGCGGCCGGCGCCGCCGCCGATCCCCTCCAGCGACGGCAAGGCGATCGTGGTGAACCTGCCGCTGCGCACCGCGGGCTTCAGCAACGCCGACGCCGAGATGCTCATCAACGACGTCAACGGGATCCGCGACCAGGTCGGCACCGGCGGCAACGGGCTGCAGGTGGCGGTCACCGGGCCGGCCGGCTACCTGGTCGACTCGATCGACGCCTTCCAGGACATCGACACCAAGCTGTTGCTGGTCACCGCGCTGGTGGTCGCGATCATCCTGATCTTCACCTACCGCAGCCCCTGGCTGTGGCTGGTGCCGCTGCTGTCCGTCGGCCTGGCCAGCCAGACCGCCGCCGCGGCCGTCTACGGCCTGGCCAAGGGCGCTGGGCTGCTGGTCAACGGCCAGAGCCAGGGCATCCTCACGGTGCTGGTGTTCGGCGCCGGCACGGACTACGCCCTGCTGCTGGTGGCCCGCTACCGCGAGGAGCTGCGGCGCCACCAGGACAAGCACGTGGCGATGGCCGAGGCGATGCGCGGCGCCGGCCCGGCGATCCTGGCCTCCGGCACCACCGTGGTGCTGAGCCTACTGTGCCTGCTGGTCGCCGAGCTCAACTCCACCCGGGGTCTCGGCCCGGTCGGCGCCATCGGCATCATCTGCGCCCTGGCCGCCATGCTGACCCTGCTGCCGGCCCTGCTGGTGGCCTGCGGCCGCTGGCTGTTCTGGCCGTTCGTGCCGCACTACGGCTCCGCCCATCCGGAGGAGGAGAGCGCCTGGGGCCGCATCGGCCGCCGCATCGAGCGGCGCCCGCGGCTGGTCTGGGTGGTCACCGCGCTGGCGCTGTGCGGCCTGGCGGTCGGCCTGATCGACACCCACACCGGGCTCGACCAGGACCAGCAGTTCCGCACCAAGCCGCAGTCGGTGGTGGGGCAGCGGCTGCTGGCGGAGAGCTTCCCGTCCGGCGCCAGCTCGCCGACGATCGTCACCGCCAACGCGGCCGCCGCCCCGCCGATGCTGGCCGCGGTGCGCGGCACGCCGGGCGTGGTCCAGGCGCAGGTCACCGGGCAGTCCGGCGGGCTGGTCCAGATCGACGCGACGCTCGACGCCACCGTCGGCACGGACGCGAGCCACCGCACCATCGAGCGGCTGCGCGACCGCATCCACGCCGTACCCGGCGCGGGAGCGCTGGCCGGCGGGACGGCAGCCACCGACCTCGACATCTCCAACGCCTCGGCGCGCGACCGGGACGTGATCGTCCCGCTGGTGCTGGCGGTCGTGCTGGTGATCCTGGCCCTGCTGCTGCGCGCGCTGGTCGCGCCGCTGGTGCTGATCGGCACGGTGATCCTGTCGTTCCTGGCGGCGCTGGGCACCAGCATGGTGGTGTTCGACAAGGTCTTCGGCTTCGCCGGGTCGGACGTGTCGCTGCCGCTGTTCGGCTTCATCTTCCTGGTGGCGCTGGGCATCGACTACAACATCTTCCTGATGACCCGGGTCCGGGAGGAGTCCACGCACCTCGGCACGCGCGCCGGCACCCTGCGCGGCCTGGCGGTCACCGGCGGGGTGATCACCTCGGCGGGCATCGTGCTGGCGGCGACCTTCTCGGTGCTGGCCGTGCTGCCGCTGGTGTTCCTCACCGAGATCGGCTTCCTGGTCGCCTTCGGGGTCCTGCTCGACACCCTGGTGGTGCGGTCGGTGCTGGTCCCGGCGCTGAGCTTCGACCTCGACCGCCACATGTGGTGGCCCAGCCGGCTCGCCAGGTGGGAGCCGGCGCCCGAGCCGCTGGCCGAACGGCCGGCCGAGGAGGCGCCGGCGACCAGGCGCGGGGGGTCCCGCCTGATCCGCTGATCCCGGCCGCGCCGCGGCGGGGGCATCGCCGCGGCGCGGCCGACGACGCGCACGAGCCCGGGCCCCGGACCGGGCTCGTGCGTCGTTCCGGCGGCCGGCCGGGGTCAGGGCAGCAGGCCGCGCTCGGCCAGCAGGCCCTCCAGCGCCTCCAGCCAGGCGCTGTAGTACGCCGTGGCGGCGGAGACGTCCGCCTGGAGCGGCTGCCGCTCGATCGCCGCGACCAGGTGGGTGCGGAACTCCGCCCAGCTGGCGCCGGTGCGCTCCAGCACCACCACGCCCATGCCGAGCGCCCGGGCCTGCCACGGCTCCTCGAAGACCAGCTCGCCGTTGTCGCGCGGCAGCGGCGCCCGCCCAGCCAGCGCGGCGTCGACCGCCGCCAGCGCGGTGACCTCGGTCACGGGGCGGCGCCGGCGGCCGGCGGTCCTGGAACGGCGCTCATGCGGTGGCGGCGGTCGGCAGGCCGGTGCCGATCATCGAGTCGCGGGTGACGATGCCGGCCAGCCGCTCCTCGGACCAGCCCTCGGTCCCGGGCGGGCGCATCGGCAGCACCAGGTAGCGGACCTCGGCGCTCGAGTCCCACACGCGGATCTCGACCTCGTCGGGCAGCTCCAGGCCGAACTCTCGCAGCACCGCGCGCGGCTCGGCCACCATCCGGGCGCGGTAGGGCGGGCTCTTGTACCAGGCGGGCGGCAGGCCGAGCACCGGCCACGGGTAGCAGGAGCAGAGCGTGCAGACCACCGCGTTGTGCACCGTGGGCGTGTTGGGCACCACCACCATGGTGTCGCCCTCGAAGCCGCCGTAGCCCAGCTCCGCGATCGCCTTGGCGCCGTCGGCCAGCAGCCGCTCCCGGTACTCCGGGTCGACCCAGGCCCTGGCGACCACCTTGGCGCCGTTCTGCGGGCCGACGTCGTGCTCGTAGTAGGAGATCACCGCGTCGACCGCGTCGGTGCTGACCAGGCCCTTGGCGACCAGCAGCGCCTCCAGCGCCTGGGCGCGCAGCTCCGCCGCCGATGCCGCCCGGGGACGGTGCGCGCCGCCCTCGCCGTGCCCGTGACCGTGCTCGGCCGGGTCGGTCATGCGCTCGGCACCTCCTCGAGGTAGTGCTCCCACAGGTCGACCAGCACCGTCCAGGGCGGCCGGCCGTCGTCCCCCCAGAGCGTGCGCGAGTCGAAGGCGACCGCGTAGACCGGCTCGGGCGTGGCCGGCTCGCCGTAGGCGGCCAGCTCCGGCAGCGCGTCCAGGCCCTGCACCCGCTCGACCCGGCCGACCGCGCCGCGCACGTAGCGTGGGCAGCGGGTGTGCCGCTCCGGGCGCATGCGTCGCACCCTGACCGCGTCACCGGCGGCGAAGCGCGTCTCCACGGCCCTCGGCAGCGGCGGCCCCTGACCGCTGACGGTCTCCACGGCGCGCCGCGCCAGCTCCGGGTCGGCGCCGGACGGCGCCGGCTCGCCGGCCTCCAGGCGCTCCATCATGCGCTCGACCTCGCCGGGCTCGATGACCCCGCCGTGCTCCAGGCTCCGCTCGGCGCTCCACAGCCAGCGCTCGTAGTACGACGCCGCCAGGTAGTCGGCCGGCGCCATCGACTCGCGGAGCGCCCGCCCGCTCGGCCCCCCGCCCAGACGCCCGATTCCCACCAGCAGGTACAGCGCCGCGACCCGCGCCTCCCATGGCTCGTGGAACACGGCATCGCCGTCCGGCGTCACCACCGCGCCAAACCCGTGCATGCCGCCGAGATCGTGCGTCCCGTCCATGCCCTTCAGGTAGCACGCCGCGGCGCCGCGAGCAAGCGGTGGCGTGCGGGGCGCCGGTCAGCCGTGGTGGCTGGGCGGGCGACGGTCAGCCGGCCGGGTGGCCGGGGCCGGCGCGGGCGGCGGTCGGGGTGGGCGCCGGGGCGGCCACCGGGG
>DASVXQ010000162.1:0-7081 GCA_036392615.1 Actinomycetes bacterium | reverse complement strand
GAGGCGGCGCCGGGTTGGCGCGCTCGCCGGGTCGGCGGCCGGCGGCGCCGCGGCGCTTCGGCGAGGACGCGCGACTGGCCAGGTCGGTGCCGCTGACCTTCTCCTCGATCCACCTGCCACTGGCGACCTTGTCGCTGATCTTCTCGTTCAGCACCTGGTACTGGTCGGCGGCCTTGTTCACCCCGTGGGCGATGATGGTCAGCCCTCTGGCGTTGCGCTTCTGGCACTCGGGGTCGGTGCAGTAATCGTACTTTTCGGCGCGTTCGGGATGGAGCTCCCGACCGCAGGTCTTGCAATTCGCCAATCGTCCTCCTCGTCGCGCGGGCGCGCGTTCCTTCACCCGCGCACGCACGTCAACGCGATCTGGCGCTGAATTGTTCCTCGAGTGCCGGTCATGGATCGGTGCCGCGCCTGTATCCCTGCGGTGAATGCAGCCGAACTGGCGCGCACCGCGGATAGGTGACCGGCATTCTTCGGGCGTTGGCCCACGGCAGTGGCCGAACGGTTTCACGGGGAGCTTCGAGGGCTATTCGTGGAGCGGTTTGAGCAGCGAACCCCGTGGAGGAGACACGATGGCGCGACCCTCGATGGAGAATGCTCGCGACTGGGCGCCCAGGCCCGTCCGCGACCGCCTTCCGGGCCGGCCCTCCGGCCCGATCGACACGGTGAAGGCCGAGATCCGCCACCGCCGGCGCCAGCGCAAGCTGCGCGGCGCGAGGCGGCGGGTGACCGGCCAGATCACCAGCCGCGGCGCCGCCATGCGCGGGCGGATGCCGTCACCGCCGTCCATCTCGATGCCGTCCATCTCGATGCCGTCGGTCTCGATGCCGTCGGTCTCGATGCCGTCGATGCTCTCGCGGCCGTCGGTGTCGACGCCCAGGCCCCCTGCCCGGCGCCGGCGCCGCAGGTCGAGCGGCCGGGCCGGCGACCTGGGCATGCTGGTCGGCGCCGCCGCCGGCTACGTGCTCGGCACCCGGGCCGGCCAGGAGCGCTACCAGCAGCTGGTGGACCAGTCCCGCGAGCTCCTGCGGCGCCCCCAGGTGCAGGACGCGGCCAGCAAGGGCCGCGAGCGTGTCACCAGCGGCGTCGACCGCGCCGCCGCGCAGGCCGGCGACGCCCTCCGGCGCGCCCGCCAGCGCCGCACCGAGACCGGCGGGGCGACCGAGACGACCCCGGGCACGACCTCCGACCCCACCACTGGCACCGGCGCGACCGGCGGGGCGACCCCGGGCACCGGCGGGACCGGTGGGACGACCCCGGGCACCGCCAC
Source organism: Actinomycetes bacterium (assembly GCA_036392615.1). Taxonomy (GTDB): domain Bacteria; phylum Actinomycetota; class CALGFH01; order CALGFH01; family CALGFH01; genus DASVXQ01. The sequence goes on along the minus strand of DASVXQ010000162.1, from coordinate 5,811 downwards.
CGGGACCCCGGGGACCACGGGCACGGGCGGGGCCACCGGGACCCCGCGGACCCCCAGGAGCCCCAGGAGCGCCGGAGGCGGTGGGGTCAGAGGCGACCAGCCGCGATGATCCGCTTGAGGAACGCCTGAGTCCGCGGGTTGGCGGGCTCGGTGAAGATCTGCTCGGGCTCGCCCTGCTCACAGATCACCCCGGCGTCGAGGAAGCAGACCCGGCTGGACACCTCCCGCGCGAACGACATCTCGTGGGTGGCCAGCAGCATGGTCATGCCCTCGTGGGCCAGCTCGCGGATGATGTTCAGGACCTCGGCGACCAGCTCGGGGTCCAGCGCGCTGGTGACCTCGTCCAGCAGCAGCAGTCGCGGCTGCATCGCCAGCGCCCGCACGATCGCCACGCGCTACTGCTGGCCGCCGGAGAGGCTGTCGGGGTAGTCCGACCGCTTGGAGGCGAGGCCGACGCGCTCCAGCAACGCGTCGGCCCGCTCCTCCGCCTCCCTGCGCGACAGGCGCAGCACCTGGCGCGGCGCCAGGGTGATGTTGCGCAGCACGGTCATGTGCGGGAACAGGTTGAAGCTCTGGAAGACGATGCCGACCGAGCGCCGGTGCCGGTCCAGGTCGACCTTCGGGCCCGAGACCAGCTCGCCCTGCAGCGTGATCGTGCCGCCGTCGATCGGCTCCAGCGCGTTGACGCAGCGCAGCAGGGTCGACTTGCCCGACCCGGAGGCGCCAATCAGGCTCACCACCTCGTGCTCGCCGACGTCGAGGTCGACCCCGCGGAGCACCTCGGTGTCGCCGAACCGCTTGACCACCCCGGCCAGCCGCAGGAACGGACCCTGCGGGCCTTGGGCGTCCGCCAGGCCGCTCACCTGCGTCCCGCCGCGATGCGCTGCTGGTCCCGCTTGAGCAGGTAGTCCGTGAAGCGGGTCATCGGGATGGTGATCACCACGAAGCACAGCGCCAGCCCGGTGAACGACGACAGGTTGAAATGGGTGCCGGCGTAGACCTGTGCCCGGCGGAAGCCGTCGATCACGCCGATGATGCCGATGAAGGCGGTGTCCTTCTGGAGGCCGATGAAGTCGTTGAGCAGCGGCGGGACGACCCGGCGGATGGCCTGGGGCAGCACCACGAAGCGCATCGTCTTGGCCTGCGAGAGGCCCAGCGAGCGCGCGGCCGCAACCTGGCTGCGGTGGATGCTCTCGATCCCGGCGCGGTACACCTCGGCCACGTAGGCGCCGTACACCAGCGTCAGCGCCAGCACCGCGAGCTGGAACAGCGACCAGTCGCTGACCCACGGCACCCCGGCGATCGGCATGCCGAAGCCGACCATGTAGATCACCACCAGGCCGGGCAGCGCGCGGAACAGGTCGATGTAGCCGACCGCCAGCCAGCGGACCGGCGCCGTCGCGCGCCCCTGGCTGGAGCGCAGCAGCGCCAGCGCCAGCCCCCAGACCAGCACGCACACCTCGGCCACCACCATCACCGACAGGTTGGTGACGAACCCCTTTATCACCTGGGGCAGGCTGTTGCGCAGATGCTCCCAGCTGAAGAAGGTGTCGAAGAACTGGCCCACCGGCCACCCTCCGCGCTAGGGCGAGATCACCGGCACGTCCGCCGGGTCGGTGAAGTACTTCTTGAAGAGCTGGTCGAGGAACCCCTGCGACTTGAGCGTGCTGATCGCCTGGTTGAAGGCGTCCACGTTGGGCGAGTTCCGGTTCAGCACCGCGCCGTACTGCTCGCCGGTCTTGAACTGGCCGACCACCGCGCCGTCCTTGATCTGGCCCTGCTTGACCGCGCCGAGCACGATCGGCGTGTCGAGCAGGATCGCGTCGATCTGCCTGGCGTTCAGCGCGGCGAAGGCGTCGACCGTCTTCTCGTAGAGCTTGGGCTCGGTGGACGGCTTGATGGTGTCGGCGATGTAGCTGGCGCCGGTGGTGTTGGTCTGCGCGCCCCAGCGCAGCGCCTTGGCGTCGGCCATGCTCGACACGTTGGTGCCCTTCTTGACCAGGATGCCCTGGTTCGCCTCGAAGTAGGGGGTGGTGAACTTCACCACCTTGGCGCGCTCGTCGGTGATGGTGACCTGGCTGAAGTCGATGTCGCAGCGGCAGCGCTGCCCAGCGACCAGCCCGGTGAAGGGCATCTCCACGAACTTCACGTTCGGGACGTTCAGCTGCTTGGCGATCTCCTTGGCGAGGTCGACCTCGAAGCCGCCGGTGATCGAGTCGTAGTCCTCGCCGATCCAGAACGGCGGCGCCGGCAGCTCCGTGCCCACCGTCAGCGTGTTCGAAGTGACCAGGTCCTTGAGGCCTGAGCTCGAGGCCTGCCCCCCGGAGCTGGACGTGTTGTCGTTGTTGCCGCCGCAGGCGGCGGCGACCAGCGCGATCGCCAGCGCCAGGACCACCAGCGCGCCACCACGTCGCCCGAATGCACCCATCCCCCACCTCCCACGATTGCTGCGCGTTGCAGAGAAGATGCACCATATCGCCCGCGGAGTCACCTTCAGCAGGCACGCGCGGTATCGCGTGGTTGGCGGTGGCCCGCCTCAGCGGCCGACGATGCCGGCGTCGTGGGCCAGCAGGCCGGCCTGGGTGCGGTTGGCGCAGCCGAGCTTGACCAGCATCCGCGAGACGTAGCCCTTGACGGTCGCCTCCGAGAGATAGAGCCGCTCGCCGATCTACGCGTTGGAGAGCCCCTCGCCGAGCCCGGCGAGCACCTCCAGCTCCCGCTCGGTGAGCGACGCCGCCAGCTCGCGCGCCCGCTCCCTGGTCGACTGCCGGTCGGAGGAGGCCGCGACCAGCCGCCGCGCCGCAGCGGGCGACAGCACCATGTTGCCTTCGGCGGCCACCCGCACCAGGTCGATCAGGTCCTCCGGCGGGGTCGACTTGACCAGGAAGCCGGCCGCGCCGGCGCGCAGCGCGCGCAGCACGTACTGGTCGGCGTCGAAGGTGGTCAGCGCCACCACCTTCGGCGGGTCGGCCAACGCGGCGATCCGCTCGATGGCGGTGAGCCCGTCCACGTTCGGCATCCGCAGGTCCATCAGCACCACGTCCGGCCGCAGGCGCATCACCGCCTCGACGCCCTCGGCGCCGTCGTGCCCCTCGCCGACGACCTCGAGGTCGTCGGCGGTGCCGAGGATCGTGCGCAGGTGGGCGCAGACCATCGGCTCGTCGTCGACCACCACGACCCTGATGGTCACCGCTCGGCCGCCGACGGGCTGGGGGCGGACTCGACGGTCGGCACGTAGGCGGGCATGGTGGCCTCCAGCCGGAAGCCGCCCATCGGCGCCGGCCCGGCGCGCAGGCTGCCGCCGACCAGCTCGATGCGCTGCCGCAGGCCGGCGAGCCCCAGGCCCGAGCCGGAGCCGGCCAACGCGGCGTCCACCGGCCGGGTCGGCGCGGTGTTGCGGACCTCCACCCAGACCTCGGCGTCCCGGTAGCGCACCCGCACGGTCACCCGCGCGCCGGGGGCGTGCTTGCGCGCGTTGGTGAGCCCCTCCTGCACGATCCGGTAGGTGGTGCGCCCCACCACCGGCGAGGCCAGCCGCGGGTCGCCCTCCTCCGTCAGCTCGGCCGGCTGCCCCACCGCGTTGGCCTCGGCCACCAGCGCCTCGAGCCCGGAGGTGGTGGGGTACGACTCCTCCGGCGCCTCGCCGTCCGGGGAGGTGCGCAGGATGCCGACCAGGTCGCGCAGCTCGTCCAGCGCCCTGGAGCCGGCCGCCCGCAGCTCCTCGGCGGCCTGGCGGGTGGGCTCGTCCGGGGCGGTCATCCGCAGCGCGCCGGCCTGGAGCACCATCAGGCTGACGCTGTGGGTGACCACGTCGTGCATCTCGCCGGCCAGCCGCGCCCGCTCCTCCGCCCTGGCCCGCTCGGCGAGCAGGTGCTGCTCGCGCTCGGCCCGCTCGGCCCGCTCGGTGAGCGCCTGCACCAGCCGCCGCCGGGCGTCGAAGTACATCGCCAGCAGCGGCCCCACCGCGGTCCGCAGGAAGCCGACGGTGATCACCATCGCCGACGGCTGCCACGGCCGCGCCACCACGATCGCCAGCACCGCCACCGCAAGGAACGCCTTGCGCCGGTCGGCGCAGCCCATCACCGGCGCGTAGGCGGCCAGCACGGTGGCGAACGGCGCCCAGACGTTGCTGTCGTGCGCCGGGACGATCAGCCCGAACGGCTGGATCAGCAGGGTCACCGCCAGGGTGAAGGCAGTCAGGATGCCGACCACCAGGATCGGCGCGCGGCGGCGCAGCACCAGCGAGAAGCAGGCCAGCGCCTGGAGCACCAGCATCGCCCAGGCGAGCCCGTTCGCGTCCCTCGGCCACCAGGACCCGCCGACCAGCGTCAGGCCGGTGTCCAGCGCCACGAAGAATAGCGCCAGTCCCAGGTCGAGCGGCAGCCCGCGCCGGGACCCGAAGACCTTGCAGAGGAGTGCCTTCACCTGAGGAACGGTACTCCAGGCCCGGCTCGCCGGCGCCGGGCTCGCGACCTTCGCAACACGGGTCGCGACGAAGGTCGCATGCTGGTGCCGGCGAGCCGCCGTTGGCCGCCAGCGGAGGCGACCGGCCGCCCTACCGCGCGCCGCCGTCCACCTCGTGCAATGGGCCCCGTCAGATGAGCACGGAGCCGATGCGAGGAGCGATGGCGTGATCGCGGTTCGGGCAGTGACCAAGCGGTACGGCGCCAGCACCGCCGTCGAGGACCTGTCGTTCGAGGTCCGTCCCGGCGTGGTCACCGGGCCGCGGCGGCGCCGTCAGCCTGTCGGACGCCTTCCTCGCGTTGACCGGCACGAAGCCGGATCACGACCCGCTCGCGGTGGCGCCGTGACCCCCGCGCCCAAGAGAAAGGACACGCAGATGACCATGACCGCCAACGCCACCATCGAGCTGCCCCGGGTCGGCCGCTACCGGCTCGACACCCGCCGCTCGACGGTGACCTTCCGGACCCGCCACCTGTTCGGGCTCGCCCCGGTCAGGGGCAGCTTCGCGGCGCGGGGCGGCAGCCTCGAGGTGGCCGACCCGCTGGGCGACTCGCGGGCGCTGGTCGAGATCGACAGCGCCAGCTTCGACAGCGGCAACGGGCAGCGCGACGCCAGCGTCCGCTCGGCCCGCTTCCTCGACGCCGACCGCCACCCCACCATGCGGTTCACCGCCGAGCGCATCGAGCGCTCGGGTGCTGGCGCGACCCTGGCCGGCACCCTGGTGGTGGGTGAGGTCGCGCGCCCGGTCGAACTGTCGGTCGAGCGGTTGGGCCCGCACGAGGGACCGCGGCCGGGGTTCACCATCCGCGCGACCACGCGGATCGACCGGTTCGCCTTCGGCCTGACCGCGCAGCGCGGGATGGCCGGCCGCCACCTCGACGTCACCGCCGAGATCGTGTGGCTGGCCGCATGAGCGCCGCGGCCACCGCCGGCGGCCGCCCGGTGCGGCGCGCGCCGGCGACCCGCTGGCCACCGCGCTGTCGGCGCTGTCGTGGCGCGGCGTGCACGCTCACCAACCTGATCGCGTTCCTGCCCGGGATCCTCGCCGCGGTGCCGGAGTTCTGGCAGCGCCACCTGGTCGCCTTCCTGCCGACCGGCGCGGCCGCCAGCCTGGCCGGCGGCGGCTCCCCGGCTTCGCTGCCGCTGCCGGCCGCCTGGGCGGTCGTGGCGGCCTGGGCGGCCGTCCTGGCGCTGGTCGCCGGGCTGGTGCTGGACCGCCGGGACGCGTGAGCCGGTTGGCTCCTTGCCGCGGGCCGTCGGGGGTGGCGGGTACAGTGCCTGCTCGGACCGACGTCAGCGCCACACGGAGGATCCCCGATGGCCAGGCAGTTGACCTCACCCGCCTGG
>DASVXQ010000161.1:0-18525 GCA_036392615.1 Actinomycetes bacterium | reverse complement strand
GAGCTGGAGCTGGCGGGGGGATTCGAACCCCCAACCTGCCGATTACAAGGACACCGCCGGCCGGCAACCGTGGGCTAGCCTGAGAAAATAGTGCAGCTCAGGAAGGTCGATCGGCAAGGTAGGGATGGCTGCGCCAAGGGTGAAACGTTAGCCGAGACGTTAGCCAAGCAGAGCAAGCTCAGCCCTCAGACATGCAGGGTGGGCCGGTAGATGAGCTCTTGGATGTTGCCGTCCAGCGTCCGGCTCTCGATCAGCTCGAGGTCGAAGTCGGCCGCACCCTGGAAGATCGGGTCCGCCCCGGTCTGACCGGTGATCACCGGGAAGAGCGTCACCTGCACGCGGTCGACCAGACCGACGGCCATCAGCGCCCGGTTCATCGACAGGCTGCCGTGCGAGCGCAACGGCACCTCGGATTCCTCCTTGAGCCGGGCGACGACGTCGACGGCGTCACCGCTCACCACGGTCGCGTCCGGCCAGTCGAGGGGTCCTTGCAGTGTGGTCGACACCACCGTTGCCGGCAGGCTCCGCATCCGGGTGACCCATGGGTCACCCACCTCGGACTCCTCGGTGCTCGAGGCCAGCATCTCCACGAATTGCCGGTAGGTGTTGGCGCCGAAGACCATCCGCTGCTGCTGCTCGTACAAGGCGAGGCGGTGGTCGAGCAGCTCGGGGCCTTGCTTGCCCCAGTAGCCGCCCCAGTCGGCGCCTTCGCTGACCGAGCCGTAGCCATCGAGGCTGGAAAAGACGTCGAAGGTGTAGGTCGCGGTCATGCTGCGCTCCTCGAGGACGGTTGATCGGGTGTGAGGGTACAGACCGGAAACCACGGCGAAACTCATCGCCGATGGACTCCTGGAGTCCGGCCGCCCCGGATGCAGCCCCAGGACCTGACCACGGCCAAGACGGTGGCCAAGACCAGCGTGGCCAGCAACACGGCGGGCGGGAAGAAGAGCGTGGCACGCCGATCCACAGGCCTTGACTATTCCTCTCTTCAGCAGGGTCCTAGGCAATGGCCCTCAGGGCCTCCCACCAGACCCTGAATCGGCACGAACGTTAGCCGCACGCCTGCGACAGGAGACCGGAAAAGTGCCTCTGAGCTGGAGCTGGCGGAGGGACTTGAACCCCGGCCAGCACACAGCGTCCCGCGGCAAGTCGCGACAGCTGCACAGATCCCTGCGCTACACCACCGCGGAGGGATCGGGGGGACGGCACCGCGAACACCGGCGCGCCGGGGGGCTGCCCCTCCACACGGGTATCCGGCCAGCCGGGTTATCGGGTCGAACTTCGGATACCTGGGTGCAGTCCCACGGTCGTCCTGCAAGGAGAATCGGGATGAGCTACGCCGGGCAGATGCTGGACGCCTACCCACGCGACTTCAACCTCGACGCTCGCATGCTGACCACCACCATGGACGCGCTCATCGAGTACGCGCAGGCCTGCACCGCTGACGCCGACGCTGACATGAGTGAGCGCAACGTCGTTGAGCTGGTCAAGTGCATCCGGCTGTGCATGGACTGCGCCGACGTCTGCGCCGCCACCGTCAGGGTCGCCAGCCGCCAGACCGAGTACGACGCCAATGTCACCAGGCCGCTGTTGGAGGCCTGCGCGGCCACCTGCAAGAGTTGCGGCGACGAGTGCGAGCTCCATGCCCAGATGCATGAGCACTGCCGGATGTGCGCCGAGGCCTGCCGGCGCTGTGAGCGGGCCTGCCGTGATCTCCTAGCCGCCATGAGCTAGGCCGATCCCGCCCAGCGAGCCGCTGCTCCGCAGGATCCCTGGCAACGGGCCGCCTCCAGTGGAGATCGCGGAGGTGATCGCATTCCGCGCCTCGGACGCGGCCAGCTCCATGAGGCCTGCACATGTCCAGTCGACACGACTGGCTGGCGAATGGGTGACCATGAGGAACGCGGAGGACGCCCGACAGAGAGCCGACAGAGGAGAAAGCTGCCACGTGAGCACGCCCCGCCCTGGCGACCGGTTCCCGGATCTGGAGCTGCCCGACCACACCGGCAACCAACGTCGCCTGTCGGAGCTGGCCGCCGGCGATCCCCTGTTCCTGAACTTCTATCGGGGCTTCTGGTGCCCCAAGGAGCAGGCCTTCTTCCGCAAGCTGGTGCGCCTCCAGGACGAGGCCGAGGTCGCCTACACCCGGTTCGCCTCCGCCGGCATCGACCCGCCCGAGGTGGCGGCGGCGTTCCGGGCCGGGCTGGGGGCCCGCTGGACGTTTCTCTCCGACACCGACCGCCGGTACCAGGCCGAGCTCGACCTGCTGGAGACGACCGACACCGTCCACCGGCCGTACCTGCCGGCATCCTTCCTGCTGCTCCCCGATCTTCGGGTCCACCAGGCATGGAACGGCTACTGGTTCTGGGGACGCCCGACCGGCGAGGAACTTCGCCAAGGCTTCCGTGCGGTCACCCGGCGGATCCGCCCCGACTGGGAGGTTCCACGCCGGTGAGCTGGTGCTGGTTCGACCACCTCCCCGCCGAGCATCCGGATCTGGAAGGGTCCTTGGAGAGCGCCAGCGTCGCCGACCTCCACGGCCGGCCTGACGGCCTGCTGGCGGTTTGGCCTCGCGGCCGAAAGCCGACCAGAGGCGCCACCCGGATGGACGCACGCCTGGTCGATCCGCAGGGTCCGCCGGGCTGGGTGTCGCTGGTGCTGGCGCCCCGAGAGGTGGCGCCGCTGTTCGACGATCCCGCGGTGTCCCAGGCGATGCGGGCGGTGCTGGCAGGGCCCCCCTTCGGAGCCGTCTCGACGCTGGTCCGCGACGCCGTCCACTTCGCTGGCGCGATCACCGTGGAGTTCGATGAAGGGCCGGGCCGGCTGGTGGACGACCCGTTCGCGCGCCTGCACCCGGCCCGCATCCTGCGACTGGGCCCTGGTCTGTTCGGCCGCGTCCCACCGCCACCCGGGCCGGCCATCCAGCGCTACGGAGGAAAGCCGTGGCCGGCCTCCGGGTTCGACGACGATTGAGCCTGCCGCCCATCACTCGACGCTAGTTACCAGAGGCTCCTCCCCCGCCGAGTCATGGATTGTCGCCGCCACCCTCGTGCTGCTGAGCGCCGAGACCGAGTCGCCGGCCCGGCGCGGAGATCGACGGTTCGTGCTGGCACATCGCGCGACGATCGGTAGGCGGTGCTCGACCTGGTGACGCCAGGAGGAAGGCCTTCGCACCTGCGCACGCGACGAGCACCTCATGCCCTGGTGCGGTGCCGGCCGGAGGGCTCGGGGCGCGGACTCGAACGCCCCGGCAGGCTGACGGTGAACTGGCAACCGCCGGAAACGTTGGCCACGCTGATCGTTCCGCCGTGCGCTTCGACGAAGCCGCGCGCGATGGCGAGACCCAGGCCGGCGCCGCGGGATGAGCGGGCGGGGTCGCCGCGCCACAGCCGGTCGAACACCCTGGGCAGGTCCGGGTCGGCGATTCCGCCGCAGCCGTCCTGTACGTGGACGACCGCGGTCCCGTCGAGGCCCGGCTCCTCCACCGTTACGAACAGCCGGCCGCCGGGAGGGGTGTGGCGGATACCGTTGTGGACCAGGTTGGCGAGCACCCGGTTGAGCTGGTCGCGGCCCCCCATCACCACGACCCGGTCAGCGCCGCTGCTGGCCATCAGTCGCACTCCGGCCGCGGCGGCCTCCGGCTCGTAGCACTGCAGTACTTCGGTGACCAGCTCGGGGAGGGAGACCGGCTCCAGCTCGAGCGTCAGCGCGCCCGCCTCGACCTGGGACAGCTCCAGCAGCGCGTCGACTAGGCTGGTGAGCCGGTCGACGTGGGCGATCAGCCCGGAGAGGTAGCGCTGGCGGGTCGTCTCGTCGGTGGCCACGCCGTCGGCAAGGGCCTCGGCCAGTGCGCGCAGGCTCGCCAATGGGGTGCGGAGGTCGTGGGAGATCCAGGCGACGAGGTCGCGGCGGCCGGCGTCCATGGCGCGCTCGCGCTCGCGCGCGGCGACCAGCCGTGTCGTGGCGGCGTCGAGCGCCTCGGCGACGGTGGCGACCTCGGCCGCACCTCCAGACCTGGGTTGGCTGGGGGGCGGGCTGCCGCCCTCCAGCGCGGCGGCGCGGCGGGCGAGCGCTTCCAGGTCGGTGACCATGCCGCGTGAGCTCGCGACGCCGTACGCGATGCCGGCTCCGATGGCCACCGGCAGGCAGGCCAGTACGACGGTGAGGTCGTGCGCGCTGACCAGCATGGCGGAGCTGGCTGCCTGGATCGCGGCGAGCCCTGCGGTGGCGGTGACCACCGCGGTCAGGGCCACGTGTCTGGCCACGCCGGCGCGGCGCCGGCGCAGCCTGCTCTGCACGGCGAGGCCGACCAGGACGACGGCGATCGCGCCCAGGCTGGTGAAACCGAGCAGCAGGGCGAGGTCACGGGCGGGGATGGCCACGGCCAGCGCCACGGCGACACTGCCCAGCAGCCCGCAGGCGAACACACCAGCGGCGGTCGTGGCGGTCCGCCAGCGGCCGTTCATGCCGAGGCCTCGTGCGGGACGAAGCGGTAGCCGACGCCGTAGACGGTCTGGACGCGGTGCGGATCGGAGGGGTTGTCCTCGACCTTCTCGCGGAGCCTGCGGATGTGGACCGTGACGGTCGAGGTGTCGCCGAGCCAGGTGTACTCCCAGACCTGCTGGAGCAGCTGGCCGCGGGTGAAGACCTGCCGTGGGTGGCGGGCGAGGAACAGCATCAGCTCGAACTCGCGGGCGGTCAGCGCGACCGGGCGGCCGGCGACGGTGACCTCCCTGGTCGAAGGGTTGATCATCAGGTCGCCGGCGAGCAGGCCGGTCTCCGGTGTGGCCGGGTCGCCGGCGGTCCGGGCGCGACGTAGGACGCTGCGGACCCTGGCGACCAGCTCGCGGGGACTGAAGGGCTTGACCACGTAGTCGTCGGCACCGAGTTCCAGGCCGACGATCCGGTCGGTCTCATGGCCGCGCGCGGTCAGCATGACGATCGGGACGGGCGCGACCTCGCGGAGCCTGCGGCACACCTCGAGGCCGTCCATGCCGGGCAGCATCAGGTCCAGCACGACCAGGTCGGGTGGGCCCTGCGTCGACAGCGCAAGCTGCAGCGCAGCCTGCCCGTCGCCGGCCACCATCACCCGGTAGCCGCCCAGCTCGAGATAGCGCGAGACGACCTCGCGCACGGTGGGCTCGTCGTCGACGACCAATACCAGCTCGGCTGACATGCCTCCATGCTGACAGCGGCGCCGACCACCGCAACCTCGCGAGCTGATCGTAGGAAGTTTGTAAGCGGCCGCCCCCTTGACCCGGCAATGCCCGGAGGGCAGGCTTCGACGCCATGCGAATCCTGCTCACCGGTGGCGCCGGGTTCATCGGCAGCCACGTGGCCGACGGCCTCGCGGACCGCGGCCACGAGGTCGTCGTGGTCGACCGGCTGCACCCACGCGCCCACAGGGGTCGGCCCGACTACCTGCGCCACGACGTGCGCTACCTGGAGGGGGGCCTGGACGCGGCCACGCTGGAGGCGGCGCTGGTCGGCGTCGAGGCGGTGTGCCATCAGGCGGCGATGGTCGGGCTCGGCCGCGGCTTCGGCGACGTGTCCGAATACGTGCGTGACAACGACCTGGGGACGGCTGAGCTGCTCGCGGCGATCCACCACCGCCCGGCGAGCGCCCGCCCGGGCCGCCTGGTGCTCGCCAGCTCGATGGTGGTCTATGGCGAAGGGGCCTATCGCTGTGCCCGGCACGGCATGGTGCGGCCGGGCCCGCGCGACCCGGCGCGCCTCGCGGCCGGACGGTTCGAGCCGACCTGCCCGCGCTGCGGCAGCGAACTCGCGTCGGTGCCGGTCGGAGAGGAGACGCCCACGCAGCCACGCAACGTCTATGCGGCCACCAAGCTCCACCAGGAGCACCTGGCGTTCGCCAGCATGCGCGAAGGCGGACCGGCGGTGACCTCGCTGCGGTACCACAACGTGTACGGGCCGCGGATGCCGGCAGACACCCCCTATGCGGGGGTGGCGGCGATCTTCCGCAGCGCGCTGGAGGCTGGCCGGCCACCGCAGGTGCTGGAGGACGGCGCGCAGCGACGGGATTTCGTGCACGTCCGTGACGTGGCCGAAGCGAACCTGCTGGCGCTGCTCGCGCCGGAGCCGGTGCCGGGAGTGTTCAACATCGCCTCTGGGGAGCCGCGCACGGTCGGCGAGCTGGCGGGCGCGCTGGCGGCGGTCCGCGGCGGCCCGGAGCCCGAGGTGGTGGGCGGCTGGCGTGCCGGCGACGTGCGGCACGTGGTGGCGTCGCCGGCGCTGGCGGCCGAACGGCTCGGCTTCCGGGCCAAGGTCGGGTTCTCCGCCGGCATTGCCGAGCTGGCCACCGCCCCGCTGCGCGCGCCGGTGGCCGCGGCGGCGACCGGCGAGCGCCCAGGATAGCCGCGGCGCGCGACTCACCAGCGGGTCGCGAACAGCACCTGCACGGCCACGGTCTGCGCGAGCAGCAGGGCTGCGACCACGGGCAGCCGGACCCGCCAGGCGAGCAGCTGCCGCGCCACCGGGATCAGCACCAGCGGCACCAGGAACTGGAAGATGCGCTCCACCTCGCCCCTGGTGAAGCCCCAGCTCGCCGCCGTTACCAGGGTCGCCAGCGCGGCCGCGTCGACCGAGGCCCAGGCGCGCTCGCGGACCACTGCGACGGCCCGTGCCGCGAGCGCGCCGAGCAGCGGCACGCCGAACATGCCGCCGAAGGCCAGCAGGTCCCCAGGGATCCAGGGCAACGCCGGCCGTCGAGCCGAGCCGGGTGCGCCCTGGTAGGCATGGTGGACGGCGCGCAGGACCGCCAGCGGGTCGTAGCCGACCGCCAGCCACACGGCCGCGGCCAGCCCCAGGACCACCGCGGCGGTGACGGCCGCCCAGCGCAGCACCCACGCCGCCTCGCCGCGGAGCCTGCCACCCGCCCGGACCAGCAGGAACACCAGCAGCAGCGCGGCGGCATAGGTCAGCATCGACGTCAGCCACAGCAACGCCCCACCAGCGACCGTCCAGGGCCACGAGCGGCGGACGAGCCCCCGGTGGGCGGCCAACACCGCCAGCCCCAGCGCCGTGGCGAACATCGCATCGGCTGAGGTCGCCAGGTACAGGACCACTCCGGGGCTGAGCACCCACAGCGTCACGGCCAGACGGCCGCCGCGGGCTCCAAGCTCGTCGCGGGCGAGCGTTCCGGCGGCGAACACGCCGAGCGCTCCTGCGGCGACGGTGGCGATCGCCGCCGCGCCCAGACCCGTATGGAACCTCGCGACCAACGCATAGAAGACCATCGCGCCAGCTGGGTGGCCTTGTGCCTGGGATGGCAGCATGGGGAGCAGGTCCGGAAACTGGCGAAGGAACGATGGGATCGCTCCGACCAGGTGCGTCCCGGCCGGATACTCCCCGGTCGAATCCAGCGGAGCCCACCAGGAGCGCGGGCCGCCAGCCACCGTGGCGACCGCCAGCGACAGCGTGAACGCCGCCGCCACAGAGGCGGCCAGCCGGGCGGGCCAAGCGAGCCGCCGGTCCGTCGTTGCCACGAGGGCGACCGGCACGCCGAGCACCACCGGCAGGGCCAGCAACGCCCAGCCCGGCGCCAACATCGGGTGCGGGAAGACGTAGAACGGAAAGCAGTGGTACCAGGGCTGGCTCGGGACGCTGAACGGCACCCGGCCCCAGTGGCGCAGCCACAGCCAGCCCACCAACCCGCCGACCAGCACCACGGCGGCGGCCAGCCACGTGGCTCGCGCGAACCCCGCTGCCACCACCTGGCCACGCCGCCGCACCGTGGTCTGCACGCGGCGAACCTACGGCACCCGCCGGGGCCGGCGGCGGACTGTCCCAGGCTTGTAAGAACCGTGTCCGAAGCCTGTCAGGATCGCGGGGCAGCCTTGCCGGCATGCATTCCGCCCTGGATCTCGCCGCGGTCACCGTGGTGCTGCCCGCGCTCGATGAGGCCACCGCGCTCCCCGCGGCGCTCGGCTCGTTCCCCGCCGGTGTCGACCTGCTGGTGGTCGACAACGGGTCCGCCGACGCGACCGCAGCGGTCGCCGCCGCGCTCGGCGCCCGGGTGGTCCGCGAGCCGCGGCGGGGCTTCGGCGCGGCCTGCTGGGCTGGGGTCCAGGCGTCACCTCGAGCCGAGGTGATCGCCTTCGCCGACGCCGATGGATCGTTCGACGGCGCCGACCTGGCCGCGGTCGCCGGCCCGGTGCTCCGCGGCGACGCCGACCTGGTGCTCGGCTCGCGGGTCCGCGGCGCCCGGGACCCCGGCGCGCTGTCGCGTCTGGCGCTGGCGGAGAACCGGGTACTCGGGCTGGCGTGCGGGCTGCTGTTTGGCGTGCGGCTTTCCGACCTCGGCCCGTTCCGGGCGCTGCGCCGGGATACGCTGCTACGGCTCGGCATCGCTGATCGCGGGCAGGGCTGGCCGCTGGAGATGGTCGGCCGCGCCGCCCTCGCCGGCCTGCGGGTGATGGAGGTGCCGGTCCGCTACCACCGGCGGGCCGGTGGGAGCAGCAAGGTGGGCGGCTCGCTGCTCGGTAGCGCCCGCGCGGCGACGCAGATGGCGCTGGTGGCGGCTCGCCTGCTGGCCGAGCGGAGGCGCCCGTGACCCGCGCGGCCCTCGCGGTGATCGCCAAGAACCCGGTGGCCGGGCTGGCCAAGACGCGCCTGTCGGCGGCGCTCGGCGAGCAGGGCGCCGCAACAGTGGCCGCGGCGCTGCTGGCGGACACCCTTGCCACCGTGCGCACGCTGGCCGCCGACCCGTGGCTGTGCTTCGCGCCAGCCGCCGCACGCGACCGCATGGCCGCACTGGCCCCCGGGTTTCGCCTGCTCGCACAGGGAGGCGGCGACCTCGGTGACCGGCTCGCCGCCTGCGCGGCAGCGTTGCACGCCGCCGGTGCGAGGAGCCTGGCGATCGTCGCCGCCGACACCCCGCACCTGCCAGCCAGCTGGTACCGCTCTGCCTTCGCGCTGCTCGACCGCGTCGACCTCGTGCTGGGTCCGGCGCTCGATGGCGGCTACTACCTGATCGCCATCGACGCCGCCACGCGACCTCCGCCAGCGGAGCTGTTCACCGGCGTGCCGATGGGCACCGACGCGGTCCTTGGTGAGACCCTCTCGCGCGCTCAGCGCCTGGGCCTTCGCGCCGGCCTGCTGCCACCGCTGCGCGACCTCGACCGCATCGAAGACCTGCAAGCGGCACTCGACCACGGTGAGCTCACCGGCAGCCCGCACTCGCTGGAGGCGATCGGCGCACTGCTGCGCCAACGGCGGCAACCGGCATGAGCCCGAGCTCCCCGACCATGGCTACGCCGGAGGCCGGCGACCTGCTCGGTATCGCACTGCATGAGTTCGCGGCTCGCGGGCTGGCCCCGCTGTACCTGCACACCGCGGAGGGGCACCGGTTCCGCCTCGACCTCGGCCCGTACTTCACCTCGCCGGCGGCACTCGATCCAGATGAGCGGACCTTCCTGGCGATGGCGCGCGGAACCGTCATGGACGTCGGCTGCGGACCGGCTCGCCACGCGCGCTACCTCCAGCAGCGTGGCCTGTGCGCGCTGGGGCTCGACCGGTCCGCCGGCGCGCTCGCCGTCGCCCGCGCGCTCGGG
Source organism: Actinomycetes bacterium (assembly GCA_036392615.1). Lineage (GTDB taxonomy): Bacteria > Actinomycetota > CALGFH01 > CALGFH01 > CALGFH01 > DASVXQ01. Next base: position 8,953 of record DASVXQ010000161.1, on the reverse strand, counting down.
TTGCGCCATGCCATCCACGCCGACGTGCTGACCGCTCCGCTCCCCCGCGGCATCGGCACCGCGCTGCTGCTGGACGGCAACCTCGGTCTGGCCGGGTCGATGCACGGCGCGCGCCGGCTACTCGAGCGCCTCGCCAACACCTGCGTCCCGGGCGGGCGGCTGCTGGTCGGCGGCCGGGCACCCGCCGGCGCCACGGCTCGCCGGCTGGCGCTGCGCGTCGAGTACCACGGCGCCGTCGGGCCCTGGTTCGCCTGGCTGCAGCTCAGCCTCGCCGGTGTCATCGCGGTCGCCGCCGGCGCTGGGTGGGCGCTGGAGAGCGCGGTCCAGAAGGGGCCGCGCTACCTGATCTGCCTGCGCCGTGACTGGAGCCCGTGATGCCGCCCGCCGGGCGGTTGTCGTTCTCCAGCCGCATCCACCACGAGCGCACCTCCACGCTCCTTGGCATCGCGCTCGGAATCGCCTTCACGGTGTGCTTCGGGACCGGGCTGCTCTCCCACGCAGCCCAGACGCCGATCCCATGGTTCCCATGGCCCTCCCGGCCGGCATGGCTGTACCAGGTCACCCAGGGACTGCACGTGTTCACCGGACTGGCGACCATCCCGCTGCTGCTCGGCAAGCTCTGGGCGGTCTACCCGCGCCTCTGGCGCTGGCCGCCACTGCGCGGCGCCGCTCACGCGGTGGAGCGCGCCGCGCTGGTGCCACTGGTCGGGGGGGCGCTGTTCCTGCTGGTCACTGGCGTGACGGAGATCGACTACTGGTATCCGTACCGGTTCTTCTTCAAGACGGCCCACTTCTGGGCCGCCTGGATCACCTTCGGCGCGCTGGTCATCCACGTCGGCGCCACCGCAACCGTCACCGCCAGCGGCCTGCGGGACCGCCAGGCCACCGCGCCGACGACTCGGGAGGGACTGGACCGGCGCCGCTTCCTGCTGGCGGTCGCCGCGGCCGGCGGCGCGATCGCGCTCACCACCGTCGGCTCGGCCGTCACGCCACTTCGACGGCTTGCCGTGCTGGCGCCCCGCCATCCTGATGTCGGCCCGCAGGGCCTGCCGGTCAACCACCAGGCACGGGACGTGGGCGTGCCCGACGTGCGCGCAGATCCCGGCTACCGGCTCCGCGTCCGCGGCAGGGTGACCCGCCCGGTCGAGCTGTCCCTCCAGGACCTGCGAGCACGCCCCTCCCGCGAGGTGGAGCTCCCGATCAGCTGCGTCGAGGGCTGGAGCTACAGCGCCCGCTGGCGCGGCATCCGCCTGCGCGACCTGCTCGCCGAAGCCGGCGCCGACCCGCGCGGCGACGTCATCGTCCGCTCGCTGCAGACCCGCGGACCCTATGCCGGCGCCCGCATCGACGCCGCCCACGCCCGCGACCCAGACACGCTGCTCGCGCTCACCGTCAACGGCGCGCCACTGCACCTGGACCACGGCTTCCCGCTGCGGCTGATCGCGCCCAACAGCGCCGGCGTCCTCCAGACCAAGTGGGTCACCGAGGTGGAGGCCCTGTGACGCAGCCCCCATCGCGCGCGCCGCGCTATGGGCGGCTGTTCTGGACGCTGCTGCCGGTCGGCGCGCTGCTCATCGCCCGGGGAGTGCTCGGTCTGCTCCGCCAGGCCGCCTCGACCGCACCGGCGAGCTGGCTGGGCTGGTTCCTCGGCGGCCTGCTCGCCCACGACCTCCTGCTCGCGCCGTCGATCTTCGCCGTCGGGCTCGCCATCCGACGGCTCCCCACCTCATTGCGGCCTCCCGTGCGGGCCGCGCTGATCGTCTCCGGCACGCTGGTGCTGATGAGCGTCCCGCTGCTGCTCGGCTACGGCCGCGCCACCCAACCCGGCAATACCTCCGTCCTGCCAGACGACTATCCCGCGAACCTCATCATCGTCCTGGTCGCCATCTGGATCATCGCTGGAGCCTGCGCGCTCCGCGGACTCGCGCGATCGCGGACCGCACGGCTCCATGAGGGCCCGGCCCCCCGAGATCGCCCGAAAGACTGAACGCGACGGCTTCGGCTCGCGCCGCCTGATAGCGTCGCTTCGCCATGGTCAACCGGACCCAGGCACTGGTGCTCGGCTTCCTGCTGGTGGCCCTGGCCAGCGTGCTGGCAATCCGCATCGCGGCGCCGGAAGTCTATGACCTCGCGCTCCGGTTGCCCGCGGACGAGCGGCGATGGGAGAGCGTCCTCCTGGGCGCGCTGGCGGTGTTCATCCTGCTCCTCGGCGTCGGCGTGCTGCGGCGATGGCCCTGGACCTTCTGGCTCATCACCGTGGCGTTCCTTGCGGGCGTGCTCCGCGCCCCAGTAGCCATCCTGCAGCTCACCGGAATCCTCGCGGCGGATGCCCCGACCTGGTACCTGGTCTTTCAGGGGCTGCTCGGCATGGGGCAGTTCGCGATCGGACTGGCGATGGTGGCCGCCTATCGACGCGCCGGCGTCTGGGGAGCCTCCGCCGCTCGCCGATGATCAGGTGATGCCTTGGAGTTCGATGAGCTGGTAACAAGAGAACTCGAGCCACGAAGGCGGCCCACCGCCCCGAATCGCGGCCCCACCGCACTTGTAGCCGCCGCCAGCAACTCAGCCACGACAGCGACCGCTCGACTTCCCAGTGGGTAGCGCCCAAGCCGAGTTGAGGACTCGATGCCAGTCGGGCGATCCGCATAGTGCCTGTGAGCTGGAGCTGGCGGGGGGACTTGAACCCCCAACCTGCCGATTACAAGGACACCGCAGGCCGGCAACCATCCTCAAGGCCAACAGCCTCGCGCACCTCAGAAGGGCCGATCGTCAAGGCAGGACGGCTGCGCCAATGGTGAAACGTTAGCCGATACGTTAGCCAAGCAGAGCAAGCTCAACAGGGAGCATCATCGTGAGCTCGGCTGGCAAGGTCGGAGGCTGCTCAACACTGGTGCCGGCTGGTGCATTGCGTTCGTCAGACGATTCCGTGTCGAGCGTAGAGCGGGAGGCTCACGGTCAAGTGTTATGGCGAGTACGAGTGTGGCGGCCGGTCCGAGTGCTGAATCTGTGCTCCTGCAATGGCTTGGGGTGACTGGCTGCCTGCTCCTGATACCATCGTGGAGCAGGTCGCCGCGCGCCTACGGGGTTGGGAAGGTGGCTGGCGCATGCGGGTTGTGCTGCTGGGTCCGCCAGGGGCGGGCAAGGGAACCCAGGCGGACCGGATCGCTGACCGGTTCCAGTTGGTGCACGTCGCCACCGGCGACATTCTGCGGGCCAATGTGGCCGGCGGCACGCCGCTGGGCGAGGTGGCCCAGGCCTATCTGGACTCTGGCGAGCTCGTCCCAGACGACGTCGTCGTCGCGATGATGCTGGAGCGGCTGACCCAGCCCGACTGCGCACAAGGGTTCTTACTGGATGGCTTTCCCCGTAGCGTCGCCCAGGCCAGGGCGCTCGACCAGCAGCTAGCTGAGCTCGGCACGCCGCTGGACGCGGCGATCAACCTGGAGGTTGCCGAGGAGGAGTTGTTGCATCGGCTGGCCAGGCGGGGGCGCGCCGACGACAACGCCGAGACCGTCCGCAGACGCCTCAAGGTGTTCGTCAGCTCCACCCGTCCACTGCTCGACTACTACGACGGGCAAGGCCTGCTGTTCAGCGTCGCGGCCGCGGGGACGATCGACGAAGTCAGCGAACGCATCCTGCACGCTCCTGCCGAGGTCACGAGGCATGACCCACCTGCCGGCAGTGAACCAGCTACATCGAGGTCAGCACCAGTTGACTTCTCGTGACCACACGTGCCAAACACGACGACCACCCGCTCGACCGAATCCCCTCCGCGCTCTCCGGCCGGCCTCCCTTGGCGGCATTGAACTATCCGCGCCGCTGACCATCCTTGCCAATCCGGCCCGGGCCCGCGTCGATCAATTTGGGGTTCCCCGCACGAATGTAGCTCATTCGTCGGGAACCGCGGCGCGTTCGTGGGGCAGCACGTGGGTGATCGGGCCTATGGTCAACATGATGAGCGCCGGGCGGCGCGTGAGGAGTGGAAGCCGTAGGCGCGGTTGACGATCATTCGCTCGGGCGGTTGAGCGCTTCGTGCTGGGCGTTGTTCACGCGGAGTCGAACTGCAGCCAAGATCCCGGCCCGGTGACGGCGGATGGTCTGGGTCAGGGTGAGGAACGGCTTCAGCCCGCTGCGGGAGGCCCGGGAGCAGAACCGGCTGAGCAGGTCGGCGACCTCGGCCTCCTCCAGGTTGCCGGCGAAGACGGCGCGCAGGGCCTCCTTCAAGGTGTAGGCCCGCCACAGGCCGCCGCCGCGGTGGCGCAGGGTGGCGGCCTGGTCGTGGTTGAGGTCGGTGGGGTTCTTCAGCAGTGCCCAGCGGGCGCCCTTGAACCGCTTGGCCATGGCGGCGTCGACGCGGCTCAGCTCGTTCCACACTTCCCGACGCACCACGTACAGGGCTTGGTGGCGAGGGCGACGACGTGGAACCGGTCATAGCAGATCACCGCTGTGGGGGCGTGCCCGTCCTTGCCGACGGACTTGGCATGGCCGGCCGACATGTCCATCGACACCGCGGCGATCTGCTCGGCGCGCTCGGGGCCAAATTCGTCGAAGAAGCCGTCCAGGGTGGCGCTGTCTGGGCCCTGGACGCCCTACACCACCTGGTTGGTGCGGTGATTGGACACCAGGGTGAGGTAGTTGTGCCGCTTGCGCCAGCTCACCTCGTCCACGCCGATCTCGAACAGCGACTCCAGCCGGTTCGGGTCCAGGCGATCGTCCATGACCCGGGTGAGGATGCGCCCGACGGTGTCCCAGTCGATGCGCACCAGCCGGCAGATGGTGGTCTTGTCGGCGGTGGTGGCTAGGAACCCGACCCGGTCCTCGAAGTCCCGGGTGAACCGGGAACCGAACTGGGCGAACGGGACGCCCTCGGTGCGCACCCCGTGGGTCGAGGACTCCAGCCGGCGCAGCCGGGCCCGCACCTCCAGCCGCCATACCCCAGGTCCAGGTGCACCAGGCCGGCTCCACCGGGCTGGTGTCGTGACGAGACCGGGTGGTGTAGTCGCAGTCGGGGCAGACCAGGCACCACCGGCGCGGGGCCACGGTGACCGCCACCCGGTCCGCTTCGAAGCTTGCCTGGCGCACCCAGATACCGGGCAGACGCAGGAGGCGAGAGAATGCAGTGGTGACACGCACGGACGACCGACCGTCCCTTGTTCGGTTGGCCTTTGAGCAGCTCCGGACCTACGGCCCCGTGCGTGTCACCCACGAGGGGGAACGGCGGGTGGACGAGCACGAGGACAGCCTGACTCGGGCGCGGCAGGCCCACGCGGCACGGGACTGGCGCACCGCCGCGGCCTGCTTCGCGGCGGTCCCGACCGATCGACTCACCGCGGACGACCTGGCAGCACACGCCGATGCCGCGTGGTGGCTCGGTCGCATCGAGGACAACCTGCGGCTGAACGCCGCTGCGTGCGACGCCTTCCAGGCCGACTCCCGACCGGCCGAGGCCGCGTTGGCCGCCCTGCAGCTCGGACTCTTTCACCTGGCGCGAGGCGACGAGCCCCAGAGTATGGGCTGGATCGGCCGCGCCGGGCGTCTGGCGGAGGGGATCCCGGAGTGCCCGGTGCACGGATACCTGCAATGGTTTACGGAGGTGGAGTTGGGTCTGCTGACCGGTCAACCGGCGGCGGCGGTGGACGCGGCTCGCTGGGTGCAGGACCTCGGCCGCCGGCTCGACCAGCCCGACCTGGTGGCCATGGGCCTCCACGGCGAAGGCCGCGCCCTGATCAAGTCGGGGCACGTGGTCGACGGGCTGAAGCTGCTCGACGAGGCGATGGTCACCGTCCTGGACGGCCGGCTCACCCCGCTCTGGTCAGGCAACCTGTACTGTCACACCATCGCCGCCTGTCACGAGGTCGCCGACGTCCGCCGGATGAGCCGCTGGACCGACCTGGCCGAGCGGTGGTTGACCACATTCCCCGCGGCGGTGGTGTTCGGGGGCCTCTGCGGCGTGCACCGGGCGCAACTTCTGTTGCTCCGCGGCGAGTGGGACGACGCCGAGCAGCGTGCGCTGCGACTTGTGGAGGACCTCGACGTCAACCGGCTCGACTATGCCGCGGAGGCGTGGTACGTCGTGGCCGAGGCGCGCCGGTTGCGCGGCGACCCGCGTGCCGCCGCCGCGTACGACGAGGCGCACGCTCGCGGGCGTGACCCGCAACCGGGACGGGCGCTGCTGCGGTTGCAGGAGGGTGACCCCGCGGGTGCCGCGACGTCGATACGCTGGGCCGTGGCGGCGGCTGGCACCGATCCCCTGCGCCGGGCCCCGCTGTGTGCTGCGGGGGTCGAGATCGCGGTCGCCGCGGGACGGCTGGAACACGCGGCGACCGCCGCGTCCGAGCTCGAGGCAACCGCAGCGACGTACGCCACCTCGGGGCTGGAGGCGATGGCGGCCGCTGCCCGCGGTGCGGTGCTGCTGGCCGAGGGCCGCGCCGAGGAGTCCCTTCCGGTGCTCCGCGACGCCTGTCGGCGCTGGCAGGAGCTCGGCGCGGCGTACGATGCCGCCGGAACCTGTGTCCGGCTCGCCGAGGCCTACCGGGCGCTCGGCGACGAGGCGTCCGCCGCCGCGGAGGTCGCGCGGGCGGAGGCGACGTACGAGCGGCTGGGCGCACACCGAGCGGCGCGGGAATTGCCCGACGGGCTGACCCGGCGCGAGTGCGAGGTGCTGTCATTGGTGGCCGACGGCCGCTCCAACCGGCAGATCGGCGAGGCGCTCTACATCAGCGACCGCACGGTCGCCCGGCACCTGACGAACATCTTCCACAAGATCGGGGTTACCTCCCGGACCCAGGCCGCGCGCTACGCCATCGACCACGGGCTGACGGTCAGCCGGTGAGGCGGCTACGCGCAACCGCGTAGATCGACCGCCGCCAGTTGGTCAATCGCGCCGATGCCGGAGCGGCAGCGCGCGGCCTAGCGTCCCGGTAGACGCACCGAACACCGGCGCAGCGATCGTTCGGGAGGGACCACCATGACTGACGAGCGGATCCACCGAGCCGTTTCCGCCGACGGCACCAAGATCGCCGGACGAGTACGGGGACGGGGGCCGGCGCTGGTCCTGGTCCACGGCGGGATCGGGGACGGCGACATCGCCTGGGAGGCGCTGCTTCCCCACCTCACCGATCGGTTCACCTGCTACCTGCCGAGCACCCGCGGCCGAGGGCTGTCGAGCGACAACCCCGACCACTCGCCCGCGCGCCTGGAGGAGGACGTGGCCGCGTTCGTGGACAGCATCGGCGAGCCGGTCTGCCTGGTCGGCTGGTCGGGCAGCGGGGCATGGGTGCTCGGCGCGGCCGCGCGCAGCGGGTCCGCGGCCGCCGTGGCCGCGTACGAGCCCGGTGTGGTGTCGGTGATGCGCGAGGACGACCTCGCCCGTACGTTCGCGACCATGGAGCAGGTGGGTATGGCGGCTGCCGACGGCCGACTTGTGGATGCGGTTCGCATGTTCGCCCCGTGGATCTGCACCGACAATGAGACTGCCGCCCTGGAGGAGACGGACTTCTACGAGCGATGGGCAGGCTGCGTCCCGGCGATGCTCCGATTCGTCCAGCAGGACGCGGCCTACCAGGGGCCCCGATCCACTGACCCCGAGGTACTCGGGACGGTTGCCGCGCCGGTCCTGCTCCTGCGCGGCCAGCAGACCCTGCTCGGCACCTGGTTCGCCGATGCAGCGCGGCACATCGCCCAGCACGTCGCCGACGCGCACGTCCGCGAACTGCCGGGCATCGGCCACTTCGCCCCGGTGCTGGCACCCGGGCCCCTCGCTGAGGAACTGACCCGCTTCTTCGAGTCGGTCCGGCAACCAGCCTGACCGGCCCTGCCGGATCGCGACTGTCCCGCTTCGTGGGCCGCTACGGGCGCCTCGACCTGCTCCTGCTCGACGAGCTCGGCGACAGGTGGACCCGCGGGCACCGAACTGCTGTTCCAGATCATCACCGAACGCGAAGCGCGCCTCCATCGCGATCGGCACGAACCTGCCGTTTATTGAATGGCTCGGTCATCCCCGACGCGTTGCTGGTCCCCCGCGATCGTCGACCGCGTCACCTTCAACGCCCACATCTTCGAGACCGGCACCGAGTCCTACCGGCCACGCACCAGCAAGACCAGCACACGCCGCAAGCGTGACAGCTGACCGGCCGGAACACCGCTGCGCAGGTGGGGCCAAAATCCGCGCCGCAAGTGGGGTCAGATCGCTTGACGAAACCCACACGATCACCGCCGACCGATGCACCACACGGCAGGCTGACCCCGTCAGCCTGCCGTGGACGCCCCAAAGCAGCCGGCGTGTCGGGGTCAAGGCCGGCCCGGCAGGGCCGTCCCGCAGGGACCGCGAAGCGGAGGGCCTTGACCCCGACCTTCGAGCCGGCTGCTACCCGCCCGGCAGCCCGATACGGCTCGCGCCATACGGCTTCCGGCATCCACCCGGCAGTCGCTGCCGGCCACATCGATGCCGGGAGAGCCTCATTTTGCGCTTGGTCGGCTTGCGGTCCAAGAGCCCGTTCATGTGGCTGGCGGCCTGACGGTCGGCGTCGCCAACAACGTGTGCACCAACTCAGGGAAGGTCTTCGCGCGGGCGCTGCTGTGGCGGCCGTCCATCACCTGGGCTTGAGACGGGCCTCCTCTTTCTCGGCCTCCCTGCGGCTACCGTCGACCTGCCGGCTGATCCGACGCCGCCTGCCGGTGAACGGGTCCGCGCCAGCGAAGCCACCGACTTTGCAGCCGTCGCGGCGCTGGTAGATCGCCCGGGCACCTCTGGCTTACCAGAATCGGCAGAAACGTTAGCCGCAGGGCCCGCGAGAGAAGACAGAAAAGTGCCTCTGAGCTGGAGCTGGCGGGGGGACTCGAACCCCCAACCTGCCGATTACGAGGACACCGCCGCCCGGCAAGCATGCGCAAGGCCGGCAGGGTCGCGCAGCTCAGGAAAGTTGATCGTCAAGGTAGGGACGGCTGCGTCAAG
>DASVXQ010000160.1:0-1671 GCA_036392615.1 Actinomycetes bacterium | reverse complement strand
CACACCCTGCCCGTCAGGAACGTCGTCGCCCCGTCGACCCCGGTCCCGTCGGCGTTCTGCCGACACTTGGTGTGCGCCGGAGGAAGTGCGTCACCCACCGGGCGATCTCTGGCGTCCAACCCTTGAACCGATCGAACCGCTTGTGCGGGCGGGTGGCCTGATCCTGGTTCGGCTCAGCCCCCACAAGGACACGACCGCCAGCTTCGAGCGTGTGGCTGTCAGCGCATCGACGCGGCCATATCCGGCTCTACGCGGCCAAGCGTGGTAGCCGGCCTCTGAGTGGCGTCGGTTGGTGAGTGTGCCAGTCCACGCCGCAGTGAAGTAGAAGCCGAAGCCGGTAGTTCTCGAAGTTGCGGAACCCGTGCCCGGCCCGCTTCACCTTCTTGATCAGCAGGTTCACGGCCTCGGTCGGACCGTTGGAGACGCCGCCGGTGTCGAAGTACGCCAGCAGCTCCTCGCGCCAGGCGTCGATGGTGCGGGCCAGGCGGTGCAGCTCGGGGATGTCGGTGTCGGCGCAGTGGCAGAACCACCGGTACAGCCGCTCCTGAGCCTGCGCCCGATCCGTGGACCGGTAGACCAGCCGCAGGTCCTGGGCGGCGATCCAGGTCTTGGCGATCTGCTGGTCGACGTCGCCGGCGGACAGCCCGGCCAGCAACCGGTCCCAGGCCCGGTCGGTGAGGTGGTCGGCGCCGCGGCGCAGCACCCGCCGAATTCGCCACAGCGGGTCGTCCCGGCGGCCGCGGTGGCCGGTGGACTCCTGCTGCACCCGGCGGCGGACCTCGTCGACCGCGGCGAACCCGAGCCGGGTCACGTGGAAGGCGTCCAGCACCCGGGTGGCGTGCGGCAGGCTCGCGGTCAGCGCGGTGGCGTATCCGCGGAACGGGTCCAGCGCGGCCACCGTGATGTCGGTCCGCCAGTCGTCTGGTCGGTCCTGAACCCATTGCGCGAGAACGGGTCCGCTGCGCCCGAGCACCACGTCCAGCAGCCGGGCGGCGCGCACGTCGACCATCCCGGTCACGTACGTGGTGGAGTGCCGGGCGTTCGCACGCAGGAACGCCGTCTCGTCCACCCCGAGCCCCTGGACCCCCGCCAGCCGAGTGGGGTCGTCGATGAGCGGGGAGCCGTACTGGCGAACCGCGGCCATCACCGTGGACCAGCCGACGCCGAACGCCGCAGCGACCTGGGCCACCGAGTGTCCGTCCTGCCCGACCCGCCGGCACGCCTCCGCGCGGGCGCGTTCGGTCAGCGAGGCCCGCGGCGCGATCGCCGGTGACGTCTCGGTCCAGGTCGTCACCGGGCAGCCGGGCTGGACGCACCGCCAGACGCGCTTGACCCACACCAGCGTCACCGGACGACCGCCGGCCGGCAGGTCACGAACCCACGTCGGGCGCCGATCGTGCAGCCGGGCCTGCACCCCGCAGCCGCGGCAGAAGTCCTCCACAGTCGTGGTCTCGACCGCCTGCTCCAGCTCGTCGTCGTGGGTCGACACGGCCAGCAGAACGAAGCCGTCCAACCCGAGCATGGCCGTGCCCGCGCTACCGTCTATCTCCACCTGGGGCCTCCCATAATTCGTGTCCTAGACACCACGAATCGTGAGGCCCCAGGCCCGTCTCCAGGCTCAGGCGCGCGCTTGTGTCAGCTCGCCGCTACCACGCTTGATCACGAAGAGCC
>DASVXQ010000159.1:0-6958 GCA_036392615.1 Actinomycetes bacterium | reverse complement strand
GCGCTGCTCTTCGCGCTGATCGCCGCCGGGTACTTCTGGTTCCCCAAGATCACCGGCCGCTTCATGAGCGAGCGGCTCGGCCGCATCCAGTTCTGGCTGCTGTTCATCGCCGTGAACCTGACCTTCTTCCCGCAGTACCTGGTCGGGCTGCGCGGCATGCCGCGGCGGATCGCCCGCTACCAGCCGGATCTCGGCTGGAACGGGCTCAACTTCGCCTCGACGGTCGGCGCGTTCCTGGTGGGCGTGGGGCTGCTGCTGTTCATCGTGAACATCTGGCGCTCGCTGCGGGGCCCGCGGACCGCCCCCGACGATCCCTGGGAGGGCAACAGCCTGGAGTGGGTGACGACCTCCCCGCCGCCGCACCACAACTTCCACCGGATCCCGCAGATCATCTCGTCGCGGCCCGCCTTCGACCTGCGGCACGGGAGGGTCCGGGTGGCGCCGAGCGGCGAGGAGCCCTACGACTACAGCCAGGGGCAGCAACCATGAGCGACGACGCCGCGCTGCTGCTCCGGGTCGGCGTGTTCGGCCTGGTCGCCGGGGCGGTCTACTGGTTCCTGAGCTACGAGCCGCTCGGCACCGTGGCGCTGCTGCTGCTGGGCGTCGGGCCGGGGTTCGCGGGACTGTTCATCCTCCGGCACAACCGCTCCGCCGGCCAGCGCGAGGACCGGCAGGAGATGCTCCGCCGGTTCGCCGGGATGCCGCACGGCGACCCGCCCGGCCCGAAGTCGCTGGAGGGCAGCGACATCGCGGTGATCCCGCTGCCGTCGCTGTGGCCGTTCACCTCGTCGCTGGGCATCACCGTGGCGCTGTCCGGGCTGATCTTCGGGCTCTGGCTGGTGATCCTCGGCCTGGCGATGGCGCTGTACTCCGGCTGGGGCTGGATCGCCGCGATCATGAGCGAGACCCGCTACGGCCACGTCCGCCCGACCGACGAGGTCCGCGAGGCGGGCTTCGCCAGCGACCGGGAGCGTGACGAGGCCACCGGCCGTCCCCGCTGACCCGACCCCCCTACGAAGGTCGCATGGCGCCGCCGAGGCGCACGCCGTTGGTCGGTCCCGATCCCGACCTGGCGCCCTACCGGCAGGCGTCCCGTCCGCCGTTCAATGGCGCTGCTGAACGGATGAGAAAGGACGCGAGCGCAATGACCGAACCGCAGAGGAGCCCGGTGCGCCACGGCCTGGGGGTGATCGGCGCCGGGACCATGGTCGCCGTGGCGGCCTGGGCGCTGGTGACCGCGCTGGGCGTGGACCTGACCGTCGGGAAGGGAACCGACGCGAGCCACGTGGGCGTGGTCGACGTGCTAGCCGCGGCGCTGCTGGCCGGGCTGGCGGCCTGGTGGGTGCAGCGGCTGCTGGACCGCCGTGGGGTCGGCCGCTGGTGGCCGTTCGTGGGGACCACCGCGCTGTCCGTCTCGGTGATCGGGCCGACCTGGCTGGCCGACGGCGCCGCCGGGGTCGCGCTGATCGCCATGCATTTCGCCGTCGGCGCGGTGCTGATCGCCGGCTTCAGCCGGCTGATCCCACGGACCTGCTGAGCGACCGCCCGAGGGCGCAAGGGCCCCGGGGTCGCGACCCCGGGGCCCTTGGGCCTACTCGACCGGTGTGCCGGCGCCGCCGGGTTCCAGCAGGACCGTCTCGTAGCCGCCGCTGGCGGTGCGCCGCAGCCGCATGCCAGCGGTCGGGGCGGCCGGGTGGATGTGGGTGGCGCGCAGCGACCGGCAGGTCCAGAAGGTCGCCAGCCACACCACCACCGGCGCGATGAAGAAGGAGTACTGCAGGATCCGGGTGATGGTCTCCACCGGCACGTGCAGCAGCACGGCGATGATGTCGTTGCCGCCCTCCAGGAACGGGATGAAGAACAGCGTCAGCCCGGCCAGGCCGGTGGCGGTCCGGGCGGGCGCGTCCCTGGGCCGGTCCAGCAGGTGGTGCTCGACCCGGTCGCGGGTGAAGCGCCGCTCGATCCAGGGCCACAGCGTGAGGATGGTGAAGGCGATGCCGGGGAACAGGATCGCCGGCCAGAAGTTCTCCGAGATGGTGTAGCCGAAGATCTGGAAGCTCCAGGGGCCGCCCAGCCGCAGCAGCCCGTCCGCCCAGGCGAGGTACCAGTCGGGCTGCGCGGGGGAGCTCACGTTGGCGGGGTTGTAGGGCCCGTACTGCCACACCGGGTTGATCTGCGCCAGCCCGCCCAGGCCGGCGCAGACGGCGGCGACCAGCAGCGTCAGGCTGATCGACTTGAAGGCCTGCTCCGGCCAGAAGCGCTTGCCGGTGACGTTGCGCTCGGTGCGCCCAGGGCCGCGGAACTGGGTGTGCTTCTGCAGCACCAGGATGGCGAGGTGCACGCCGACCAGGGCGAACAGCACGGCGGGTATCAGGAAGATGTGGAACACGAAGAACCGCGAGATCACGTCCGGCGCCGGCCACTCCCCGCCGAACAGCAGGAACGCCACCCAGGTGCCGATCACCGGGATGGCCAGCACGATCGAGTAGGTGATCCGCATGCCGACCCCGGACAGCAGGTCGTCGGGCAGCGAGTAGCCGGTGAGGCCCTCGGCCATCGCCAGGAACAGCATCACCACGCCGATGATCCAGTTGACCTCGCGTGGCCGGCGGAACGCGCCGGTGAAGAAGATGCGGCACAGGTGGACCACGATCGCGGCCACGAACACCAGCGCCGCCCAGTGGTGCGTCTGCCGCATGATCAGCCCGGCCCTGACCTCGAACGACAGCCGCATCACCGAGTTGTAGGCCGCCGAGACCTCGGTGCCCTTCAGCGGCCCGTAGGGGCCGTTGTAGACCAGCTCGCGGGTGTCCGGGGTGAAGAAGAAGGTCAGGAACACCCCGGTGAACACCAGCACGACCAGGCTGAACAGCGCGATCTCACCGAGCAGGAACGACCAGTGGTCAGGGAACACCTTGCGCAGGGCGGAGCGGGCCAGGCCGCTGGTGCCGAGCCGCTCGTCGAGCCACCGCTGCGAGCGGTCGAAGCGGTCCAGCGCGCCGCGCTCGACCGGGCCCAGCTCGTCGTCGTGGGTCTCCTGCCGTCTGCGTCCCAGCCTCATGACTTGCTCCGATCCCAGAACGCCGGCCCGACCGGCGCGTCGAAATCTCCCGTGGCCACCAGGAAGCCGTCAGCGTTCAGCGCCAGCGGCAGCTGCGGCAGGGGCCGCGCCGCCGGCCCGAAATACGGCTTGGCGCCGTCCAGCACGTTGAACTGCGACTGGTGGCAGGGGCAGAACAGCGAGCGTTCCTGCGCCCGGTACAGGCCAACCGGGCAGCCCGCGTGGGTGCACAGCTTGGAGTAGCAGACGTAGATGCCGCGCGGCACGCCGGCCATCATCGCCGCCGGCAGGTGCAGCAGGCCGGGCGGCACGCGGATCAGCAGCGCCTGCGAGTCGGACCGGCCGACCTGGCCCTCCGGGTAGACGGTGATGAAGCCATCCTCCGGGAGCGCGTCGAGGGTCAGCGGGTTGCCGCCCTCGTCGACCACCCGCAGGCCGCGTCGCCAGCCGGTCACCTTGAGGGTGTTGCCGGGCGCCGGGCCGAGCGACAGCACCGGCAGCAGCAGCGCCAGCCCGATCGCGCCGCCGGCGGCGGCCAGGGCGCGCAGCAGCACCGAGCGGCGCCGGATCATCGGGCCGAGCTCCTCGGAGAACGCCTCCTCCAGCGCCTCCTGCGCGCCCGGCTCGGAGCGCAGCGGGTGGCGCTCCTCGACCGCGGTGCGCGCGTCCAGCAGCTTGCCGCCCCACAGGCCGATGCCGATGCCCAGCCCGCCCAGCGCCGCCGCCCACAGGATCCCCTCCAGCTGGGTCTGCCCGCCGGCGAAGTAGACGAAGAACAGGCCGATGCCGGCCAGGGCGGTCACCAGCAGGCAGATCAGCACCAGCCGCTCGTAGTGGCGCTGCCGTTCGGTCAGCGCGCCGGGGCGCGTGATCGGCCCGCCGGCCGCCGCGGACGGTCCCCGGGGCTCCGGGGTGTCCTGCACGGCGCCGTCGCGCTGCTGGCTGTGGTCGTCCACGTGTCCTTCCCGTCTGCTCCTAGCTCCGCGTGCCCAGCCAGCGGATCCCGAGGATCAGGATGCCCAGGCCGATCACCCATGCCACGAAGCCCTCCGGCACCGGCCCCTTGCCGCCGATCGGCGCGCCGCCGCGGTTGAAGCGGTCCCTGTTCAGTGCCTCGACGTAGGCGGCCACGTCGTTGACCCGGTTGATGCTCTGCTGGTCGGTCGGGGTGAACTCCGGCAGCCCGCCGCCCGGCGGCATCTGCCCCGGCCCGATCTTGATCGCCTCGGCGACGTCCTCGGGGGTCACGCCGAGCATGCTGGGGGCGATGTTCTCGCCGCCGAGCGCCGAGCCGGCGCCGTTCATGCCGTGGCAGGCGGCGCACGCCTGCGAGTACAGCGCGCGGCCCTCGGCGACGTTGCCCTTGCTGGCGTCGACCTCGGGGATCAGCGCGTCGCCGACCCGGCTGCCGACGTAGGCGGCCAGCGCGCGGGTCTCCTGCTCGCTGAAGCGCGACTTGCCACGGGCGATCGCCGGGCCCTTGGTGGACTGGAACGGCATCCGGCCGGTGCGGACCGCCCAGTCGACCGCCGCCGCCCCGCCGACGTCCTTGAGCGAGGGGACGGTGGAGTACTCCGACGGCCCGTTCGGGTCGGGGCCGTGGCATGACGCGCACGCCTGCAGGTACAGCTCGCGCCCCTGCTGGAGCTGCTGCGAGGCGCCGCCGGCGGTCTGCGCGTGGACGCCCGTCGCGCCGCTGGCTCCAGACGACGCCGGGGTCAGCAGCAGTGCGAGCACGGCGATCCCACCGAAGAGGATCATGGTCCGGCGCACATGCACTCCCCTCGTTGGTCAGGTCGCACGCTCGACCTCATGCTAGGTAGGGGGTGGCGGGTGGGCAACTGGAGGAGTGGAGTGGTCACGCTGAGCAGGGCAGTGGTCACCTTCGGCGTAACCCCACGGATCAAGCGGAAACCAGGGCGAAAGGAGCGGCGGGAATGGGCGAGCAGGAGGAGCTCACCTACGGGCGCTACCTGCGCATCGACGAGCTGCTGCGCCTGCAGCAACCACGCTCCCGGCCGCCGCACCCCGAGGAGCTGCACTTCATCATCGTCCACCAGGCCATCGAGCTGTGGATGAAGCTCATGCTCCACGACCTGGAGCGGATCATCGCCGCGCTGGACGCCGACGACTGGCCCGGCGCGCTGGCGCTGCTCGGCCGGGCCAACCAGGTGATGAGCCAGGTGCTGGACCAGATGCGCACGCTGCACACCCTGCCGCCGTGGGCGCTGCAGGAGTTCCGCAGCTACCTCGGCACCGCCAGCGGCTCGCAGTCGCAGCAGTTCCGCGAGCTGGAGCTGCTGTCCGGGCTGCGCGACCCGGCCTACCTGAAGGCGCTGGAGAGCGAGTACGGCGAGCGGCTGCCCGAGCCGCTGGCGGCGCGCATGGCGCAGCGCTCGCTGGCCGAGGCGCACCTGGACGCCGGCCGCCGCCACGGCCTGGACTCGACCGAGCGCTGGGCCGACCTGTACGCCAAGCCGGGGAAGCTGGCCGTCTTCTACCTGGTCTGTGAGGCGCTGGTCGACTACGACGAGCGCTGGACGCGCTGGCGCACCGAGCACGTCGCGCTGGTCGAGCGGGCCCTGGGCGAGCACGCCCGCGGCACCGGCGGGATGGCGCTGACCTTCCTGCGCCGCACCACCCGCTTCCGCTTCTTCCCGGTGCTGTGGTCGCTGCGCGACGAGCTGGTGGTCCGCGGCGGCGGCGAGCTGGTCGGCCGGCCGGCCCCGCCGGCGCCAGGCTGAGCCGACCCCGGGCGCGCGCCGGGCGGCGGTGAGATAGCCTCCGTCTGTGCGACAACGGGGCAATCGGCGGTTCGAGGAGGGAATCGGGAAACGATGAGTGCGGTGCTGGCCTTTATTCCTCCTCCGCCGACCAACGGCTTCCACATCGGCCCGCTGTTCTTCCACTTCTACGGCCTGGCGATCGCCATCGGCGTGCTGTGCGCCTTCTGGCTGGCCCGCCGGCGCTGGCAGCAGGCGGGCCGGGACCCGGGCGAGATCGAGGTGGCCGGCATCTGGGCGGTGGTGGCCGGGTTCATCGGCGGACGACTGGCCTACGTGAGCACCCACAGCGGCGACTTCGCCGGGCGCTGGCTGCACGTGTTCTTCATCTGGGAGGGCGGCCTGGCGCTGTACGGGGGGCTGACGCTCGGCATCCTCACCGGCATCTTCGTGGCCTGGCGGCGCGGCCTGCCGGTGCTGCTGGCGCTGGACGCGGCGATCCCGGGGATCCCCCTGGCGCAGGCCTTCGGCCGCTGGGGCAACTACTTCAACCAGGAGCTGTTCGGCACCCCCACCAGGGTCCCGTGGGCGCTGGAGGTCGAGGCGGGCCACCGGCCGGCCAAGTATCAGGCGTTTGCGACCTTCCACCCGACGTTCCTCTACGAGAGCATCTGGGACCTGGTGATCGTCGGCACGCTGCTGTGGCTGAGCGCCCGGCGGCGGCTGCGCACCGGCAGCATCGTGCTGGCCTATCTGGCGATGTACGCCTTCGGGCGGTTGCTGCTGGAGCTGATCCGCACCGACACGACCTACCGGCTGTTCGGGCTGTCCCGCAACGCCTACGTCTCCCTGGCGGTGGTGCTCGGCGCCGGGGTGTGGCTGTACCTGCGCGAGGTCCGCGGCCCCCGTGTCCAGGCCACGCCGGTCACGGCCGCCGCGCACCCGGACGAAACGGAAGCCCCCGGCGGCCCCGAGGCCCCAGGCGATGCGGCCGAGCCGGATGCCGAGGCGTCCGACCGGGAGCGGGGGGCATCGGATGCCGAGGCGTCCGACCAGGACCAGGAGCGGGTGCCGGAGGCGTCCGACCAGGACCAGGAGCGCGTGCCGGAGGCGTCCGACCGCGAGCCGGCCGGGCACCCGCGACCAGAAGGCTGACCTGGTCGGCTGCCCCGGC
>DASVXQ010000158.1:0-15046 GCA_036392615.1 Actinomycetes bacterium | reverse complement strand
CCCACGGCGGTCGCCCCTGGCGCCGGCCCGCCGGGCGCGCAGACGTCGGCGAAGCGCAGCGCCGGCGGGCGGCGGTGGCTCGACTCGTCGGCGCCGGTGCTCCACACCCAGGCCTGCACCGACCCGGGGTGGACCGTGCTGCTCGCCGCGCCCGCGCTCGACCAGGTCCAGCCGCCGCGGCCGTCGCCGATCCAGTAGCCCCAGAACAGCGGGTAGCTGGAGAAGCAGTCGCCGGCGGCCGGGCCGGTGCCGGCCAGCCGGCAGAGCGCCCCGCCGTCCCAGCGCTGCTGGAGCCCGGTGGCCTCCAGCAGCTGCTTGCCGCTCACCGACGGGCTCGCCAGGCCGACGCACAGCCGCCGGACGGTCTGGCCGACCTGCACGATCAGCGCGGCCCGCTGGCCGGCCTGCGCGGCCGCCGCCGGCACGCCGGCGCCCGGCAGGACCAGCGGCGCCAGCGCCAGCGCCACCGCCAGCGCACGTCTCATGACCTGCGGCGGACGACCAGCAGGGCGATGCCGGCGCCGAACAGCAGCACCATCGCCACCGCCGCCGGCAGGATCCAGGAGGTGTCGTCGGGCGCCGGCAGCTCCCTGGGCGCCGCCGGCCGCTCGACCGGCAGGCTCCTGCCGGCCAGGCCCACCAGTGCCTGCGAGGTGGCCAGCTGGTCGGCGCTGCCGGCCTTGCGCTTGGTCGGGTCGAAGGCGAACCCCCCGGCCGGCAGCTGGAGCCCGAGCAGGGCGTCCCGCGGGGTCACGCCGCCCTTGGCCTTGGTCTGCTGGTCGATGCCGAGCGCGCTCAGCGCCGACAGCACCAGGCCGGTCGAGTTGGCGTCCATCGCCTTGATGTCCTTGCTGCGCTTGTCGTAGCCCCAGCCGGCGGAGTCGAACTGCTGGCCGTCGAGGAAGCCGACCCCGCGACCGGCGGCGGGGGAGCCGCCCGCCCCAGCGCTGGCAAGCGCCATCAGCGCCACCGCGGTGGTGTTGGTGTCCGAGGGCTGGCCCTTGGCGAAGGCCCAGCCGCCGTCGGCCTGCTGCCGGCCGGCCAGCCCGTCGAGGATGCCGGCCGGCACGGTCCTGCCGCCGCCGCGCAGCGCCAGCACGGCCAGCGACACGTCGTAGTCGCCGGCGGTGCCCTTGAAGGTGTCGCCGGCCTCGGACCGCTCGACGGCGCCGAGCAGCACGTCCGCGTCGCCGCCCGCGCTCTCCAGCGCCAGCGCCAGCTTGGCCGCCGCCCCGGGCCCCTTGGCGGCGTAGGCCGTGGCGGTGCTGGAGCCGCGCAGCCAGCTCAGCGTCGCCGGCGCCGGGGTCGAGCCGGCGGCCACCTCGCCCATGACCGCGTTGGCGGTCAGGTCGGCCGGGTTGAAGGCGCCGTCGTCGAACGACCCGTCCGGCTTGCGCTGCTGGTCGAGCCACTGGCGCGCCCGGTCCAGTCCGGAGTCGGTCTGCGCGCCGGCCGGCCCGGCCGGCAGCGCGAGGCACAGCACGAGCGCGAGCGCGCCGATCCGTGCGATGCGGCCGCCCATGATGGATGTCCTCCTCCCGGGCTCTGGTGGACGCCGGGACCCATGCTCGGGTCTCCTCGCCGTCCGGGCGCCGCCCGGGCTCCCGCCCCTTTGCAACGCGAAGGTCTGCGGAGCAACGCGGGGCGGGCATTCTGGCTCGCCGGCCGGCGTGGAGCCGACCGGCCTACAGTTGCGCGACAGCGCCGGACTCTGACCGGCTTCCCCCTTCGCTGCCTCCCGGCGTCCGGGCCGGTGGGAGGCACCCCTGCGTCGATCGGATGCAGTGTCAGGGAAATTCCATCACGGGCGGATGCATGGCGCAAAGCTCCCCCTGCCTTGTTGTAACAGTCCGGACCGGGGGGTAGGTTGACCGTTTCGACCGTCGCGGAAAGGGGGAGCCGGGAGACGAGTGCGCCGATCCGATACGGCCACAACACCACTGGAGGTGGCAGCCGTGGCAGAGGCCAACCGTGGAGTCGTCTATCTAGGACCTGGCAAGGTCGAGGTACAAGATCTCGAGTATCCGAAGTTCGAGCTGGACGAGCAGAACCACCGCCAGCTCCAGCACGGGGTCATCCTCAGAGTCGTCGCCACCAACATCTGCGGGTCGGACCAGCACATGGTGCGGGGGCGCACCACCGCGCCACAGGGCCAGACGCTCGGCCACGAGATCACCGGCGAGGTCGTCGAGCTCGGCCGTGACGTCGAGTTCATCAAGCAGGGCGACCTGGTCAGCGTGCCGTTCAACATCGCCTGCGGCCGCTGCCGCAACTGCAAGGCGGGCAACACCGGCGTCTGCGAGAACGTCAACCCCGCCCGCGACGGCGCGGCCTACGGCTACGTCGACATGGGCGGCTGGAAGGGCGGCCAGGCCAAGTACGTGACCGTCCCCTGGGCCGACTGGAACCTGCTCAAGTTCCCCGACCGCGACCAGGCGATGGCGAAGATCCAGGACCTGGCGATGCTGTCCGACATCTTCCCGACCGGCTACCACGGCGCCTACACCGCCGGGGTGGGCACCGGCTCGAAGGTGTACGTCGCCGGCGCCGGCCCGGTCGGCCTGGCGTGCGCCACCGCCTGCCAGCTGCTCGGCGCCGCGGTGACGATCGTCGGCGACATGAACCCGCAGCGGCTGCAGCAGGCCGCCAGCTTCGGCTGCGAGACCATCGACCTGTCGCAGCACGACAACGTGCCAGAGCAGATCGAGCAGATCCTCGGCGTTCCCGAGGTCGACGCGGCGGTCGACTGCGTCGGCTTCGAGGCGCGCGGGCACGGCGCCAGCGGGTCGCAGACCGAGCAGCCCGCCACGGTGCTGAACTCGCTGATGGAGATCACCCGCTCGGCGGGCCGGCTCGGCATCCCGGGGCTGTACGTGACCGGCGACCCGGGCGCGGCGACCGACGAGGCCAAGGAGGGCACGCTCGGCATCCGGATCGGGCTCGGCTGGGCCAAGTCGCTGTCGTTCACCACCGGGCAGTGCCCGGTGATGCGCTACAACCGCCAGCTCATGGAGGCGATCCTGCATGACAAGGTGCAGATCGCCCGCAACGTGGGCGCTACCGTGATCCCGCTGGAGGAGGCGCCGCAGGGCTACCAGGACTTCGACAAGGGCGCGGCGAGGAAGTACATCCTCGACCCGAACCAGATGATCCCGGTCGCCTGAGGCCGTAGGTGGTCATGAGGGCCGGGGGGCGGTCAGCCTCCCGGCCCTCAGCGCATGGTGAGCGCGCGCAGGCCCCAGAGCAGCGCCAGCAGCGCGGTCAGCATGGCTGGCCGCAGGTAGGCGGCGTCGAGGGTGAGGCCGAGCACGGCCAGCACGACGGTCAGTCCCAGGAACGCCAGCGCGGCCACGCCGGTGCGCGACCTGGTGGGCGTCTTGCGGGGATTGAGCGCGCGCATGGCCCGCGACCCCGCCGTCTGGCGGCCGGGGTCGGGACGCCGCCTCCGCTGGTCCGCCATGCCGGTTATCCTACGCGGCATGCGCGTCGTCGTCGCTCCCGACAAGTTCGAAGGCAGCCTCTCCGCCGAGCAGGCCGCCAACGCCATCGAGGCGGGCCTGCGGCGTGCCCGCGGGGACGTCGAGGTGGTCCGCCTGCCGGTCGGGGACGGCGGCGCCGGCACCCTCGCGGCGGTGATCGCGGCCGGCTTCCAGCGCGTCCCCGTGCCGGCCACCGGCCCCACCGGCGAGCCGGTCGAGGCCGCCATCGCGGTCAGCGGCGAGCGCGCCTTCGTGGAGATGGCCGAGGCCTCCGGCCTGCGCCGCCTGCCCGGCCGCCGCCCGGCGCCGCTGGAGGCGACCACCTACGGCACCGGCGAGCTGCTGCGCGCCGCGCTGGACCTGGGCGTCACCGAGGTGGTGCTGGGCATCGGCGGCAGCGCCACGACCGACGGCGGCACCGGCATGGCCAGCGCGCTCGGCGCCCGCTTCCTCGACGAGGCCGGCCAGCCGCTGCCGCCCGGCGGCGCGGCGCTGCTGCGCCTGGCGCGGATCGACACCGCCGGGCTCGACCCGCGGGTCGCCAAGGTGCGCGTCACGGTCGCCGCCGACGTGGACAACCCGCTGGTCGGGCCGAACGGCGCCGCGGCGGTCTACGGCCCGCAGAAGGGCGCCAGCCCCGACGACGTGCTGCTGCTCGACAGCGCCCTGCGCCGCTACGCCAGGGTGCTGGCCGCCGACCTCGGCGCCGACCTGGCCGACACCCCGGGCGCCGGCGCCGCCGGCGGGCTGGGCGCCGGCGCGATCGCCTTCCTCGGCGCCAGCCTGCGCAGCGGCATCGCGCTGGTGCTCGACCTGGTCGGCTTCCACCAGGCGGTGGAAGGCGCCGACCTGGTGATCACCGGCGAGGGCAAGATCGACTTCCAGAGCCTGCGCGGCAAGGCGCCCTTCGGGGTGGCCCGCGCCGCCGCCGAGCACGGCGTGCCGGTGGTGGCGGTCGGCGGGCTCGTCGAGGTGGCCGAGCAGGAGCTGCGCGCCGCCGGCTTCGAGGAGGCCAGGGCGCTGAGCGAGCTGGAGCCCGACGTCGAGCGCTCCATCGCCGAGGCCGCGCCGCTGCTGGAGCGGCTCGCCGAGCAGGTGGGCCGCGCCTGGGCTTCGCTACCATGACCCGCATGGACTCCCAACCGAAGCAGGCGGGGCCCGTGCTGGCGGCGGCCAGGGCCCACGGCCTGGAGCTGGAGGTGCGCGAGTTCCCCGAGGGCACCCCGACGGCCGCCGACGCCGCCCGCGCGGTCGGCTGCACGGTCGACCAGATCGTCAAGTCGCTGGTGTTCATCGCCGACGGGCGGCCGGTGCTGGTGCTCGCCAGCGGCGGCAACCGGGTCGACCTCGCCAAGGTCGGCAAGCAGGTCGGAGCCGGGCGGGTGCGCAAGGCCGACGCGAACCAGGCGCGCGAGGCCACCGGCTTCTCCATCGGCGGGACCCCGCCGTTCGGGCACCCCGCGCCGCTGGAGGTGCTGATCGACCAGGACCTCACCCGGTTCGGGGAGGTCTGGGCGGCCGCCGGGACGCCCCGCCACGTGTTCGCCATCGCCCCTGCGGACCTGGTGCGGGCCAGCGGCGGCAGCGTCTGCGACGTCGCCGAGGTGCTGGCGAGTACGGGATAGGGCGCTATCATCGACAGTGCTGGAATCGACGATCGACGACCTCCCGGTTCGCGGGATGTGAAAGGAGCACG
Source organism: Actinomycetes bacterium (assembly GCA_036392615.1). GTDB lineage: Bacteria > Actinomycetota > CALGFH01 > CALGFH01 > CALGFH01 > DASVXQ01. The sequence continues at coordinate 9,871 of DASVXQ010000158.1, read as the reverse complement.
ATGTCCGAGGCCACACAGACCGTCGCCCCGGTCGTCAGCCTGACCGAGGCCGCGGCCGTGAAGGTCCGCGACCTGCTCAGCCGCGAAGGGCGTGAGGACCTCTCTCTGCGGGTGGCGGTCGAGCCGGGCGGCTGCTCCGGGCTCCGCTACGCCCTGTTCTTCGACGACCGCGAGCTGGACGGCGACGTCCGCAGCGAGACCGGCGGCGTCAAGGTCGTGACCGACCGGATGAGCGCGCCGTACCTCAGCGGCGCCAAGATCGACTACCTCGACACGCTCGAGAAGTCCGGCTTCACGATCGACAACCCCAACGCCCAGGGCTCCTGCGCCTGCGGCGAGAGCTTCCACTAGCGCGGCACGATGCACGGCTCGGGGGCCGCCGGCCCCCGAGCTTTTCGTTGTCAGTCGCCGGCGGGCGTGCCGAGCGGCCGCGACGGCTGGTACCAGACCCGCTCGGCCGGCACCGAGACCAGCTCGCGCTCGGGGTAGCGCAGCGCGGTCAGGCGCCCGCCGAAGACGCAGCCGGTGTCGACGCAGATGGTGCGGTTGACCCAGCGCGGCTCCAGCACCGGCGTGTGCCCGTAGACCACCAAGGCGCGTCCCCGGTACTCGGCCGCCCAATCGTCGCGGCGCTCGGGCTGCCCGTCCTCGCCGGTGTCCTCCCCGGCGCGGCCGAACAGCGCGAATCTCCACACCTGCTCGGACTGGCGGCCCTGGAGGTCCTCGGGCAGGCCGGCGTGGGCGACCACCAGCCGCCCGCGGTCCAGCACCAGATGGTCGGGCAGCGCGTCGAGGAACCCGGTCACCCGCGCGCTGGTGCCCGGCGGTTCCCCGCCGAGCTGCCGCAGGGTCTCGCCGAGGTTGCGGCCGACGCGCGAGCGCTTGCCCTGGAGGGTGCGCAACAGCTTGCGCTCGTGGTTGCCCAGCACGCACAGGGCCGCGCCGTCGGCCGCCATCCGCATGACCAGCCGGAGCACCCCGGCGCTGTCCGGCCCCCGGTCGACCAGGTCGCCGACGAACACCGCGGTGCGGCCCTGCGGGTGGCTCGCCCGCCAGCCCGGCGGCTCCCCGTCCGGCCGCCGGTCGAGCCGCCAGCCGAGCCGGTCGAGCAGGGCCAGCAGCTCCTCCCGGCAGCCGTGAACGTCGCCCACCACGTCGAAGGGCCCGCGCAGCTCGCGCCGGTCGACCGGGAGCGGCCGGCGCTCGACCACCGCCTGGTCGATCGCCTCGGGCGAGTCGAGCACGTGGACGGCCTGGAAGCCCTCGGCGGGGAGTCGCTCCAGCGAGTGGTGGAGCTGCTGGTGGTGGCGGTGGATCGCCTGGCGGGGCACCATCCGCCCGCGCCGGCGGTTCCACTGCTGGCAGACCTCCTCCGGGAGGTCGAAGACGATCGCCACCAGGGCGCAGTGGTAGCGGCTGGCCAGCTCCCGCAGCGGCCGGCGCGCGTGGGGCTGGAGGTTGGTCGCGTCGATCACCGTGAGCCGCCCCCGCGCCAGCCGCTTGGCGGCGACCAGGTGGAGGACCTCGAAGGCGTCCGGGCTGGCGAGCAGGTCGGCGGGATCGTCGGCCACCATCGCCCGGAAGGCGTCGGACTCCAGCACCTCGCTCGGCCGGAACTGCCGTGCGGCGAAGGTCGACTTACCGGAGCCGGCCGCGCCGACCAGCACCACCAGCGACAGCTCCGGGATCTCCAGCCGCACCGCACGTCCCCCCAGTCGCGGCCGGCTCAGTGGAGCCGGCGGACGCGGAAGCTCCAGCCGCCCTGCGGGCGGTCGTCGCGGCCGAGCAGCTCGTGGTCCTTGAGCCGGCACCACACCGGGATATCGACCTTGGCGCCAGGGTCGTCGGCCAGCAGCTCGATCACCTGGCCGACCTCGGCCGCGCCGATCGCCTTGGCCAGCCGCACCACCGGGATGGGGCAGGCCACCCCCAGGCAGTCGACCACGGCGGCGACCGGCGGGCTCACCGCCCGTCACCCGACCGGGCGGCACGGTCCAGCGCCTGGCTGTCCAGCTCGGCCATCTCCCGCAGGTCCGCGATGGCGCCCGGCAGCACCGCCAGCAGCCGGTCCACGTCCGCCTCGGTCGCGTCCGCCAGGAACGACGCCCGCACCGAGCCGTGGGTGATCGCGCCCATCGCCGCCAGCACGTGCGACGGCTCCTGCGTGTCGGCGGTGCAGCTGGAGCCGGAGTGCACCGCGATGCCCTCGGCGTCCAGCAGCAGCAGCAACGCCTCGCCCTCGACGTACAGCACGCTGAAGGCCACCAGGTGCGGCAGGCGCTCGGTCGGGTGGCCGTGGAGCACCAGGTCGGGGATGGCCGCCAGCCCCGACCGCAGCCGCTCGGCGAGCCGCTCCAGCCGCGGGTTCTCGGCGGGTCCCTCGGCCACCCTGGCCTCCAGCGCCGATGCCATCGCCGCCGCGCCGGGCAGGTTCTCCATGCCGGCGCGGCGGCGCCGCTCGCGCTCGTCGCCGAGCAGGACCGGCTCCAGCCGGGTCGCGCCGCGCACCACCAGCGCGCCGATCCCCGGCGGCCCGTAGGCCTTGTGGGCGCTGACCGCCACCAGGTCGGCGCCCAGGTCGACGGCTCGCTCCGGCAGGCGCCCGACCGCCTGGCAGGCGTCGACCAGCAGGACCGCGCCCCTGGCGTGCGCGGCCTCGGCGGCCTCGCGCACCGGCTGCACCGTGCCGACCTCGTGGTTGGCCTGCTGGAGACAGACCAGCAGGGTGTCGTCGCGCACCGCGGCGGCCAGCTCGTCGGGGTCGACCCGGCCGTAGCGGTCGACCCCGACCTCGGTCAGCTCGAAGCCGCGCGAGGCCAGCCATCTGGCCGGCGCCAGCACCGCGTTGTGCTCCACCGCCGAGACCACCAGGTGGCGCCGGCGCCTGGCGCCGCGGGCCATGCCGGTGACCGCCAGGTTGACCGCCTCGGTGCCGCCGGAGGTGAACGCCAGCTCGTCGGCGCGGGCGCCGAGCGCGGCGGCGACGCGCTCGCGGCTCTGGTCGAGCAGCAGGCGCGCCCGCCGCGACCGGCCGTAGAGGCGCGACGGGTCGCCGTAGGCGTCGAGGGCGTCCTCCAGCGCCTGGCGGGCGCTGGGGTGCAGCGGGGTGGTGGAGGCGGCGTCGAGGTAGGTCTCGCTTGCTGGCACGGTCCTGTGGTCTCCGCTGCTACACCAGGCCCTTGGAGGAGGCGAAGTCCTTGGCGACCTGGTCGGGGTCCTGGTTGTCGATGTCGACCTTGGCGTTCAGCCCGGTGATGTCGTTGGTGTTGATGGTGGCGCTGACCTTGTTCACCGTGCTCTGGAAGTCGTTGCCGGCCTTGCTGAGGAAGTCGTTGCGGACCACCGGCACGGCGTGGTCGGGCGGGAACAGGCCCTTGTCGTCCTGCAGGGTGACCAGGTTCTGCTTGGCGATGATGCCGTCGGTCGAGAACGACAGCGCCACCTGGATCTGGTTGTTGAGCAGCGCCTGGTACTTCAGCGAGCCCTGTGCCAGGCCCTTGAACGACTTGAACTGGATCCCGTAGGTGTCCTGCATGCCCTTGTAGCAGGTCTGGCGGTCCTTGCACTCCGGCGGCGCGCCGAAGACCAGCTGCGGCGCCGGCTTGGCCAGCTCGGAGAGCGTCTTGACGTTGTACTTGGTGGAGCCCTGCTGGGTCATGGTGATCGCCTGCTGGTCGCTCATCGGCGCCTGGTCCAGCGCGGTTACGCCCTTGGGCTGGAGCTTGGCCTTCAGGTCGGTGAGCACCTGCTGGGCGTCCGAGGTCGGCTTGCCGCCCAGGAAGGTCAGGTCCGAGCCGGCGTACTCGATCAGCATGTCGTACTTGCCCGAGAACAGCGCCGGGTCGGCCAGCTCGCGGCTGGCGTACTTCTGGTACTCGACCTTGTAGCCCGCCTTGGCGAGCGCCTGGCCGTAGATCTGGCTGAGGATGGCCTGCTCACTGAAGTCCACCCAGCCGATCCGCACGGTGACGTTCTTGGAGTTGCTGCCGGACGAACTGCCGTTGTCGCTCGAGCTCAGCCCGCCGCAGGCGGCCAGCGCGAGCGACAGGGCCAGCAGGGCTGCCACCGTCGTCCAGCGACGCGTGAGGGTCATGCGCTGCGCTCCTTTTCGGTCTCGATGACGGCCGGCCCGCCGGCCGGCGCGGTTGCCGGCCCACCTGCCGGCCCGGTCCCCGGGGCGCCCCGGCCCCGTTCCAGCTTGACGCCCGTGGGTGTGGTGGCGCGCTCCAGCAGCCCGAAGCCGGCGTCGGCCAGCACGGCCAGGACCGCCACCAGCAGCGCGCCGGTGAGGATGCTGGCGGTGTCGCTGACCGCCAGCCCGTCGGTGATGAAGGTGCCGAGCCCGCCGGTCGCCACCAGCGCGCCGAGCGTCGCGGTGGCGATGATCTGCACCGAGGCGGTGCGGATGCCGGCCATGATCACCGGCGCGGCCAGCGGCAGCTCGACCTTGCCCAGGACCTGCGACGAGCGCATGCCCATGCCGCGCGCGGCCTCGACCACCTCGGGGTCGACCTGGCGCACGCCCACGAAGGCGTTGGTGAGGATCGGCGGGATGCCGAGCAGCACCAGCGCGAAGATCACCGTCGGCGGTTTCAGCCCGCCCCACGGCACCGCCAGGGCGATCAGCGCCAGGCTCGGCAGCGCCCGCCCCACGTTGGAGGCGTTGATCGCCACGAACCCGCCCTTGCCGTTGTGTCCCAGCCAGAGCGCCAACGGCAGCGCCAGCAGCAGCGCGATCGCCAGCGAGATGGCCGAGATCTCGACGTGCTCCAGCAGCCGCTGGAGCACGTCGCCGCGGTTGTCGGCGATGAACTGCAGCACGCCGCCCATCAGCGCTCCGCCCCGGCCGGCCGGCGCGACCACGGCGCGATCAGCCGCTGTACGCCCAGCAGCGAGACGTCGGCGAGCACCGCCAGCGCGATCGACAGCACCGCGCCGAGTAGCACCGGCGTCATGAAGAAGCGCGACAGCCCGTCGGTGATGAAGGTCCCGAGGTTGTCCATGCCGATCAGCGCGCTGACCGTCACCAGGCCGATGGTGGTGACCGTGGCGACCCGCAGCCCGGCGACGATCACCGGCAGCGCCAAGGGGAAGTCGACCTTGAACAGCACCTGCCTCGGCGAGAAGCCCATGCCCACCGCGGCTTCCCGCACGTCCCTCGGCACACCGTCCAGCCCGGCGACGATGTTGCGGATCAGGATCAGCAGCGTGTAGCCGACCAGCGCGATCTCGGCGGTGGTCACGGTCGGCCCGGTGATGGTCACCAGCACCGCGAACAACGCCAGGCTCGGGATGGTGTAGAGGATCCCGGCGATCGAGGCGACCACCCCGTACAGCCAGCGCCAGCGCACCACCAGCAGCGACAGCGCCAGGGAGATCACGAAGCCCAGCCCGACGGCGATCAGCGTGAAGATCACGTGGTGGAGCAGGCGCGAGACGATGTCGTCGGTGTGCCCGCCGATCCACGACCAGTCGACCAGGGGTCCCTGGCCGACCACGGCGATCGCCATGCGCACGCCGATCCCCCTAGAGGAACCAGCTCGGCTGCAGCAACGGCTTGTTCAACTGACCTCCCATGCCTGCTGATGGGCCTTCGCGGTACGGTACCCGGACTCCCCGACAGGCACCCCTTACAGGCGACCGACTGTAGCAGCTCAGGTGGCTCAGGAGCCGACCGGCTCCGCCTGCCGCAGCACGCTGGAGACCGCCTCGATCGACAGCGTGCCGAGCAGCCGGCCCCGCTGGTCGACCACCAGGCCCTCCTGCATGGCCGAGCCGAGCATCGCCGAGAGCGCGTCCCGCAGGGTGGAGTCCTGGTCGAGCAGCGGCTCGGGCGGGATGGCGCGCTCCGGCCGCGGCGCGCCCGGCTGCTGGAGCTCCTTGCGCGACAGCCAGCCGGCCGGCCGGTCCTGGTCGTCGAGCAGCAGCACGTAAGGGCTGTGGCCGTCGTGGAGCGCGGCGGCGGCCGTCTCGTCCGCGTCGCCGACCCGCACGGTGGCGGGGTGGTCCAGCGGCACGTCGCGCACCCGCGACAGCGACAGGCGCTTGAGGCCGCGGTCGGCGCCGACGAAGCGGGCGACGTACTCGTCGGCGGGCTGCTCCAGCACGGCCATCGGCGTGTCGTACTGGGCGAGCCGGCCACCCGGCTGGAACACCGCGATCCGGTCACCCATCTTGATGGCCTCGTCGATGTCGTGGGTGACGAACAGGATGGTCGTGCCGAGCTGCTGCTGGAGCCGCAGGAACTCGTTCTGCAGCCGGCCCCGGGTGATCGGGTCGACCGCCCCGAACGGCTCGTCCATCAGCAGCACCGGCGGGTCGGTGGCGATCGCCCTGGCGACGCCGATCCGCTGCCGCTCGCCGCCGGAGAGCTGCGCGGGGTAGCGGTCGCGGTACCGGGCCGGGTCGAGGCCGACCAGGTCGATCAGCTCGTCGACGCGCGCGCGGATCCGCCCGCTGTCCCAGCCGAGCAGGCGCGGCACGGTGGCCACGTTGGCGCCCACGGTGAGGTGGGGGAACAGGCCGGTCTGCTGGATCACGTAGCCGATGCGCCGGCGCAGCTCGACCGGGTCGCGGCGACTGATGTCGTCGCCGTCCAGCAGCACCCGCCCGCTGGACGGCTCCACCAGCCGGTTGACCATCTTGAGGGTGGTGGTCTTGCCGCAGCCGGAGGGACCCACCAGGACGCACACCTCGCCGCCCGGGACGCGCAGGGAGAGCTCCTGCACGGCGGCGGCGTCGCCCTTGCCGCCATAGTTCTTGGTGACGCGGTCGAACTCGACCACCGCGCCGCGACGGGTCTGGGTCGCCTCTGGCTCCGTCATGGGACGCATGGTGGCACAAACCGCCCAGCTTCGCCGCGCTGGGCTGCCACCGCGCTGTGACCGCTTCGTGACCGCATCGAGGCCTTGTCATATCCCTTGAGCAGGGCGTTCGGATCGATCCGCCTTTGCGTCCCCAGGGGCGCAAGTGAAAGACTCATCTGCGGCCATGCTCGGCCGTCGAAGCTGGCAGAGGAATGGAGTCACATGCCTTCCAAGGGACGTGCGGTGCAAGGTGCCCGGGCGCAGGCGAGCCCGGGCAAGGGCGTCCAGAAGTCCTTCCCCGGCGGTCGCTCCTGCTCCCAGTGCGGTGAGGCGCTGTCGCAGTACAACCCCGGGCCGAACTGCTGGAAGCACACCACCGGGTATCCCTGGCGGGGCCCGACGGCCCGGCCCAAGTACTAGCGTCGCAGCCCGCGGCGGTCGCGGGCTCCGCGGTGCCAGGCCCGACGGGACGCGGCACCCGCCGATGGTGTTCACTGTGATCGTCTTGCGCATGCGTACCAGTGACACCGTGGAACAGGAGCACCCGTGATCAAGGTCCTCTTGGTCGCCAGCGACCAGCGCGTTCGCGAGCGCCTCCGGCTGGCCCTCGAACGCCTCGAGGTGACCGGCGAGGCGGTCGACTTCCTCGAGGTCCCGGACGGCAACCAGGCGCTCGCCCTGGCCGAGGCCGAGCACCCCGACCTGGTGGTCGTCGAGGTCGGGGTCACGCCCTACGGCGCCTTCGGGCTCGCCCGCGACATCAAGGCCGCTCCGGAGGTGAGCTGCCCGGTGATCGTGGTGCTCGAGCGGCCCCAAGACGAGTGGCTGGCGCGCTGGTCGGGCGCGGACGCGATGGTCAACCGGCCGATCGACCCGTTCCAGCTCGCCAAGGTGGCCCGTCGCCTGGTCGAGGAGCGCCGCGGCGTGGCGCCGGCCGGAAAGGAGGCGAGCTCGTGAGCATCAAGGCCCACTGCGCCAACTGCCGTCGCGAGCTGCTGCTGGAGCAGCTCACCAACCCCGCCGACGGCTTCCGCTGCCCATACTGCGGGTTCGCCTTCGCGCCCTCCTACGCGAGCGTCGCGCCCGGGCTCGCCGAGCGGCTGCTGGCCGCCCACGAGGCGCTGGTCAAGAACCTGGCGGAGCTCCAGTCGATGAGCGGCGAGCGGCTGCTGATCGAGCGCGACCCGCTGCTCGAGGACGTCCGCGCCGCGCTCGGCGCCGAGACGCAGCCGGCGTAGGCAGGGAAGGAGCGCATCGCGGTGGCCGATCCCAAGCAGGCCCCCTTCACCTGGCCCAGGGTGCTCGGGCGGCTCCTCAAGCGCGAGGACCTCACCGCGGACGAGGCGGCCGCCGCCATGGGGTCGGTGCTGGCCGGCGAGGCGACCTCCGCCCAGATCGCCGCCTTCGCCGCCGGACTGCGGATCAAGGGCGAGACGGTGACCGAGCTGACCGGCCTGGTGCGCGCCATGCTCGACGCCGCCACGCCGATCTCGCTGGAGCCGCCGCTGGTCGACGTGGTCGGCACCGGCGGCGACCGGGCCGGCACCTTCAACGTCTCCACCCTGGCGGCGCTGGTGGTCGCCGGCGCCGGGCACCGGGTCGCCAAGCACGGCAACCGCGCCGCCTCGAGCCTGTGCGGCAGCGCCGACCTCATCGAGGCGCTGGGCGTGACCATCGGCCTGCCGCCGGAGGGCGTGGCCGCCTGCGTGAACGAGGCGGGCATCGGCTTCTGCTTCGCGCCGGTGTTCCACCCGGCGATGCGCCACGCCGGCCCGACCCGCGGCGAGCTGGGCGTGCCGACGGTGTTCAACTTCCTCGGCCCGCTCACCAACCCGGCACGCGCCGGCCACGCCGCCATCGGCGTGTCCGACCCGCGCATGGCGCCGCTGATGGCCGAGGTGCTGCGGCGCACCGGGATCCGCCACGCGCTGGTGTTCTACGGCCACGACGGCCTCGACGAGCTGACCGTGACCACCACCTCCACCCTGCTCGAGGTTGGTCCCGGCAGCCTGCACGAGCTGGAGGTCGACCCGGAGGCCCTCGGGCTGGCGAGGGCCGCCCCCCAGGACCTGGTCGGCGGCGACGTGGACCGCAACCTCGCCATCGCCAAGTCGGTGCTCGCCGGCCAGGGCGGGCCGCCGCGCGACATCGTGCTGCTCAACGCCGCCGCGGCGCTGGTCGCCGCCGACGCGGCGCTGAGCCTGGCGGACGGCATCGAGCTCGCCGCCCGCTCGATCGACGAGGGCAGGGCCGCCGAGCGGCTGGACGCCTGGGTCGAGGTCTCCCAGCGCGTCACCCCCCGCCGCTGAGCGCCCGCACCGGGAGGAACCGGACGTCGCGGCGCCGCGCCGGCATCGCGTGACCAATCCGACGCCGTCGAGCGATCACTTGGAGGCGGCACCGTGGTCGCGCCGTGACAGGGCAAGCGGAAGCTGGCAACAGCCCGACCAGGGCCACGCAGCTCAATCAGGGGGGTCTCCCATGCGGGTCCGCTCGATGCTCGCCGCCGCCGTCGCCGCCGTGGCGCTGATCCTGCCCGCCGCTCCGGCGCTCGCCGCCACGCCGTCCACCGCCGGCCACCCGGCAGCCCTGGCGCAGCAGGCGCCGCTGCTGGTCGACGTCCGCACCGCCCACCATCCGGGCTTCGACCGGATCACCTTCGAGTTCCGCGGCCCGCGGCCGAGCCACCGCATCGGCTACGTCTCGCGGCTGGTCGAGGACGCCTCGGGCAGGCCGGTCGAGCTGGCCGGCGACGCCTCCATCAACGTGGTGTTCCAGGGCGCCAACGCCCACAACCCCGACGGCAGCCCGAGCGTCTCACCGCGGCGCTTCAAGCCCAACCTGCCGTCGCTCAAGGAGGTCGCGCAGATCGGCGACTTCGAGGCCGTGGTCACCTACGGCCTGGGCGTCGACCACCGGGTGCCCTTCAAGGTGCTGGAGCTGAGCAACCCCTCGCGCATCGCGATCGACGTCTCCACCGCGTCCGGCTCCGGGTCGGGCACCGTCTCAGGCGGCGGCTCCGCCGGCACCCCGGCGAGCCCCGGCAGCCTGCCGTTCACCGGCTC
>DASVXQ010000157.1:0-8724 GCA_036392615.1 Actinomycetes bacterium | reverse complement strand
CTCCTTGAGGTACATCCGCACCGGGTCGTTGGTCGGCGCCTTGAGCGCCAGCTCCTCGTCCCTGGCCGAACGCGCCTCCCGCGCGAACTCCTCCGCGTCGAGCTCGTCGACCATCTCGACGACCTCGATGTTCTCGTCCTGCAGATGCTGGAGGATGTTGTCCATCTGCTCGGCCGACACGTCGACCGGCGCCAGCGCCTCGATCACTTCTTCGTTGGTGAGGAAGCCGCGTTCCTTGCCCTTGGTGACGAGCTCGCGCACCTCGTCGATCTGGGCTTCCTTGGCCATGGCCATGTGGTCAAGTACCTCTCGTGTCGTACGGAACGTCCAGGGGACGTCACTCCCCTCTACTGTGTGCGCGTCGGAGGGGGACCGTCGCCTCCTGACCGCGGCTCCCGCAGGGCTCGCCGTCGGGCCTCGAGGGCGATGAGTTCTTCGAAGAATTGAGTGTACTCGTCCGGCCGCTCCACTGGATTCATGCGCTGCAGTGTTCCTTTGAGCAGGTCGATCACCCGCGTGAGCCGAAACTCCTCGAGTCGCCGAAAGACCTCGTCAGCGTACGCCCGGTTCTCTTCCGCCGCGAATGCCTCGATGGCCAGGCCGCGCAGGAACTTGCGCTCGCTCTCGTTGGCGGCCGCCTCCAGCACCAGCTCGAGCGCTACGCCGACCCCGCCCGCCTTGCTCAGGGCGGAGAACGAGCCCTTGGTCGCCGGGGTGGTGAACCAGTCGTCCTCCCAGCGCTCCGCCACCTCGGCGGTCCAGTCGGGATGCTGGAGCGCGAACTTCAGCGCCTCGCACTCGACCCGGGCCTGCGGGCTGCGCGAGCGCGGCGGCGCCTTGGCGACACCCGCCGCCTCGACGGTCATGGCGGGCCGCTGGCCGGCGACCATCGCCAGGTAGTCGCGCTCGTCGAGGTGGAGCCGCTGCACCACCGAGCGCGCGTACTCGGTGCGCTGCAACGAGTCCGGGATGCTGCGCAGGACCGGCATGAGCTCGCGGGCGGCGCGTGCCTTGCCCTCGGGGCCGCGCAGGTCGAACTGGGCCAGCTTCCAGTCGAGCCACCAGCGCACCAGCGGCCGCGCCTCGGCGAGCAGCTCGCGGAAGGCGTCGCCGCCGCGCTGGGCGACGAAGTCGGCCGGGTCGAGGCCGGCCGGCATGGTCAGCACGTGGGCCGACAGGGACGCCTCGGGGGCGGCGACCAGCTCGCCGATGCCCCGCTCGGCCGCTTTGGAGCCGGCCGTGTCGGCGTCGAACGCCAGAATCACCCGCTCGGTAAAACGACTGAGCAATTTGAAATGGTCGGACCGGAGCGCGGTGCCACAGGTGGCCACCGCCTGCGGCGCGCCCGCGCGATGGCAGGCGATCACGTCGGTGTAGCCCTCGACCACCACCGCGAAGCCGGCCTGCACGATCGGAACCTTGGCCCAATTGAGGCCGTACAGGACCTTTCCCTTGAGCCAGATCGGAGTCTCCGAGGTGTTGATGTATTTCGGCTGGTTGCCACCGTCGTCCAGCAGGCGGCCGCCGAAGGCGACCGGGTCGCCGGCGACGTCGAAGATCGGGAACAGCACACGGGCGTGGAAGGCGTCGCGCAGCCCGCGGCTGCCGGTGCGGGCCAGCCCGGCCTCGGTCAGCTCCTCGGGCCGGAAGCCCTTGCCGCGCAGGTGGTCGACCAGCGCCTCCCAGGAGCTCGCCGGCGCCCAGCCGAGCCGGAAGCGCTCGGCCGTGGCGCGGTCGAAGCCGCGCGAGCGCAGGTAGTCGCGCGCCGGCCGCGCGTCGGGCGACTCGAGCAGGGTGCGGTGATAGAAGGCGACCGCCTCGGTGTGGGCGGCCACCAGGCGGCTCTTGCGCCCCAGGCTCCCCCGCTCCCCCGCCGAGCGCCCCTCGTAGCGCAGCTCGACCCCCGCCCGCCGCGCCAGCCGCTCGACCGCCTCGGTGAACGACAGGGTCTCCTGCTTCCGCAGGAAGTCGATCGCGTCCCCGCCCTCTGAGCAGCCGAAACAGTGCCAGTGTGCGCGGTTTGAGTCGACCGTGAAGGATGGGGTCTTTTCCTGATGGAAGGGGCAGAGGCCCTTCATGCGGGTGCCGCCGGCGGGTCGGAGGGCGACGTACTCGCCGACCAGGGCGACGATGTCGGTCGCCGACCGCACCTCAGCGATCGACTCCTCACGGATGCGGCCGGCCACGGCTTCCCTCTTTCGCCCGATGCTGTGCTTCGCGCCGCCACGCCGGGCCCGGGCCTGCGACATCAATGGGGAAGCCGGGCGGTCGGCTGCGCGGTTGGAATTGTACGCGGCCCCCCGGACGGCTGGCGCGCCCGTCCACACCGCTCCGCGCCGCCGGCGATCCGCCGTTCAGCGGTAGGCGCGCGGCCGCGACGGCCCGCCGTGCGGGTCCTCCGGGCCGCGGCCGGGGCGGTGGCCACCCCAGGGGTCCTGGCGGTGGTCCCAGGCGTCGCGGTGGCGCTCGCTGAAGCTGGCCTCCACCTGCGGGCCGAAGGCGCGGATGGCGTGCGAGCCGAGCGCCAGCCCCCAGCCGAGCAGGGTCCAGACCGGCCAGAAGAACAGCAGCCGGCCGGCGAAGACGCTGGTCACCACCCACAGCACGATCATGAAGCCGTTGACGCAGGTGTAGGTCAGCAGGTGCTGGTAGAAGCGCCCACGGTTGATGCGCACCGGGTCCGGGCGCTCGGGTGGCGGCGGAGGCAGCGGCGGCAGGTCGGTGGTCAGGCCCTCGAGGTCGCCCAGCGTCTTGGCCTCGTAGGCGAGGCTCATGCGCTCGGTGAACTCGCTGACGGTCAGTCGCCCGTCGCCATGGTGCTGGCGCAACGCGGCGACGATCTGCTCTCTGTCGGCGTCGGATGCCCGCAGCGAGGCCCGCCGCCGGCTCGGCTCCAGCTCCATGCCGATGCTCCCTCGTTCGCCTCGCTCGGTCCCAGAGTAGCAGTCCGGTCCCCTGTCAGTTCCTACCGCCCGGGGCCGGCCAGAGCAGTCAAGAACCCGACAGCGCCGGCCGGAAGCGTCTACCGGGGACGTCACAGCTCGGGGGCGAAGGCGGCCTTCCAGGCCGCAAGGGCATACCGGTCGGTCATCCCGGCGATCGCGTCGATCGCCTGCTGCTCGACCGGGTCGCCGGCCAGGCTGGCGCCCATCGGCATGGCGTCGGGATGCTCGAGGTAGTAGCCGTACAGGTCGGTGAGCAGGCGCTTGGCGCGCTGGGTCTGCTCGATCGCCTCGGGCCGCAGGTAGACGCGCTCGAACATGAAGCCGCGCAGCACCGCCATGGCCTCGGCGCAGGCCTCGCCCTGGACCACCTGGGGCTCCCCGCGCGACTGGCGGATGACATCCTCGACCAGGGTGCCGATCATGTCGGAGGGTGTCTCGCCGAGCGTGGCCAGCACCTCGGCGGGCAGCTCGCCGACGCGCCTCAGCACGGCGGCGCGCAGCGAGTCGGCCAGGTCGGCGGTGAGGTAGGCGATCCGGTCGGCCAGCCGCACGCAGGTGCCCTCCAGTGTCGAGGGCGGGTCCAGCTTCCAGGAGTGGTGGCCGATGCCGTCGAGCACCTCGGCGGTGAGGTTGCGCGGCTCCAGCAGGGTGAGCAGGCGCACGCCCTGGGCGGCGTGGTCGAAGCCGCCGGGCGCCAGCTCCTGGAGCGCCTCCTCGCCGCCGTGGCCGAAGCAGGCGTGGCCGAGGTCGTGGCCCACCGCGATGGCCGTGGCCAGTGGCACGTTCAGCGACAGCGCCTGGGCGATGGTGGCGGCGATGCGGGCGGTCTGCTGCACGTGGGTGGCACGGGTGACGTAGTGGTCGCCGATGTATGGGCCGCCGTGCCGTCCCCCGGCCGGCCCCTCGCCGGAGAAGGCCGGGATGAACGACTGGGTCTTGCCGTGGGCGCGCAGCATCGCCCGCGAGAAGGTGATCCGGTCGAGGTCGCGCATCCAGCAGGTGCGCACCGGGTCCGCCGGCTCGGGCTGGCCGCGGCCGGCGGAGTGCGCCGCCTTGGCCGCCCACGGCGCCAGGGTCCGCAGCTCGGTCTCTTCGAGCTCGGCCCGGATCGTGCCCTGCTGCACCCAGTCCTGCGACGCCCGCACGGTCGGTCCTCCATCATGGCCGTAGCGTCGGCCCGTCGTCGCCGTCGTCTGAATTCCCAGTTTGCTCGCGACCTGTGACAAGCAGGCCGCCAGGCGCAGGAGCAACCAATGGCTCACGACCTGTTCATCGCCGGAGAACCGCTGCTCGACAAGGCGATCCGCTCGGTGGTGGTCTACCTGTTCCTGGTGTTCCTGCTGCGGATCGCCGGCAAACGGGAGTTCGCCCAGCTCAACAACGGCGACCTGGTGGTCCTGCTGCTGCTGTCCAACACCGTGCAGAACGCCATCATCGGCAACGACAACTCGCTCTGGGGCGGGCTGTTCGGTGCGGCGGTGCTGGTGGTCGCCAACCGCTTGCTGACCCGGGTCGGCTACGACCGGCCCTGGATGACCAGAGTGTTCGAGGGCACCCCGACCACCCTGATCACCCACGGCCGGCTGAACCAGCGCAACCTGCGGCACGAGCTGATCACCCGCGAGCAGATCCTCGCCGCGGTGCGCCGCCAAGGGGCGACCAAGCTCGGCGACGTCGACCTGGCGGTGGTGGAGCCCAACGGCGCGCTCACAGTGGAGCTGCACGACCGCATCGGCGAGGTCCTGGAGCGCCTACGCCGCATCGAGGAGCGTCTGCCCTCCTCCGGCCAGGAGGAGGGCAGACGCAAATGAACGCCCGAGGACGCAACGCCCACCCATTTGGGATGCGGGGGGGCCTCTCGGCCCCCGCATTGGTTCCTTGAGGCGCAGCCCCCACCGCAGTTGGGGGATGCGGCAGCGATAGGTCGCTCTTGAGGGCGCAGCCCTCACCGCATCGGGGGGCATGCGGGGGGCCGAGAGGCCCCCCGCAGTAGGTGGTTATTTGCTGGACGAGGTGGCCTCGCCGATGGCGGCCTGGCCGGCGGCCAGTCGCGCGGTCGGGACCCGGAACGGCGAGCAGGACACGTAGTCCAGCCCGATCTCGTGGCAGAAGCGCACCGAGTCGGGGTCGCCGCCGTGCTCCCCGCAGATGCCGAGGTGCAGATGCTCCCTGGCGGCCTTGCCCTCCTCGCAGGCGATCCGCATCAGCCGGCCGACGCCCGGCTGGTCGATGGTCACGAACGGGTTGGCCGGCACCAGCTTGCGCTCCTCGTACATGCCGAGGAACTTGCCGATGTCGTCGCGCGAGAAGCCGAAGGTGGTCTGGGTGAGGTCGTTGGTGCCGAAGGAGAAGAACTCCGCCACCTCGGCGATCTCGCCGGCGACCAGCGCCGCGCGCGGCAGCTCGATCATGGTGCCCCAGGCGATCTCGAGGTCCACGCCGGCGTCGCCGGTGACCTCGCCGGCGACCGGCTCCAGCTCCTCGCGGAGCTGGGCGAGCTCCTCGCGGGTCGCGGCCAGCGGGATCATGATCTCGACGATCGGGTTGCCGCCGTCCTGCTTGACCTTGCAGGCGGCCTCGACGATCGCGCGCACCTGCATGGCGTACAGGCCCGGCTTGACGATCCCCAGCCGCAGCCCGCGCAGGCCGAGCATCGGGTTGGCCTCGTGCAGGTCGTTGACCTTGGCGAGCAGCTCGGTGGCCTGCTCGCGCGGCATCTCCTCGCCGCTCACCTCGACCTGGTCCGCGCCGGACTGCTCGGCCAGCGCGACCGCCACCGCCAGGTCGACCTGGTTCGGCAGGAACTCGTGCAGCGGCGGGTCGAGCAGCCGCACGGTCACCGGCTTGCCGTCCATCTCCTTGAAGATGCCGACGAAGTCCTCGCGCTGGAGCGGGGCGAGCGCGTCGTAGGCGGCCTGCTCCTCCTCGTCGGTGTCGGCGAAGATCATCTTGCGGACCGCGGCCACGCGCTCCTCGCCGAGGAACATGTGCTCGGTGCGGCACAGGCCGATGCCCTCGGCGCCGCGCTCGATGGCGTTGGCGGACTGCTGCGGGGTGTCGGCGTTGGCGCGGACCCGCAGGCGCCGCACCTCGTCGGCGTGGGTCATGAAGCGCTCGTAGGCCTTCCAGATCTTCTCGCGGCGGGCCTCGGCGTCGCCGGAGCGCGCCCGCTCGATCGGCGAGTCGGCCAGCTCGAGCTGGCCGGCGTAGACCTTGCCGCTGAAGCCGTCGATGGTGACCCAGTCGCCCTCGGCGACGCTGGTGGAGCCGACCCTGAAGCGCTTGCCCGGCCGGTCGACGCGGATCGCGTCGGCGCCGACGACCGCCGGGATGCCCTCGCCGCGGGCGACCACGGCGGCGTGCGAGTTGGTGCCGCCGGCCGAGGTCAGGATCCCCTGGGAGCTGATCATGCCGTGGTAGTCGTCCGGGGTGGTCTCCCGGCGGACCAGGATCACCGGCTCGCCGCGCTGCGCCCAGGCCTGGGCGTCCTCGGCGGTGAACACCGCCTTGCCGACCGCGGCGCCGGGCGAGGCGTTGAGGCCGCTGGCGATCGGCTCGCCGCCGGAGGCGAGGACCTTCTTGAACAGCTCCTCGAGGCGGTTGGCGTCCAGCCGCAGGAGCGCCTCGTCGAGCTCGATCAGGTCCTCGTCGAGCATGTCGTAGGCCATTATCCACTCGGCGAAGGCGGTGCGCTTGCCGACGCGGGTCTGCAGCAGCCACAACTTGCCCTGCTCGACGGTGAACTCGATGTCGCACATGTCGCGGTAGTGGTCCTCGAGCTTCTTCATGTGCTGCTGGAGCTCGTCCCAGGCTTGCGGCTGGACCTCGCCCATCTGGTCGAGCTTCAGGGTGTTGCGGATGCCGGCGACGACGTCCTCGCCCTGGGCGTTGGGCAGGTAGTCGCCGTAGGGGTGCGGGTCGCCGTTGGCGGGGTTGCGGGTGAAGGCCACGCCGGTGCCGGAGTCGTCGCCCTTGTTGCCGAACACCATCGACTGGACGTTCACCGCGGTGCCCAGGTCGTCGGGGATCTTGTTCCTGCGGCGGTAGTCGACCGCCCGCTTGTTGTCCCACGAGCCGAAGACCGCCTCGATGCCCTGGCGGAGCTGCTCGCGCGGGTCCTGTGGGAACTCGCGGCCTGTCTCCGAGGAGATGATCTGCTTGAAGCGGTCCACCAGCGTGCGCAGGTCGCCCTCGTCGAGGTCGACGTCGTTCTTCACGCCCTTGGCCTGCTTGGCCTCCTCGATCGCCTCCTCGAAGTGGTCGCCGTCGACGCCCATCACGGTCTTGCCGAACATCTGCAGCAGGCGGCGGTAGGAGTCCCAGCCGAAGCGCTGCGAGCCGGTCTGCTTGACCAGGCCCTCGACGCTCTCGTCGTTGAGCCCCACGTTGAGGACCGTGTCCATCATCCCGGGCATGGAGAACGGCGCGCCCGAGCGCACCGACACCAGCAGCGGGTCGCCGGAGTCGCCGAGCTTGCGGCCCATCGACTTCTCGAGCTTCTCGAGGTGCCCGGTGACCTCGTCGAGCATCCCCTCAGGGAACTTGCGCCCGGCGGCGCGGTAGGCGTTGCAGGCCTCGCACGTCACAGTGAAGCCGTGGGGCACCGGCAGCCCCATGTTGGTCATCTCGGCGAGGTTGGCGCCCTTCCCGCCGAGCAGGTACTTCATGTCCTTGTTGCCCTCTTCGAAGTCATAGACGTACTTCGTCCCTGACATGGCTCCTCCCTGACGTGACTGGTCCTTGCAAGCGTATCGAGAGCCGTAGGCCGAGCGTACCCACGATCGCTGCACGACAATGAGGTCATGCTCGCGTCACTGAGCCCCCGCCGCCGGCTGCTGCTCGTCGCCACCGTCCTGCTGGCGGTCGCGGCCGCCGTGGCGGGTCTGCTGGTCACTCTCTGGCCCGACCGGCAGCCTACTCCCGAGCGGGCCGTGCCGGTGGTGCTGGTGCACGGCTACGACGGCACACCGGCCTCCTTCGACCTGCTGTCGAGCCGCCTGCGCGCGGGCGGCCGCCAGGTGGTGCTGGTCCGGCTGCCCGACCGTGGCATCGGCGACATCGAGGCCTCGGCCGGCGTGGTGGCCCAGGCGGTCCACCGGACCGGGGCCGACCGGGTCGACCTGGTCGGCTATTCCGCGGGCGGGATCGTGGTGCGCGCCTACCTCGGCCAGCCCGGGGTCGCCGGGCACGTGCGGCACGTGGTGCTGCTCGGCGCCCCCAATCATGGCGCCCAGCTGGCCAGCCTGGCCGCCCTGCTGAGCTCGCAGCTCTGCACCGGGGCGTGCGCCCAGCTGGTGCCCGGCTCCGCGCTGCTGGCGCGGCTCAACCGGGTGGTGGGTGGCAACGAGTTCCCCGCCGGGCCGGACGTCACCAGCATCTGGACCGCCGCCGACCAGACCGTCACGCCGCCGGCGTCCGCGGTGCTGGCCGGCGCCCGCAACGTCCGCGTCCAGGACGTCTGCGCCGACTCCCGGGTCGACCACGGCGGCCTGGTCCGCGACCCGCTGGCCCTCGGCCTGGCCCTGGGCGCGCTCAACGGCACGCTCGACGCCAGGCCCGGCCCCTCCGACTGCGCCACCCTGCGCGGCGCCGGCGCGTAGGGCCGGGGCGGCCGATGCGGTGGCACGCGTCCGGCGGCGGCGCCAGGACTTGACCCAAAGCTATGTCCCACATAGTTTCCCGCGCATGGTACCGGCGACCCAGCGGGCGGAGCCCGCCGAGCACGCCGTCCGGGCGATCCGCTCGTGGCTGCGGCTCGAGCGGGCCTTCGCGGCCTTCA
>DASVXQ010000156.1:0-3094 GCA_036392615.1 Actinomycetes bacterium | reverse complement strand
CGGCTCGCCGAGCGGGTGGCCGCCGGCGCCGGGCTGCCGGACGGCGCGGTGCTGGCCGGCCGGACCACCCTGGGCCAGCTCGCCGCGCTGGTCGCCGAGGCCGACCTGGTGGTCTGCGGCGACACCGGCATGGCGCACCTGGCCACCGCCTACGGCACGCCCTCGGTGGTGCTGTTCGGCCCGGTCGCGCCGCGCCACTGGGGTCCGCCGCCGGACCGCCGCCAGCACGTCGCCCTGTGGGCCGGCCGCACCGGCGACACTTTCGCCGACCGGCCCGACCCCGGCCTGCTGCGGATCACCACCGGCGAGGTGCTGGCAGCCGGCGCCACCGCGCGGCGCCGGCGCCGGTTGCTCACGGCTCCCGCGGCAGCAGCGGCCCGAGCGGCCCGAGGTCGAGGTTGAGGTCCTCGTCGCTGAGGCCGAACTGCTCCTTCAGCTCCTCCATCCGCTCGGCCAGCAGCGCCAGCGTGGTGCCGAGGCGCTCGACCTGCTCGTCGCTCAGGTCGCCCTGGTCCACCCGGCGCAGCGCCTGCCGCTCCATCAGCTGCCGCAGCAGCTCCACCACGGTGAGCACCAGCTGGACAAGGCCCCGCTCGACCGACTCCCGGTCGGCGTCCAGCTCGACCCGCCGGTCCGGCGCGCCGCCGAGCCGCCGCAGCGCCTCGGTGAGGTCGACGCCCAGCGGGTCGGGCCGCTGCCCGCCGTCCGCGCTCATGCGGCTCCCTCCTCCATGGCTTCCAGCGGCTCGCTGGCCCGCACCGAGGTGACCAGCGCCCGCAGCGAGATGCGCACCAGGTCGACGTCGGCGACCGACAGGATCACCTCGGCGGCCACCACCACGCCGTTGGCCAGCAGCCGGTCCAGCAGGTCGACCAGCGCGACCTCGCGGCCGACGGGCGCCGGGCTGTTCACGCCCGCTCCTCCTCGGCGAAGGAGTAGGGCGCCCACGGCCCGGTCAGCTCCAGGCGGATCCCGCGCTCGGGATCGTCGAAGCGCCGCACCACCGCCAGCAGCTCACGGTCCCGGCCCTGGTCGACCAGGTAGGCGCCGTTGAGCGGCATCCAGCCGCGGTGGCCGGAGAGGCGCGCGTCCTGCGGGGCGTGCCGCCGGCTCGCGGCCGCCACCGCGTCGAGCGCGGCGTGCACCTGGTCGGCCAGCGCGGCCGCCCGGTCCCGGCGCCGCTGCCTTGAGCGCTCCTCGGCCCGGCGGCGCAGCAGGTAGCGCGTGCCCGCGCCGGCGGCCGGCCCGGCGTCCGGCTCCCGGTCTTCCGGCTCGGCGTCGAACACCGCCGGGTCGACCAGCAGCTTCACGCCCCACTCGGTCCGCCCGGCGATCCGCTCCAGGGTCGCTTCGAACTCGGCGCGGCGCTCCTCCAGCAGCGCCTCCACCCGTTCGTCGCCGCGGTAGACCGTGCCGAGCCGCAGCGGCAGCACGGTGGTGTCGCCGGCCAGGGCCTGGACCACCCGATGGTGCGCGCGGAGCAGGCCCTCGAGCGCGCGGAGCTCCTCCTCGCCGCCGCGCGCCGGCTCGTCGCTGAAGCGGCGCGGGTCCACCGAGCCGACGATCGCGCTCAACCCGCCGTGCTCGATGGTCCGCACCGGCTCGCCGGACACCCCGCGCATGCCGCGCAGCCGCTCCGGGGCCGGCCGGCGGGTGATCGCGTAGACGTAGGTGGCCATAGCCGGTCAGCCGCCTTCGTCGCCCTCGGGCTCCTGGCCGCGCGGCTGGTGGTCGGGCGGCTCCAGCTCCTCGAGCCGCGCGCGGAGCTGCCGGTTCTCCTCGGCGAGGTCGTGGGCGCGCGACGACAGGGTGGGGTCGTGCTCCCACCAGTCGATGCCCATCTCGCGGGCGCGGTCGACCGAGGCGATCAGCAGCCGCACCTTGATGGTGAGCAGCTCGATGTCGAGCAGGTTCACGCGGATGTCGCCCGCGATGATCACGCCCTTGTCGAGCACCCGCTCCAGCACGTCGGCGAGGCTCGTCGACGAGGGGTGCGCAAGGGCCCCAGGATCGCGTCGCAGCGGCGTGTGTGCGCTGTTCCAGCCGGTGGTCGCTTCCGTCACCGTCATCCTTCCCACGTGCTTGCGGATGGCCGCGGCGGCGGATCCTCCGTGCTGCCCGGTCGGCTACTCCGCGGGGGTGTCGGGGCGGCCGCGGAAGTGGCGCTGCGCGCGGCGGTACGAGACCGTCCGGCCCCGCTCGTCCAGCTCGACCTGGTAGATGGCCAGCACGTCGGTCGAGTTCGGGATGCGCTCCAGCTCGGCGACCTCGACGCCGACCCGCCAGCCGTGGTCGGTCGGCTCCAGGAGGGTCACGCCCTCCGGCTCCAGCCCGGTCAGGTCGTGGACGCGACGGACCGCCCGCCTGGCGGCCTCGGTGCCGGACATGCCGGATCGCGCCCAGGAGTCGTCGTCGCCGCGCCGGTCGCCGCGGTCGGCCTGGTCCTCGCCGTTGTCGGCCATCGGTCACCTCCCGCCCGAGGTGGAGGCCATGCTCGTCTCGACCAGCTGGCGCAGCAGCGGACCCTCGAGCTCGTCGGCCTCCTCGTCGGACAGCTCGCCGGCGTCGCGGGCCTCCTCGATCTCGGCGATCTGCCCGCGGATCATGGCCGGGTCGGTGGCCTCCCGCCTGGCGATCTCGTCGACCTGCCCGCCCAGCCACACGACCCCGCGGACCGGCGCGAGCGGCAGCAGGAGCAGCTCTTCGAGCAGTCCCATGGTCAGTTCTCCTCCATCAGCTCGTTGCTGAAGTCGTACGGGGCCAGCGGGCCGAGCAGCCGCAGCCGCATGCGGCGCGCCTGCCGCGCGGCGATGCTCTCCACCCCGTGCTCCAGGCCGGGCCAGGCGGCGCGCTCCACCAGCAGCGCCGCGTCGACCACGCCGTCCTCGGTCGCCGCCGGCCGCCAGGTCACCGAGCTGGCCCAGCGGCCGAGCTCGCCGACCAGCGCCGCCGAGTCGGCCTCCCGCCGTCGCGCCAGCGCGCCGGCGACCAGCTCGCCGAGCTGGATGCGCTCGTACCAGGTGGCCTCGTCCGGCCGGCCGCGCAGCCGTTCGCGCAGCTCGGCGATCAGCGGCTCCTGCTCGACCACCTCGCG
>DASVXQ010000155.1:0-3049 GCA_036392615.1 Actinomycetes bacterium | reverse complement strand
CCCAGCTTCTGCAGCGCGTCGCGCATCTCGTCGAGCGTCACCGGTTCGACCGGCACCGCGTCGCGCTTGCTCCACCGCTTCGGGTTGTGCTGCCGGTTCAGTAGTGGCGCCTCGGCAGCGATGGCCTGGCGTTCTGCTTCACGGGCCGTGGCTTTGTCCGGGTACTCCTGCGACTCCACGCGACCCAGGCCCCGTTGCGCAATCCCGGCGTTCACGTGGTTGCCGAGGTTGCACTGTCGGGTCATGTAGTACAGCCGGGTCTGCACGTTCTGGGTGCAGCCGATGTAGAGCAGCTCGTCGTTGTCGGCGGCGTAGATCCGGTAGACGTGGTGGGTGCGCGGGTCTTCGGCATCGGTGAACGCGGAGGGGCTCACGCCACCGCCTCCTGCTCCGGCTCGGCCGCGATGATGCGGGCGATGGCCTCCACCTGCTCGTCGCTCAGTGGTGGGGTCTGCTCGGCCAGCTGGTGGGCGTACTCCTCGGGCGTCATGCCTGCACCTGCTGCTTGTCGAGGTACTCGCGGACGGCGGTCTCCTCGATGCGCCAGGAGCGGCCCACCCGGGAGGCGCGTAGGGCGCCGCTGCGGCACAGGGCCATAACGGACACCGTGCGAATCCGCAAGATTTCCGCCACTTCCTCAGATGTCAGCAGGCGCGGGTGCTTGTAGTCATTCATGACTAGGCACCCTGCGGAAGTAGTCCGGCGCGCCCGCCTGTTTCACGATTTTTGACGCCTGTCGCGGGGTCTTGGCGATGCAGCATGAGGCGAACTTAGCGGAACAAGTCCGGCATGTATAGGCCCGACATGGCCCGAACGGATCATTTTCTCGGCAGGACATCCCCAAATGCCGATGTGGTGCCCACCATGAGTGAGCGAGAGGAGGTGGATGCCATGGCCCGCAGGCATGCTGAACAATCCGGCGTTATGGGTGTCGACGCCGACCGGTTGCGTGCGCGGATGGACCGGCTAGGGATCAGCGACTCCGAGCTCGCCCGGGAGTCTGGGGTGAACCGGGACACGATCGCGGCGATCAAGCGAGGCCAGGGCTTCCGCCGGTCCTCGCTGACCAAGTTGGAGGCCAAGCTGTCCGAGCTGGAGGAGGAGGCCGGCATCGGCACCCCGGCCGGACCGACTGAGGTGGTGGAGTTCGTCTACGAGTTCCCCGACGGGTCCAAGGCGACGTTCGCGGTGCGCGGCCCCGGTGCGGAGGACAAGGTGGCGCGGCTACTGGACCGCCTGCGCAAAAACCCGTCGAACGGTTGACTATACCAACGACAGGCCCTGTAGCAATTCGGACGTACTGCCCCGTAGCCAGTTGATACTGCAACGGGTTACCGTGCTGCGATGAAACTCACAGTTATAGGTCGGTTACGCAGACCTAACACCTGCTAAGTCCATCCGTCCACCCCACTCGGGGAAGAAGGCAGTGCGTTGTTGAACGGGGTGACCATCGTCGACGTCGACCAGGCCGCTGGTCGGATCGAAAGCGTCGACGACCTTGTGATTGAACTGTTGGCAGACGGTCTAGACCTCGCCGTCGTGCGACACGAAGGGGAGGTCACTGCGTACATCGCAAGTGAGCGCGTCCGCCCCGGCATCGTGGCGGACGCGGCGAAACTAGGCAGGCAGCTAGACCAGGAGATCGATCCTCAGCCGCGTAGGATCGAACCTACCGCCGCGGATCGGGGCCGGGTCGACGTAGATGGCGCGCAGCACGGCACGAATGATGCGCCGCCGTCGCCCCAGGTCGGTGGGCCAGTCGGCAGCGGATGGCATCTGTACCGGCACGCTGGTTGACAGCTGCGCCTGCAGTTCGTCTATGCGGGCGCGCACGGTGTCGCTGGCCTTGACCAGGGATGCCATGGACCGGCCGGGGTCGGCCATCTGCGCATCGATCTCGGCGAGCCGGTCCTGCAGCGCCTCGATCTCGTTCAGCAGGTGAGTGTTGCCGCCATGCCGGTGCTCGGCGATCCGTCGCCGCAGCCGTGGGTCGGCCAGCTTGTCACGTACGAACGTCTCCACGAAGTCGTGCACACGCTCGGTGTGGACGTCGACCCCGCCGCAGCCGCCGCGGGACTTCAGGCAGTTGTAGGCCCAGTAGCCGCGCCCCTTGCGGGTGTGCAGCGTCTTGCCGCAGGCACCGCAGGTCAACATCCCGGCGAGCAGGAACTTCGCCGGGCGCGCCGGAGTGGAGCGGGCGTCCAACAGTGCGCACAGGGTGCGCCAGGTCTCGCGCTCGAGGATGGGCTCCCAGTTGCCGTCACCGACGATGTCGCCCTTGTAGGTGGCGTAGCCAGCGATGCGAGGGTTGCGCAGCAGCTTGCGCAGGCCGTTGCCCTGCCACCCGTCCCTGCTTTTGGGCCGAGTGGTCTTGACGCCTTCAGCGTTGAGCTCGTCGCAGATGGTGCGCAGGCCCTTGCCCGCCAGCACCTCATCCGCGATGGTCCGCAGCCGCTCGGCCTCCTTCGGCACAACTTCGCCGTCGCGGGTGTAGCCGAACGTGCGCCAGCCCGACGGGGTGACGTGGCCTAGCTCGCGGCGCTGGCGCCAGGAGCGTCGCCACCGTTCGGACTTGACCCGGCCTTCTTGCCCAGCAACTGCGGCCAGGATCTCGGCGAGCATCTGCCCGGTGGAGGTGGACAGGTCAAGGTCGCCGGCCTGCACGGTGCGGATCGGCACCTTGTACTTCTGCACCACGGGCAGGATGGTCTGCAAGTCCTTCATGGTGCGGTAGAGCCGGTCCACGTGCCAGACCACGACGGCCTCGATACGTCCGGCGTCGATGTCGGCGAGCATCCGCTCATACTCTGGCCGTGGTGTGCCACTGGTCGCGCTGACGTCGTTGTCCTTGTAGACGTCGGCCACCGTCCACCCGGCAGCCTGAGCGACCCTCCGACAGTCCTCCTCCTGCCTGGTTACTCCCAGTGACTCGCCGCGGGGGTCATGGCTGATGCGCGTGTAGATCCCGGCCTGCACCGCAAATCCTCCTGTCGCCGTTTCAGGCGCAACCTACCAGTGTCTGGGCGGGAACACGTGAACACGTAGTCAC
>DASVXQ010000154.1:0-11385 GCA_036392615.1 Actinomycetes bacterium | reverse complement strand
GCTTCACCATGTCCAGAGAGTAACCGGGATTGCCATAGTGATTGCCAGGGTGCCGCCTGGCTGACCCGGCTGATGCCATACTGCCTGGTCAGAGGCAGTGCGCCCGGAGGGATTCGAACCCCCGACCCGCGGATTAGAAGTCCGCCGCTCTCTCCACTGAGCTACGGGCGCTAGCTGCGGTTTTGCGTCTCTCCGTCCTGGTTGACAGCCATCTTGACAGCCAATAGGTCGTCGAGTGCGTTCACTGCCTGGTGCTGCATCGTAGCGGTTACGTGCGAGTACACGTCCAGGGTGATGCTGACCTGAGTATGCCCGAGCATCTCGCTCACGATCTTCGGATGCACACCCATGCCGAGCAGCAGCGTTGCCGCGCTGTGGCGAAGGTCGTGGAAGCGCATGCGGGGGAGTGCGGCCCGCTCCAGCAGACGACGGAAGTCCCGATGCCGGAGGTTGGAGGGGTTCAGCGGCCCCCCAACGGTGTTGGCGAAGACGAGATCGCCGTTCTGCCAGGCCGCGCCGACGCGGATGCGCTCGGCCGCTTGTGCGGCCCGGTGCCGGCGCAGCGGGGCGGCGGCAACCTCGGTCATCACGACCGGCCGCTGGGAGCGCTGTGTCTTCGGTCCGGCGCCTCCCTCACCGGGCCGGGCGCCCCGGGTGGAGAGGACCCGCGCATCCAGGTCCACCTCACGCCAGCGGAGCCGCAGCAGCTCACCCAGCCGCATCCCGGTCGTGATCGCCAGGACATAGAGCGCTTCCAGTCGATCGCCTCGGGCTGCGTCGAGGAACTGGCGCGCCTGCTCTGGCGAGAACGTGGTGAACTCGTACCGAGGTACGCGCGGCGGCTTTACCAGGTCGACCACATTGCGCCCGACCAGATCCCATCGCGCCGCCTGCCCGGGCGCGTTGTGGAGGATGCGATGGAGCTGGACGACGGTGGCAGGAGCCAGGCCGCGCCGGACCAGATCAGCGTAGAGACGCTGAAGGTTGTCCGGGCCCGAGCCTGGAGAGTCGGATGCGGCCGATGTGGGGGATCGCATGCAGCCGGATCAGCTCCTCGTACCGCCGCCAGGTACGTGGTCGGACGGCGGCCTCCATAGTTTGGAGCCAATCCTTGAGGTATTTCTCGACAGTCATGCGCTCATCCGCTTGGATTTCACGCTCTCGATGGTCGCGGAGGAGCTTGTGCATCTTCTCCGCGACTTCCTTCCTGGTCTTGCCGTAGACGGTTTTGCGCTGGCGAGTGCCATCACGCCAGCCAAGTTCCACAGCGCCGGCCCAGCGGCCGTCCTTGCGCGGGTAGATCGCCTCCTCGCCGTGGCCGCGTCGTCGTCTTGCGCTCATGCCACCTCCTGACCTGACGGGCGCCCCGAAGCCGGAACTGGGGACCCCCGATGCCCAGCCATCTTCAGCCCACTCGGGTCGCGGACGACCGCGTCTTTCCAGACGAGCGCTTTCGGCTGGTTGCCCCGCCGGCCGAACTAGCGCCAAGGATCACAGCCGATGAGGCCCTGCGCCTCTTCGGCGAGCGCGCTTCGCACGCACGCACCGGCTCGGCGCCGCCTGAACTCGTGTTTGCCCTCGTCATCGACGCGACGGCCGACTTGCGTTATGACCGCCGACCAGTCTGGGCGCTGCTTGAGCACGAGGTGCCCGTCAAGTTCAGCGGGGGGCCCAGACTGCGGCAGGACGCGCCCGGCCCGAGCAGGACCGCACTTGGTGACACGGTCTGGTTGCTCGACGCCGGGACTGGCCGGGAACTGGGAGGCTACGTCTTCGGTCGCCGGTTCGCCGACGATCCTCCACCTGCGTGAGTCCAGCCGAGCGGTGATGCCTCCTTGGAAGACTTGCCAACGAGGCAAGTGGTCATCAAAGGTCAGCTTGCGGGCGGCAGTCGGCAGCGGCCGTTGTAGCCCGACACGGTCCGACGCTGGGCGTGCCAGCAAACGCGATTAGCAGTGATGCCAGGTGCCGAGCGGCTGCCCTGTCATGGCATCAACCGGCGTGTATGTCGGGCACGCATCCTGGCGAGCTGGCCCGTCTTCCTGCCCGATGTCTGGACCGAAGTCAACGACGGGCACGTCAGGTACCACCACGACCCAGACCAACGCTCGCTTGGCCACGGGAACATGCCGGCGACCGGCGCCGGCCGGCACCCCGAAGTCAGGGTCGACGAACGTAGCCAGCCGCACCGACGGCTTGCGGCCCTGGGTCGGCCGGTGCGCCCTGGTAATTGACCAGGCCTGCGCCGCACTCAGCCGCGCTCGCCCGTCTGGTGACTCCAGCCGCGCGCCGGCGTAGTCAAGGCCTTCAGTGCGACGTTGCACCACTACGTCGAATCGCACGTCACTGCGATCCAAAACGCGCGGCGTCGCGGAAGCGGCTCGCCAGGAAGCAGCTCCGCCCACCAGCGTGAGGGCCACCACCATCCCGGCGAGTATCACAGGACGGGCAACGCGGTTAAGACGGAACATGCCCACAGTATGCGGTACCCCCGGCCTGCCGCGAAGAGCGACCAGCGACACAATTGGCTTCCTCGCGTCACAAGGTGCGACGATTCGCGCATGAGGCGTCTCTGGGCGGCGGTCGCCGCGGCCGGCGGTGCCGGCCTCCTGTGGGTGGCTTCCTCCGCCTACCGGCGGATCGCTCGGCAGGGCGAGATCACCGATCGGTTCGTAAGCGCAGTCGACCAGCTCGGTCATGGCGAGACCGACGTTCGGATCGGTGGAATCTATGCGCTGGAGCGGATTGCCCGATACTCCTCGGTCGATCGGGCGGCCGTCCGAGAGGTGCTGGTCGCCTTCATCCGCAACCATGCTCCGTGGCCGCCGAGACCGCCCGGTCAGTACCGTCCCAACGCGCCAATTGACATGCTCACGCCGTTGCGGGACTGGGCCCCGGACGTGCAGGCGTGCCTCGACGTGCTCGGTCGCGACCCGGGCGGCCGGCTGGACCTGCACGCGGTCGACCTTCGTGGTGCGGACCTGGCCGGCGCCCACCTGGAAGGCGCGAACCTCACCGGCGCCCACCTCGACAAGGCGGACCTCTCCGGGGCCCACCTGAAGGGCGCGTTGCTGCGCGACGCCAACCTGGAGGCCGTGGACCTCCGCGGCGCCTGGCTGGAGGATGCCGTCCTCGTCGGCGGCTGCCTGGGCTGGGCCGACCTGAGCGGAGCCCACCTGCCGGGAGCGATCCTCTCACTGGCCCATTTGAGTCGGACTCGCCTCAAGGACGCGGACATGCGCAGGGTGAACCTCGTCGGGGCCGATCTGGCGTTTGCCGACCTGGGCGGAGCGCACCTGGAGGGCGCGATCCTCCGGCGGACGGTGCTGACGACGGCGTTGCTCGATGGCACTTGGCTCGAGGGCGCCGTCACCGACCAGCACACGCGCTGGCCAGACGGGTTCGACTGGCGTGCCGCCGGCGCCAGCGCCAGCGGCTGAGGCACCCCACCGCGGTGATTTGGCGACCAGGCCAGCCCTGAACGGCCAACGTCCGGACACACCGAGCATCACGGACAGCCTGAATGATCCGGCCTGGTCGCATACTCTACTGTCCGCGCTGCCTCCCGTATCGTCCAACGAGTGAGGTCATCGAAGGAACCAACATGTCGCCCAAGGAGCGCATCGTCGCAGGGGAGCCGGATCACACCGACCTCGCCCGTCTGTCCCGACGGCTACGACGTTTCGTCGAGAAGCTAGCCAAATGGCGCGAGGCTGGAGATCGCCAGACCAGACGCCGAGGGCAGGGTTCATAGGACTGCCGCGCCGCCTTCGGCGGCTTGCCGACAAGAGGGCGCGTCACCCCGGGTACCACCTCGCCTGAACTGCCGGACGGGACGGTCGCTCCACGTGGCGCAGGTCCGGGAGCCCTCGCCGGCCGTGCCACGAACGTGCCATTCGCAACGGGCTTGGCCGGTCGACAACGGGCGCGAGTGGTCAACGCCGAACGCGCTGACTTTGGCGATCTCCCATCACTGCTGGCCGGACTCGTCCTCGCCGTTGCTTTGCAAGCAGGCGATATCGCCGAAGCCATGATCAGTCTTGCCGGGGGCATGACGCTCAGGACTCTACCTTCAGCTGTCAAGGTATACACGTACAAAGGACGGTATCGGGTCGTCGCTTTTAACGTAGTCATCATGCGGGGCTGTTGCGCATCAGGTAGTCGTTGTTGTCTGCTCAAATGACTGCCCAGCCAAGACGAGATCCGATAAAAGAGAGCCCGGTTTTCAAGGTTCTCGTACGACATTAGCGCTGGCTGCTCCACGCTTAGGTAAGATAGCCAAACTTCGAAATCGTCGAAGTCAGATGGCCTTAGGAGCGGCGTGGCACGTTCTTCTTCCAAGAACGCCTCTGCTGCTTTAGAGAGACCAATAACCGTGGGCATCGAGTCATTAACGGCCTTTGAGAACCCGGACCCGAGTATAAACAACGAAGTCACGACCAGCCTCCGGCATCCGTGCCACCCTCATGTCAGGGCGACCTGAAGCCTACTCTGACTGCTTCAACGCCGCGTTGTCCGGTCCTTGGATCCGTAGGACCAGATCGCCGGGAGGTAGGCGAGTGCCGGCGACATTCGCTAGACGGGTCACCCGCTTTTTGACACAGATTCGACGGTAGGGCCGAGTTGCTCGACCGCATGCTGGAACGCTGCACGCGCAACGGTGCGCCTGTCCACGTCATTGACACCGGCGGCAGCCAGCAGCACGGTGCGGGCGACCCAGGTGAGCACCTCGCCATGCCAGTAGCGATCGGCCGCATCCAGACTTCTCTCCACGCCGGGATGCGAGACACCGGCCCGCTCGCCGGCTACCGTGCTGGGAAACGTAGGCGCGGCCTTGAGCACGGCGTCGCCGCACGCGCCAGCCGACCGGACGACATCCTCGATCTTCTGGGTCAGCGGCTTGTCGTTGCGCGACCGCAGCACCCGTTCCGCCCAGGCCACCGTGTCATCCTCGACGCCGGCGGCCTGGGCGGCGCCCACGATGGCGGCGACACGCTCCTGGTGTGAACACCGGTCCAGCTCGCGGCCGGTGAACCGTGGTTTATGGTGCAGCGCTTCAATAGCCTGAAATGCAGCTCCGAACTTGTGCTGGCTATACATGAACGATGCGTGGAACGGCGCCAGCAGGTGCATGATCGCCTCCCGCTCTTGCACCCACAGTTCATACCAAGCTGCCAGCAGTTCTTCGAGCGGCACCCCCGCGTCCCGGCGGGTGACCAGCGTTGGTGCGCTGTAGTTGAGCAGTGCCTGCGGTGACGGACTCGCTTTCCGCTGGGCCTGGACCACCCCGAATCGAGCATCGCACAGCGGCGCACGTGGGGCCGCGTCGGCCGGCCGTAGGCGAAGCTGGGTGAGCCGCACGGGTCGACCGATCGAGATGGTGAGCAGGTCATGGAACGGCCGAACCCAGCTGTCCAGAATCGTCTGCCAAGGCTGCGGCTGGTTGAGATCGATGCTAGCCGCGGACCAGCGATCAAGATGGACGGCGGAAGGTTCCTCCCGGCCGGTGACGCCGGTGATGAACCGGACAGTGCCACCGGCGATCTCCGCGCGGGCAAGCTCTGAGCGGCCAACGCGGACGACCGTCTCGTCGCCGGAGCCAGTCGCGTTGTCGTCCACGATCGATGGCGGGTCCAGCCAGGCATCGAGCCAGTCGAATTCCGCCCGCGCCTGGATGAACGCATCCTCGCTGAAGTGCCCACCGATACATGCGACTGAGACGGTGTGCGTTTCGCGCACCTCAGCTGACGGGACCGGCAGGCTCATCAAGCCGCCAACCTCCAACAGGGTGATGTCCGCGTTGTCGTGAGTGCGACCATGGACTGCCGGCGTGGCTACCCATTCGGATCCTTGGATCTTCCCGACTCCGGCCTTTGAGGGAATCGACGGTTGCAGTGGCCCGTAGACGACGGGTTGGATGCCGTCCTCATCGGATGTGAGTGTTCCGGGCACCCGATGCTGGGGCGACTCGGGGCGCCACCACATTCCCTCTGCCGAGTAGACATCCATGTGTCGAGCCCTTGCTTGCCCTGACTTGATCCAGCACATCGCTGCCGCTCCAACCGCCAGCTCGCGACAACGCAGTGAGTGCCTGCTCTGCTGCTACCGGGGAGCGAGTAGCACGAACGCGGCAAACGGCCGCTGTAACCACCTTAACCGACCGGTAGACACCATAAAGGATCAGGGACCCAACGGGGTGGACCTTCCACACGCTGAGCTGCCGATCCTCCACGGTCGCCTACCGGCGTCCACATCGGGCGGCGTTGCGGGGTTTCCGGATGGCATGCAAGAGGCCAGGGGGTTCAAATCCCCCAGCTCCACCTCTCGGCAAGGACGCCTGCCTTACTCGGCTTAGACTGCGGTGGCCGGAAGGTGGGGCTCTAGCCAAACGCCGATGGTCCTCGCGGGTCGCTGACACCACGAAGCGGCTGGCCGCTACTCGACGGGGGTCAATGGATACCGCATGGTGGGAGCGCATCCGAGGCGAAGGAGAGGGCGGGATGACGAACCCGGTGGCGGCGAACATCAGGCTGGCCGCGCGGATGGGGCGGCTCGGCACCGAGTCGGCGTTCGAGGTGCTGGCGCGCGCCAGGGCGTTGGAGGCCCAGGGGCGGAGCATCATCCATCTCGAGATCGGCGAGCCGGACTTCGACACGCCCGAGCACATCCGCGAGGCGGCCAAGGCCGCGCTGGACGCCGGCCATACCCATTACGTTCCGGCCCCGGGGATCATGCCGCTGCGCGAGGCGGTCGCGGCCTTCCTGGAGCGGACGGGCCGGCTGCGGGCCAGCCCGGACAGGGTGATCGTCACGCCGGGGGCCAAGCCGATCATGTTCTTCACCATCCTCGCGCTGTGCGGGGAGGGCGACGAGGTGGTCCTGCCGGACCCGGGGTTCCCGATGTACGAGTCGATCACCGCGTTCGCCGGTGCGCGGCCGGTGCCAGTCCCGCTGCGGGAGCGCAACGGCTTCCGCCTCGACCCGAACGAGCTGGCCTCGCTGGTCACCGACCGGACCAGGCTGCTGATCCTGTCCTCGCCTCACAATCCCTGCGGGAGCGCCCTGACCCCGGCGGACCTCGAGGCCATCGCGGCGCTGGCGATCGAGCGCGACCTGGTGGTGCTGGCCGACGAGGTGTACTGGGCGATCACCTACGACCGCCCGCACGCCAGCATCCTGGAGATCGAGGGCATGCCGGAGCGGACGGTGCTGCTGGACGGCTGGTCCAAGACCTTCGCGATGACCGGCTGGCGGCTCGGCTTCGGCGTGTTTCCGCAAGCGCTGGTCGAGCCGGTCACCCGCCTGGTCGTCAACTCGGTCTCGTGCACCTCGGCGCACAGCCAGCACGCCGCCATCGCCGCGCTCACCGGGCCGTGGGACCCGGTCCAGCGGATGGTCGCCGAGTTCAGCGTGCGCCGCGACGTGATCGTGGATGGTCTCAACGCGATCCCCGGGCTGTCGTGCCTGCGCCCCGAGGGCGCCTTCTACGTGTTCCCCAGCATCGCCGGGCTCGGCCGCCCCGCCGGCGAGGTCGAGGCGCTGCTGCTGGAGCGGGCGGGAGTCGCCTGCCTGGCCGGCACCTCGTTCGGCGCCAGCGGCGAAGGCTTCCTGCGCTTCTCCTACGCCAACTCCGTCGGCAACCTCCGCGCGGCGCTCGACGCGGTGCGAGCCACCCTGGCGGACCTCTAGTCAGACGTTGGAGTCGGGGAAGGAGGCCTTGCGCCGGTCGATCCACTCGCGCAGCTGCTGGTCGACGGCCTCGTCGATCGGGGGAGGCTCGTACTCGGCGAGCATCCGCTTCCACGCCGCGTTCGCGCGGGCCGCCGCGTCGAGCGAGCCCTCCAGCTCCCACTGCTCGAAGGAGTTGTTGTCCGCCACCGCCGACCGGTAGAAGGCCGTCTGGAAGTTCGCGAGCGTGTGCGCCGAACCGAGGAAGTGCTTTCCCGGGCCGTTCTCGCGGATCGCGTCCAGCGCCTGTCCGTTCGGTGTCAGGTCGACGCCCTTGGCGAACGCGTGCCACGCCCCGGCCTGGTCGGCGTCAAGGACGAACTTCTCGTAGCCCATGGCCAGGCCGCCTTCCAGCCACCCGGCGACGTGCAGCACGAAGTGGACGCCGGCCAGCATGGTCGGCTGCATCGTGTTGGCCGACTCGTAGGCTGCCTGGGCGTCGGGGAGCTTCGAGGCGGTCAGGGCGCCACCGCTGCGGAACGGCACGCCCAGCCGCCGCGCGCAGGCCGCCAGCGCGTAGAGCACCAGCGCGGGCTCGGGCGTGCCGAAGGTCGGGGCGCCGGACTGCATCGACATCGAGGACGCGAACGAGCCGAAGACCACCGGGGCGCCCGGGCGCACGAGCTGGATGTAGGCCATACCGGCCAGGGCCTCGGCGAGCGTCTGGGTCGCGGTGCCCGCCACCGTGGCCGGGCTCATGGCGCCGGCGAGGATGAACGGTGTCATCAGCACGGCCTGGTTGGCCTGCGCGTAGACCTTGGCGGCGCCGAGCATGGTGGCGTCCCAGACCAGCGGGGAGTTGGCGTTGACCAGGCTCAGCAGCACGCAGTCGCGCTCCAGCCGGTCGGCGCCGAACAGGATCCGTGCCATCTCGACCGTGTCCCTGGCGCGGTCCGGGTGGGTGACCGAGCCCATGAACGGCTTGTCGGACCAGCGCATATGGGCATAGACCATGTCGTAGTGGCGCTTGTTCACCGGCAGGTCCACCGGCTCGCAGACCGTCCCGCCGCTGTGGTGCAGGTACGGCGACACGTAGGCCAGCTTGACGAAGTTCCGGAAGTCATCGATCGTCCCGTAGCGCCGGCCGCCGTCGAGGTCGCGCACGAACGGCGAGCCGTAGGCCGGCGCGAACACGGTCGCGTCGCCGCCGAGCCGGACGTCGTTGGCCGGGTTGCGGGCGTGCTGGACGAACTCGCGCGGCGCGGTCGCCTGGACCAGCGAGCGCGCCATGCCGCGGGGGAAGCGCACCAGCTCGCCTTCGACCTCGGCCCCGGCCGCCTTCAGGGTCTCCAGCGCCTCCGGGTCGCGGAACTCGATGCCGACCTGCTCGAGGATCGTGTCCGCGTTGTGTTCGATGAGCTCGAGGCCCTCGGAGGAGAGCACCTCCAGCGGCGTCATCGTGCGCGTGATGAAGGGGACCTTGTCGGCGACCGCCTGCAGCCGCGCCGCCCGGCGCGCCTCACGGCCGCCGCTGCGCCGGCCCCTTGGTCCGGTGTCAGTGCTCATGTCGCGCTCCTGTGCTGGTGGCCCGAGGCCCGCTTGCGGCGCCGCGGGCGATCCGCCCGCGCGGGCATGGGACCCCGCTCCGGCAGCGCCACCATGCGCGCCAGCCGGTGGTAGGGGTCGGTTGCGTGCGGGATCGCCATCGCGTCGACGAACTGCTCCTGGAACCTCGCCTCGACGGCGGTCTCGACCTTTTCCACACGGCGCACGAGTGCCTCGATCTCGCCGCGGGCCGCACGGTTCAGCAGCGCGATCCGTGCGCCGGTCCCGGCGGCGTTGCCGGCGCTCGTGACCGTCGCCGGGTCGCAGTCGGGGACCATCCCCAGCACCAGCGCGTGGACGGGGTCGATGTGGGCGCCGAACGCTCCGGCGAGCCGGACGCGGTCGGGGGCCTCCACGCCGAGCCGATCCATCAGCAGCCGGCAACCGGCGTGCAGCGCGGCCTTGGCGAGCTGGATCTGGCGGACGTCGTTCTGCGTGATCGCCACGCCGGGGCCGCCCCCCTCCCCGTCGTCGTGCAGCACGTAGGCGAACGTGCGCCCGTCGGCGACGACCCGGCTCGACCGGGCCGCTAGCGACCCGTCGACCACGCCCTCCGGAGTGAGGATCCCGGCGAGGTACAGCTCGGCGACCGCCTCGACGATCCCGGACCCGCAGATCCCGGTGACGGCGGTGCCGGCGAAGGCGGGCTCGTCCGACCAGGCCGGCGTGCCGATGACTCGGAAGCGGGGCTCGAGCGTCCCCGGGTCGATCCGCACGCGCTCGATGGCGCCGGGCGCCGCACGCTGTCCGGCGGAGATCTGCGCTCCCTCGAACGCCGGGCCTGTGGGACTCGACGCCGCCAGCAGCCGCTCCCGGTTGCCGAGCACGATCTCGGCGTTCGTGCCCACGTCCACGAGCAGGGAGACCTCGTCTCGCTGCTGCGGCGCCTCCGCCAGCAGGACCCCGGCGGTGTCGGCCCCGACGTGGCCAGCGATGCACGGCAGGACGTAGGCGCGCGCGCCGGGGTGGACGCCGAGCTCCAGGTCGCCGGCCGCTCGCAGCCGCAGCGCCAGGTCGGTGGCGAGCGCGAACGGCGCGCCGCCCAGCTCGGTGGGGTCGATGCCGAGCGCGAGGTGGTGCATGACCGGGTTGCCGACCAGCGTGACCTCCAGGACGTCGGTGGGCTCGAACCCCGCCTCGTCGACGAGCTCGGCGACCAGGCCGTTCAGGCAGTCCCGCACGACCCGGGTGAGCGTCGAGACCGAGCCGGGATGCAGCATCACGTAGCTGACCCTGCTCATCAGGTCCTCGCCGAAGCGAATCTGAGGGTTCATCGCGCCGGCGCTGGCGAGCACCTCCCCGGTCGCCAGATCGCACAGGTGCCCAGCCACCGTGGTCGAGCCGACGTCGAAGGCGATCCCGAGCACGAGGTCGCGGAACCCGGGCCAGACCGCGGTGATCGTCGCGCCGTCGTGCACGGCGACCGTAACCGCCCAGTTCCCGGCCCGCAGCGTTGCCTGCAAGATCCGGACCACGTTCGGGTCGGCCTCCAGGCCGGTCAGTCCCCACTCCCGCTCCAGCGCCTCCAGCAGCCGCGCCAGGTCGCTGGTCTGGGCGCCAAGGGAAGGCTCCTCGACCTCGACGTGGTGCAGCCGCACGACCGGGTCCAGCTCGATGGCGCGCGCCTCGGCCTCCTTGCGCACGACCTGCCGGTGGAGCTGGCTGTCGGGGGGCACGTCGATGACCACGTCGCCGAGCAGGCGCGCGTGGCAGCCGAGCCGCCGGTTCTCCTGGAGTCCCCGCTTGACGCGGTACCGCTCCTCGGGCTCGCTGAGCGGCGTGAGGTGCTCGGCGCGCGAGTCGATGGCGAGCTTGGCGTGGGTGCCCTCGCTCACGACCACCTGGCAGCGCCCGCAGATCCCCCGCCCGCCGCAGACCGAGTCGAGGTCGACGCCCAGTGCCCGCGCGGCCTCGAGAACGCTCGTACCGGTGGCGAACGAGCCCCGCCTGCCCGAAGGGGTGAAGACGACGCGCACCACGGAGGGGCGATTCACCGGGGCACCCCCTTGGAGTTCCCCGGACCCCTCCCGATTCACCGGGGCACCCCCTTAGGGTTCCCCGGACCCCTCCCGCTCACGGCTCCTGTGCCGCCGCGCGGCGGCGGCCCTCCCGA
>DASVXQ010000153.1:0-1739 GCA_036392615.1 Actinomycetes bacterium | reverse complement strand
AGCCCGGCAGCTTGCAGGCGGCGGTCCTCGAAGGCCTGGCGGTCCCGACGCTCGGTGGTGGGCTTGCGATCATGGGTTGCCATGCGTCCATGCTGCCACCACACCCACTCTTCCGTCACCCTAGAGCGCAAGAGTCTTTAGTGGCGGCCGCCGCTCCACGTCGACATGTTCCGCTGCTTCTCCTCTAGCTGGAGCATCACGCTGGCTGCCAGCGCCGCTGGGCGACGTATCGGGGCCGCAGGAGCCAGCGATACACAAGGTGTGCCGGACGTGGGAGTTCGGTCATGACCGCGGCGGCGTCCTCGTCGCTGGCATCGTCCAGAACCCATGCCAGGAACTCGGGCCGTTCCCGAGGCGAGCGCCGCCGTCGCTCGGTAAGCAAGAACCCTCGCCACTCACGCCGGGACAAGTGTCGTTCGAGCAAGGGAAAGACGCGTTGCTCCTCATGGTCAAGATGACCACGAAGAATCTCGCCGAGCTCACGCACGGCAGTCGTCACGCCGACACCGCTGGTGAGGGCGGCGTCGACCGCTCCGATCGCTGCCGTCAGGCCGCGGTGCTCCTCGACCATGAGGTCAAGCTGATGGACGTCCTCGTCGTCGGTCAGATGGCTTCGCAGCACGGGCCACAGATCGTCGTCCTCGGCAGCGTGGTGCACCTGAAGGGTCTGACGGAATGTGGCCCAGCCCTTCGGCACGTCTCCTGCCACACCACGCCGCCCTGATGTCGACGCGGACGGAGGCGGGTGCGCGATCCGAAGGTGCTGCCGGCCGGCAGCGGCGCCAGCTGGGACTGGCGGGGCCTGAGGCGCCTGGCTACCTGGCGCCCGTCGCGCGACCGGCCGCGTCGGCCGCTGACCGCCGCGCTGCTCTCCTGCCTGCTTCCGGGGGCCGGCCAGCTCTGGCTCGGCCACCGGCGGCAAGGCACGATCCTGCTGGTGGTCACCGCGCTGTGCCTGCCGGATGACCGGCCAGGCGGACACGCCCACGGCCACCACGCCCGGCGCCGACGGGCTCGACGGAACCACCACAACCCGGGCTCCCACCGCCAACCCGACGAGTTCACCGAAGCCGGCGGCGGCCTGCTCCACGGCCAGCTGAACCCTCCGGCATGGTCAACGCCTGGCCGGCCACAGCAGCCTAGTCGCCGGCAGCCGACCGGTCAGCGTCCGCCTGTCCGAGGGGCCGGCGAGCCGCCTGCACCCTCCAGATCGCCTCAGATCGGCCGGCACGGCATCCCGATGAGCCCGTCAGCGCACAATCAAGCCTCTTCCTGCTGGCTCGGCAACACTCCAGCCCGGGTCTTGCCGTCCAGGAGTCATCCGCCAACTGTGGCTACCGCGCGTCGACCTGACCCCAACTGGCCCGGGGATGGGGCACCGGCACCGGCCGTGGCACTAACCCCCTCAATCGAGCCCGGTCAGGTCCTCAAGGTCCGCGGCTATGGGCGGTGGATTGTGACCCTCGGGCGGGCAACTGGCCGAAGCGGGCCCGGAACAGCCGATCGCGGTCCTCGCCGAGGTCGGGTCGGTGTTCTTCCTGTACGGCCACGGCTATTGCCTGGTCGAGCTGAACGACGACGTCGACGCGTCGAGCACATCTTCCCCTGGCTCACCTTGCTGTCCCGGGTGGACTAGCCGGGAGGGTGGGTGACGTCGGCCTCGCCGAGGCGGTGGACGATGACACGGTTGGTCATGGCGCGGCGGCCGGGATTCCCTGCCACGACCACGGCCAGGTCGC
>DASVXQ010000152.1:0-4129 GCA_036392615.1 Actinomycetes bacterium | reverse complement strand
ACCCGCCGACGTGGCCGCCCTGGCCGATGCCGGCCTGACGGCCTACCACGCGGTCAACAAGGCCGCCCCCCTGCTGTCCCCCGGCACCACCGCGGTCGTGCTCGGCGCGGGGGGGCTGGGCCACATCGGCATCCAGACCCTGGCCGCCTTGACGCCCGCCACGATCGTGGTGGTCGACCCCTCCCAGCCGGCCCTGGAGCTGGCCAAGCAGCTGGGGCCCACCACACCATCCAAACCGGCGACGACCATGTCCAGCAGGTCCTGGAGCTCACCGGCGGCAACGGGGCGGAGGTGGTGGTCGACTTCGTCGGCGAGCGGGGCGCCCAGGCCGACGCCTGGCAGATGACCCGCCGGGCCGGCTCCCACTTTGTGGTCGGCTACGGCTCCAGGGTGGAGGTGGAGACGATCGACCTGATCTCCACCGAACGCAACATCGTCGGCAACCTGGTCGGCAGCTACAACGACCTGGCCGAGCTCATGACCCTGGCGGCGCAGGGCAAGGTCACCCTGCACACCCGCACCTACCCCCTGGACGAAGCTGTGCAGGCGATGGACGACCTGGACCACGGCCGACTCCAAGGCCGCGGCATCCTCGTCCCCTGAGCCATGGACGAACCACAGGAGCGGGAGGAGCAGCGGGGCGCCATCGACCCCGAGCGGACGGTCCTGCTCGTGGCCATCGTGTTCTTCCTCAAGGCACTCGGGTTCGCCATCGGCTTCGTGGTGACGATCGTCCAGGGGCTGCCGCTGGGCGCCCGCATCGTGCCGTCGCTGGTCGCGGCTGGCCTGGTCGCGGCCGGCGTCGGCCTGCTCCGCTGGCAGCGCTGGGCCTGGCCGCTGGCGCTGTGCGTGCTGCTGTTCGACGCCACCCTCGTGCGCGAGATCCTGCGGCTGCTGATCGACGTCGGGCTGCTGCTGCTCCTGGTCCGGCCCCAGGTCCGGGACCGATTCGGCATCAAGTGACCGGCCAGGAGGACCAGCCGGCGTGAAACGGCACGGCGGGTCGCCGACCGCGCGGGCCGGGCCCGGCTCGCGCGCCCGGCCCCGCGGCGCCCGGGTCGCCCAAAGCGTTTTTCGGGCATCCGCGCAAAAATAGTCGTTGATCTGGACGACCACCCGAAAACCGGTGAAGATGGTCTCTGCTTGTTCCGCTGTGTCGAAATGCTCGCGTCTCGACCCACCCGACCCGCGAATCGTGACGTCCGTCTGAGCCGCCCAAAATCCACTGCCGGTCGTCCGCCGCGGTTGACGGTATCTCGTCGGGACCGAGGGGGCGCGTCAGCGTTCACCAATTCCAGGGGGGAGGCACGATATGGCGGAGCGCCAACCGCCCGGCGGCGCCGATCCGGGTGTGTACGGGCCGGAGCCAAGCGAGCACGAGCTGGCCGAAGAGGAGCATCTCCGCTCGGAGGTGTCCATCGCGGACCTGGTGCTGCAGGACCTCGCCGACCCGACCACTCCCAGTCGCTGGTCCGCCGCTGACGAGTGGCCCGCGCCGGGCTCCTTCGAGGTCCCCCTGCGGGCGCGCACCGGGGAGCCGACCGATGGCGGGTAATCCCGAGCGGGTCGAGGACCTGCACCGGCTGGCGGAGATCTGGGAGCGCCTCGGCCTGCGTGTGCTGGAGATGACCGGCTGGGAGCGGCGTGGACGCATCTCCGGCAACACCTTCGAGGTGCTGGGCTGCCACCACACCGGGCAGCCGTTCGACACCGACCGGGTCCTGCGCGACGGCCGCCCCGACCTGAGCGGGCCGCTCTGCAACGTCGCGCTGCACGCCAACGGCGACGTCGTCCTGGTCGCCAGCGGGCTCGCCAACCACTTCGGCTCCGCGACCTGGCCGAACGGACGGTCGCTCGGCGTCGAGGCGACCGGACCGCAAAAGACCAGCCCGAAATTCCCCAACCACGACGCCTACGTGGCGCTGGCAGCCGGCTTCTGCAGCTTCAAGGGCAACGCCGACCCGGCGAAGCAGTTGCGCACCGACGTGGGAATCCCGGTGCACATGGTCGCCGGCCACAAGGAGGTGGCGGTCGACAAAGAGACCCACAAAATCTACGGCCGCAAATTCGATCCCGATTTCGAGGGCCCCGCCCCGACGCTTCAGGGTGCGCTGGCCCACGGGTTCTCCGTCAGCGGGACGATGCGGCTGATCGACACCTTCCGCGACCAGGTCCGTGCCCGAATGACCGACCACGAGGAGGACATCAGCATCGTGGACGACGAGACCAAGGCATATCTGGACAAGCAGTTCGAGTCGATCCGCGACCGCATGGACCGCGCCCTGCAGCGCATCGGCGGCCGGTCCAACGCGGTCTACAACGACCGCAACGAGGCCTTCAAGGACCTGGTCATGGCCAAGGAGGCGCTGGCGGCGGCCAGGGCGGCGGAGCGGACCGCCGAGAAGGTGGCCGACGAGCTCGCCAAGGTCAAGCGGCAGCTGCGCAGCGGCATGACCGCCGGCGTCGGCGAGCCCGAGGGGTAGGCCGGCGCCACCGGCCCGCGGAGGTCATGGTGAACATCCAGGGCGACACTCTGCTGACCCAGTACCGGCGCGCCAAGACCGACTGGCCGTTCATCGAGACGGCGGAGCAGGACCACGGCCTGCCGGCGCTGCTGCTCTACGCGGTCGGCTCGCGCGAGACGAACCTGCGCAACATCAAGGGCGACTTCACCCAGCGCGCGCACGAGTCCTCCCCGCGCTTCCACGGCTTCGGCGTGTGGCAGCGCGACTCCGACGCCTTCGGGGTCGACGAGTCCTACCTGAAGGACGTCCCCAAGCAGGCCAGGGACGCCGCGGAGCTGCTGGCCGCCAACCACCAGCGGCTGGGCACCTGGGAGGCGGCGGTGGCCGCCTACAACTGCGGCGCGGGGAACGTGCTGGCCGCCCTGGCGGCGGGCCTGTCGGTCGACCACCACACCGCCGGCGGCGACTACTCCGCCGACGTGCTGGCGCGGCTCGCCCACCTGGTCGCCCACGCGGAGCGGGAGGACCTGACCATTGCCGACGACGCCACCAAGGCGTACCTGGACCGGCAGTTCGCGTCGGTCCGCGACCGCGTGGACCGTGCCGTGCAGCGCGTCGGCGGCCGGACGAACTCGGTCTACAACAACCGCAACGAGGCCTTCAGTGACCTGGTGATGAGCGAGGAGGCGCTCGCTGGGATCGAGGCGGCGCGGAAGGCGGCCGACCGGGCGGCGCAGGAGCTGGCCGCCATCAAGGCGCGGCTGCACATCCAGTAGGCGGGCGGCGCGGGGGCGGGGACGTCCGGCCGGCCGCCGCCCGGCGACGGGCAGCGTGGGCGCACCCGCCGCTCAGGGCCCCAGCACGTCGAGGATGGCGCGCAGCTTGCTGGAGGTCTCGTCCCACTCGGCCTCCGGGTCGGAGCCGGCGACGATCCCGGCGCCGGCGAACAGGCGCGCGCGGCGACCGGCGAGCTCGGCGCAGCGCAGCGCGACCGCCCATTCGCCGTCGCCGGCGCCGTCGATCCAGCCGACCGGCCCGGCGTAGCGACCGCGACCGGCGGGCTCCAGCCGCGCCAGCAGGTCCAGCGCGGCCTGCGTGGGCGTGCCGCCGACGGCCGGGGTCGGGTGGAGCGCGGCGACCAGGTCGAGCGCGGACGGCGGCGGCTCGCCGAGCGCGGCGGTGACCTCGGTGGCCAGGTGCGCCACGGTGGGCAGGCGGACGACGCGGGTGGCGGCGACCTCGACCCGGTCGGCCGCCTTGGCGAGCCCGCCGGCGACCGCGTCGACCACCAGCCGGTGCTCCAGCGCCTCCTTGGGCGAGCTGCGCAGCCGGGCGAGGCTGGCGGCCTCCTCGGCGGGGTTGGCGCCGCGCGGAGCGGTGCCGGCCAGCGGGCGGGACCTGGCGGTGCGGCCGGCGCGGGCGATCAGCAGCTCGGGGCTGGCGCCGACCAGGCCGCCGCTGGCGTACAGGTAGGCGCCGGCCGCGCGGCCGGCCAGGCGGCCGAGCAGCGCGGCGCGGCGGAAGGGCCGCTCCCCCTCGACCAGCACCTGGCGGGCCAGCACGGCCTTGTCGAGCTGCCCGGTGGCGATCGCCTCCAGGATGGTGGCCACCGCGGCGGCCCAGCCGGCCCGGTCCCAGGCGGGCGCGAGCCGCACGCCCGCCGG
>DASVXQ010000151.1:0-5202 GCA_036392615.1 Actinomycetes bacterium | reverse complement strand
CTGGCCGACATCGCCACTCTGCTGCGCTCCCCCGGCCGCCAGGTGCGCGCCGCCGAGCTGGCCGCCGCCGAGGGCGGCGAGCGCAGCCGGGCGGACCTGCTGCTCGGCGCCGACGAGGTGCTCGACCAGCGCGCCCGCCGCGAGTTCCGCCAGCGCCTGGCCGACCTCGAGGAGGAGATCGAGGAGGCGGACGCCTGGGCCGACACCGACCGGGCAGCCCGCGCCAGGCTGGAGCGGGACGCGCTGGTCGACGAGCTGGCCGCCGCCACCGGGCTGGGCGGCCAGGCCAGGCGCCTCGGCGACCAGTCGGAGCGCGCCCGCAAGGCCGTCACCGCCCGCATCCGCGACGCGGTCGGCCGTATCGAGCGGGTCCACCCCGCGCTCGGCGCCCACCTGCGCGCCTCGATCACCACCGGCACCTGGTGCGGCTACTCCCCCGCCTCGCCCACCTCCTGGGAGCTCTGAGCAGCCGGGTCTGGCGGGATCTGGCGACTGCTGGCGCCCACCTGTCGGGAGCGTTCCAGCGACAGGAGGGATCGAGATGCGCGACGTGATCGTGGTCGGCGGCCGGGTGGCCGGGTCGTCCACCGCCATGCTGCTGGCCCGCAGGGGCCTGGACGTGCTGCTGGTCGACCGGGCCGGCTTCCCCAGCGACACGCTGTCGACCCACCAGATCCAGGTGCCCGGGGTGGCCAAGCTGCGGCGTTGGGGCCTGCTGGACAAGGTGGTCGCCTCCGGCGCGCCGCCCGCCAGGGCGGTCAGCTTCGACGTCGGCGGCATCGTGCTGCGCGGCCACTTCCCCACCTTCGAGGGCGTCGACGCGGTCTACAGCCCGCGCCGCACCGTCCTCGACGCGCTGCTGCTCGACGCCGCGCGCGGGGCCGGCGCGGAGGTGCGCGAGCGCTTCGCCGTCGAGGAGCTGACCACGGACGGCGACCGCGTGACCGGCATCCGCGGCCGCGGCCACGGCGGCGCGGCGGTGACCGAGACGGCGCGGCTGGTGGTCGGCGCCGACGGCAAGCACTCGATGGTGGCCGCCGCGGTCAGTGCGCCGGCGTACCGGGTCAAGCCGCCGCTGACGATGGCGTACTACACCTACTGGGAGGGCGTCGACTGCCCCGGCGGCGAGCTCTACACCCGCGAGCGCCGCGCGATCGGCGCATGGCCCACCAACGACGGATTGGCGATGACCTACGTCGGCTGGCCGATCGACGAATTCTCGGCGTTCCGCTCGGACGTCGAGGGGAATTTCCTGGCGACCCTGGACAAGGCCGGCGATCTCGGCGCGCGGGTGCGCGCCGGCGCGCGCGCCGAGCGCTTCCGCGGCAGCCCGGATCTGCCGAATTTCTTCCGCAAGCCGTATGGGCCCGGCTGGGCGCTGGTCGGCGACGCCGGCCTGGTGATGGACCCGATCACCGGACAGGGCATCGGCCACGCCTTCCGCGACGCGGAGCTGCTGGCCGAGGCGGTCGAGGCCGGCTTGGGCGGCGACCGTCCGCTGGCCGGCGCGCTGGCGGACTACCAGCGCCGCCGCGACCGGGCGGCCACGCCGATCTACGACTTCACCACCGACCTGGCCTCCTTCGGGCCGCCGCGGCCGGAGTCCATGGCGCTGTTCGAGGCGCTCGCCCGCCAGCCGGAGGAGGTCGACCGGTTCCTCGGCGCGATCACCGGGTCGACGCCGCTGGACGAGTACCTCTCCCCCGGCAACCTGGTGCGGATCCTCGGCATCCGGGCGATGGCCGGCATCGTGCTGAGCCGCCTGCGCCAGGGCGCCCGGCGGGAGGCGCCCGCCCGCCCGGCCGAGCCGGCCGACGCGCGCGGCTGAACGCCTTCGAGCGCGCCATTCGCCCGGCTTCCGGCACCGCCGGAGCCGGGCGAACTCGCTGCTCAACGCGGGCAGGATCTCGATGCGATCACGATTTGACTACGGTTGCCGCATCTCCTACGGTGTGCACTGTCGTCATCCCCCAGTGACGTCTCCCAGCCTCGTCGCGCAATTCGTCCGCTCGATGCCGGGCGGCCGGCGCGTGATTGTCCACCGCAAACGCGCCCGGCCGGCCGCATCCGGTTCCGCCGTGTTTGGAGCAGTGTGTCTGGTCAAGTCCCGGTCGGTCACGCGGTGATCTCCCCGCAGCCTCCAAACGCCCGGACGCGCGGGCCGATCCCCGTCCACGCGCCGGCCGCCACCGCCGAGCCGTACGTGCCGCGCCATCGCCCGGTCGGCGCGAGCCCGAACTGGCGGCGCCCGCTGCTGCGGCAGCCCCGCTACGTGCTGGCGGCGCTGCTGGCCACCCCGGCGGTCGCCGGCGGCGTGGCGGTCCTGTGGCTGTGGTGGCTCGGCACCCGCGGGCTGGCCCTGCGCGGGCTGGCGGACGGGCTGATCATCGGCGGCCGCATCACCGGGCTGCTGGGCGGCTACCTGCTGCTGGTCGAGGTCGCGCTGATGGCGCGGATCCCCTGGTTGGAGCGCCGCATCGGCTCCGACTGGCTGGTGCGGGTGCACCGTTGGGTGGGCACCTACCTGATCACCACGCTGGTGGCGCACGCCGCGCTG
Source organism: Actinomycetes bacterium (assembly GCA_036392615.1). GTDB lineage: Bacteria > Actinomycetota > CALGFH01 > CALGFH01 > CALGFH01 > DASVXQ01. The sequence goes on along the minus strand of DASVXQ010000151.1, from coordinate 2,645 downwards.
CTGATCGGCGGACTCACCCTGCTCGACCGGGTGCCGGTCGGGGTCGAGGCCAGCACGGTGGTGCTCACCTACCCGGACGTGCTGATGGCCACGGTGGCCCTGGCGATGCTGATCGCCATCGGGACGCTGTCGGCCAACGCGGCGCGCAAGCGGCTGCGCTACGAGACCTGGCACTTCGTCCACCTGTACGTCTACCTGGCAGTGGCGCTGGCGTTCGCCCACCAGATCGTGATCGGCACCGACCTCCAGTACCGCGCGGCCAGGATCGCCTGGAGCGGCGCGCACGTGCTGGTGGCCGCCTGCGTGGTGTGGTTCCGGGTGTGGCGGCCGCTGCGGCTGAGCATGCGCCACCGGCTGCGGGTGCAGCGGGTGGTGCGCGAGGCCGACGACATCGTCTCGATCTACGTCACCGGGCGGCGGCTGGAGCTGCTCGGCGCCGAGGCCGGGCAGTTCTTCCGCTGGCGCTTCCTCGCCCGGCACGTCTGGGTGCAGGCGCACCCCTTCTCGCTGTCGGCCGCGCCCACCCCGCGGACCATGCGGATCACCGTCAAGGCGATCGGCGACCACACCCGCGCGCTCCAGTATCTGCGGCCGGGGGTGCGGGTGATCGCCGAGGGCCCCTACGGCGCGCTCACCGGGGTGCAGCGGACACGCCGGCGGGTGCTGCTGATCGGCGCGGGGATCGGCATCACGCCGATGCGTGCCCTGCTGGAGGCCATGCCCGGCGGGCCCGGCGACATCGCGCTGGTGTTCCGCGGCGGCTCCAGCGAGGGCGTGGTCTTCCAGCGCGAGCTCGAGGAGATCGCCTCGCGGCGCCAGGCGATCGTCCACCTGGTGCTCGGCCCGAGGGTCACCTGCTGCTCGCGCCACGACGCGCTGTCGGCCAAGCGGCTGCGCACCCTGGTGCCGGACGTCGCCCGGCGCGACGTCTACCTGTGCGGGCCGCCCGGCGTGCTGGAGGCGACCCGGGAGGCGCTGCGCGACGCCGGCGTGCCCCGCCGCCGCATCCACATCGAACGGTTCGACTACTGACCGGAGGCGACTGGTGACCCGCGCGCTGCTCTGCCTGGTGGCGACCGCCTGCGCGCTCACGCTGCTGCTCGCCTACCGGGTGCCGAACATCCCGCTGGCGCTCCCGGTGGACCGCGTGGTGGCCTCCAGTCCGCCGGACCGCTCCAACCTCGCCGGCGTGGCCGCCGGCCAGCCCCGCAGGCCCGGCCGGTCGATGTCGGAGCGCGGCGAGCTCCAGGTCACCGGGCCGCCGGCCGGCTGGACCTACGGACACGTCCAGGTCCAGGTCACCCTGTCCGGCAGGCGGATCATGGATGTGGCGGTGGTCGACATGGCCACCACCAACCCGATCTCCCGCTACCGCAGCCGCGCCGCCGTCGCCCGCCTGCGCGCCGAGGTGCTGTCCGACCAGGACGCCGGCGTCGACGTGGTCACCGGCGCGACCTACACCAGCCACGCCTACCTGCAATCACTCCAAGCCGCCCTGGACATGGCCCATGCTGCGCGAGCTCCTCGGTAGGCGATCGGCGACCCGGCGAGGAGACCCGCCCCGGCGGGCCGAGGGCGGCATGCGCTCCTGGGTGGAGCACGTCATGGGCACCGCCATCAGCATCGCCACCTGGACCGAGGCGTGCCCCGACCAGGCCGGACGGACCGCCAGGGGCCTGGAGCGCGCGTTCGCCGAGCTGCGCCGCGCCGACGAGCTGTTCTCGCCTTTCAAGCCGACCAGTCAGATCAGCCGCCTGCGCGAGGGCGCGACCAGCGTGGAACGCTGCGACCCGGAGGTGCGGGAGGTGCTGGCGCTGTGCGAGCGGCTGCGGCACGTCACCGGCGGCTACTTCGACGCCTACGCGGCCGGGCCGGACCGCCTCGACCCGTGCGGCGTGGTGAAGGGCTGGGCCGCCGAGCGGGCCTCCGACCTGCTGGCCGAGGAGGGCGTGCCGACCCACTACATCAGCGCCGGCGGCGACGTCCAGCTGCGCGGCCAGCCGGAGGGCGACCGGCTGTGGCGCGTCGGCATCGCCGACCCGCACCGGCCTGGCGAGCTGCTGGCCACCATCCAGTCCGCCGACCTCGCCGTGGCCACCTCGGGGATCGCCGAGCGCGGCGCGCACGTGCTGGACCCGCACCTCGGGGCCCCCGCGACGGAGCTGGCCAGCGTGACGGTGATCGGCCCGAGCCTCACCCTGGCCGACGCCTACGCCACCGCCGCGGTCGCCATGGGGCCGCCGGCGATCGACTGGCTGGCGGAGCTCGACGGCTACGAGGCGCTGACGGTGAGCGCCGCCGGCGAGGTCCGCTGGACCCCCGGGTTTCCCTGAACGTCGAGAAGGGCGTTCCGCTCCGGCCTCGCCGGAGTTAGCCTGAGCTGGAAGCTGCTGCGGACAGGCCCGGACCTGCCGTTTTGCGAGAGAGGGGGCGATCGAGGGCATCCGGGGGACCGACCGGAGAACCGCCGGACAGGCGCCACGGCGAGGGCGCCGGTGAGGAGTTGAGGCGGAGTGAAGGACGGGAATTTTGTGTTTGATGCGCACAGTGGCTACTGGGACGCCAGCCCGCAAAACTGTAAGAACCGGTTCGGGGAGGCGTTCATCGAGACCTTCTACGCCTTCCACACCGGCCTGAACCCCCCC
>DASVXQ010000150.1:0-5619 GCA_036392615.1 Actinomycetes bacterium | reverse complement strand
GCGGTGCGCAGCAGCACCACCGCGAACAGGCCCGCGTAGCCGGCGACCGCCAGGCCAACCAGCCAGGTCCGCGTGCGCTGCCGCAGGCTGGAGAAGCCGAGCAGCCAGGCCAGCACGAGGAACACCTGGATGGCGTGCATCGGGATGGCGTGCGCGTCCTTCGTCGCCGCGCATCGGTCGCGCCGACCGTAACCGGCGCCCGCCCGCGCTGACCTCGGGCGACGGCCTGGTGCGCTCCGGCACGACCGCCGGGTCGGCCGCCCGCCCCTATGGCCCCTCGCGCTCCAGCACGACCACCGGGATCTGCCGCCCTGTCTTGCGCTGGTAGTCGTCGTAGGCCGGCCAGATCTCCGCCATCTGGTCCCACAGCCGCTCGCGCTCAGCGCCCTCGGCGATGCGCGCCCTCGCGCGGAAGACCTCGCCCTTGACCTGTACCTCGACCTTCGGGCTGTCACACAGGTTGAGGTACCAGTCGGGATGGCGCTCGGCGCCGCCCTTGGAGGCCACCACCACGTAGCGGTCGCCGTCCTGGCCGAAGATCAGCGCCTTGGCGCGCGGCTTGCCGCTGTGCCGGCCAGTGGTCTCCAGGATGAGCGTGGTGACGTCGTTCCAGAGATAGCCGACCTCGCCACCGGTCTCGCGGTAGCGGCGCACGTGCTCGTCGCCGAACAGCATCGGGCCCTCCTGGTTGGGGATGACCGCCGGGTGGATCAGCCGGCCTGGAGCGCGTCGACCTCGGCGTCGCTCAGCTTGATGCCGGCAGCGGCCACGTTCTCCTCGAGGTGCGAGACGGTGCCGGTGCCAGGGATGGGCAGCACCGACGGCGAGCGGGCCAGCAGCCAGGCGAGCACGATCTGCCTGGCGGTCGCCTTGCGGGCCTCGGCGACCCGCTGGGTCGCCGAGTTGCGGTCGACGTCCCGGATCGGCGCCCAGGGAAGGAAGGCCATCGACTCCTGCTCGCACAGATCGATCAGCGAGTCGAACTCACGGTCGCCGAGGCTGTAGCGGTTCTGGATCGACACGATCGGCGCCAGCCGCTGCGCCCGGCGGAGCTGCTCCTCGTTGACGTTGGACACGCCGATGTGACGGATCTTGCCCTCGTCGCGCAGCTCGACCAGGGTGCCGACGGAGTCCTCGAAGGGCACCTTCCGGTCCGGGCGGTGGAACTGGTACAGCGGGATCTGGTCCAGCTTGAGGCGCCGGAGGCTGCCCTCGCAGGCCTCGCGCAGATGCTCGGGCCGGCCGTTGGCGGGCCAGCGGTCCGGCCCGGTCCGCTCCAGCCCGCCCTTGGTCGCGATCACCAGGTCGTCGGGGTAGGGCCAGAGCGCCTCGGCGATCAGCGTCTCGCTGACCTCGGGGCCGTAGGAGTCGGCGGTGTCGATGAAGTTGACGCCGAGCTCGATGGCCCGGCGCAGCACCGCCTTGGCCTCGTCGCGGTCGGGCGGCTCCCCCCAGATGCCCCGCCCGGTGATGCGCATGGCGCCGAAGCCCATCCGGTTGACGGTGAGGTCACCGCCCACGTCGATGGTGCCGGCGGCCGCAGCGTTCACGGATGCTTGCTCTGCCATGTGGCGCGCTCCCTCGTGGTCCGCACGATTGGCAACCCCCTCAGGGTGCCGCCATCCCCGCCGGCGCGCACGGAGCGCGGTACAGTGACCGCATGGCAGAGCAAGCGCATTACCAACGACCGGGCTGGTTCACCAGGAACGTCTTCAACCGCCTGGTGGCCACCCTGACCAACCTCGGTATCAGCGTGCTCGGCTCGCGCATCCTCGAGGTCCGCGGACGCACCAGCGGTCAGTGGCGCAGCAACCCGGTGAACCTGCTGATCCTCGACGGCACCCGCTACCTGGTCGCCCCGCGCGGCCACACCCAGTGGGTGCGCAACCTGCGGGTCAGCGGCGAGGGCCGCCTGCGGCTCGGCCGCAAGCTGGAGCCGTTCCGGGCCAGCGAGATCGCCGACGACGACAAGCCGCCGATCCTGCGGGCCTACCTCAAGCGCTGGAAGGCCGAGGTCGGCGTGTTCTTCGGCGGCGTCGGCCCCGACTCCACCGAGGAGGACCTGCGCCGCATCGCCCCCGACCACCCGATCTTCCGCCTCACCGCTGGCCCGAAGTAGCCCAGGGCTCCCGCAACCTGCGCGAAGCGCGGCGCCTTCCGTGCCGAGCAGGAGAAGCCGGGCCCGCCGCCGGAAGGCCGCTCACCGCCGAGCGCCGGCGCCGGCTCACCTCAGCACGCGGTACTTCACGTGGACGACGCCGGTCGGGGATTCGGCCACGCGGCCGCGCTCGAACCGGACCTTGCCGGGGTCGAGGTTGGCGAACAGCGGGGTGCCGCCGCCCAGCAGCACCGGGACGTGGTGGATCTGGAGCTCGTCGAGCAGCCCGGCGGCGAGGTACTGCTGCACCACGCTCGCGCCGCCGCCGACGGCCACGTCCTTGTCGCCGGCGGCAGCGTGCGCCTGCTCCAGCGCCGCCAGCGGCCCGTCGGTCACGAAGGTGAAGGTGGTGCCGCCCTGCATCGGCAAGGGCGCGCGGGCGTGGTGGGTGAGCACGAACACCGGATGGTGGAAGGGAGGGTCGTCCCCCCACCAGCCGTTGGCGTTGGGGTCGCTCGCCCAGGAACCGTGGCCGCCGCTGAACATGCTGCGGCCCATGATGGTCGCACCGAGGTCGTGCACCGACTCGTCGACCACCTCGGAGTCCGGGCTGCGGTCCCCGCCGGAGAGCCCGTGCCGCTCGCGCCAGGCCGCCACCGCGAACGCCCACCGGTGGAGCTGCTCGCCGCCCTCGCCGAGTGGATGCTCCATCGACGGGTTCGGACCGGCGACGTAGCCGTCGAGCGACATCGATATGTCGACCCTGAGCGTTGTCATGCTCCCTCCCGGTTCTGGCCACCGTGCCGACGTGAAGTCGCAAGGTACCAGCCGGGTGCCACCCCGCAGCCGCCAGCGTCGGGACCACGATGCCGGCCGGCGCTGTTGTGGCGCCTGCACGCCGGCCACCGGAGCCTTCGGCTGGTCACCTGGGCCATGGTCGCGGCGGACGAGCCCTCGACGGGGAAAAGGCGAGCCAGGACCTTGCCAGGACCTTAGATAACTGTTATAGATAACCTGCCTTACCCGGGCGTCGGGCGTCGAATGAGGTGCTGATGCGGGACGTGATCCTCTCGTTGCTGGCCAAGGAGCCGGCGCACGGATACGAGCTGCGGCAGCGGCTGGCGAAGGCGCTGGGACCGGCGGGCGGGGCGCTGAACCCGGGGCAGGTGTACGTGACGCTGTCGCGGCTGGAGCGCGCCGGGCTGGTCCAGGCCACGGAGGTCCCCCAGCCGAGCCACCCGGACAAGAAGGTGTACGAGCTGACGGCCTCCGGGCGGGAGCGCGTGGAGGCGTGGCTGTCGGACGTGAGCTGGTCGAAGGTCGCGCCGCTCGAGTTCCACCTCAAGCTGGTGGTGGCGGCCACGACGCGGCTGGCGGACCCGGTCGCGCTGGTCGACGCGCAGCGGCTGGAGCTGCTGCGGGAGCTGCGCGAGCTGCAGGAGCTGGCGCTGCGGGAGCCGCCCGACTCCGACGGGGCGCTGCTGCTGGAGGGCGCGTCGCTGCGCCTGCAGGCCGACATCCGCTGGCTGGAGGTCTGCGAGCGCCGCCTGCTTGACAAGGAGTCACGATGAGCAGGGTCATCGAAGCGCGGGGCCTGCTGCGGCGCTACCCGGCGGCGGGATCGCCGATCCGGGCCGTGGACGGCGTGGACCTGGTGGTCGAGGCGGGCGAGACGGTCTCGGTCATGGGCCCCAGCGGCTGCGGGAAGTCCACGCTGCTGCACCTGCTGGGCGGGCTGGAGCGCCCCGACGGCGGCGAGCTGTACCTGGACGGCAGGCGCGTGGACCGCCTCTCGGAGAGCCAGTGGGCGATCCTGCGGCGCCGCGCCATCGGCTTCGTGTTCCAGGCGTTCCACCTGGTCGACGAGCTGACCTCGGTCGAGAACGTGGAGCTGCCGGCGCTGCTGCTGGGGGTCGCACGCCCGCGGGCGCGGCGGCGGGCGATGGAGCTGCTGGAGCGGCTGGGCGTGGCCGAGCGCGCCGGCCACCTCCCCGACCGCCTCTCCGGCGGCGAGCGGCAGCGCGTGGCGGTCGCGCGGGCGCTGGTCAACCAGCCGCTGGTGGTGCTGGCCGACGAGCCCACCGGCAACCTCGACAGCCGAGCCACCGGCGACATCCTGCGACTGTTCGGCGAGCTGCGCGAGGCGCGCCAGACGCTGCTGGTGGTGACCCACGACGCGCGCGTGGCCAGCATCGCCGACCGGCTGCTGACCATGCGGGACGGAGCGATCGTCGCGCAGACGCGGCTGGGCGCCGGCACCTCCGCCGCCGGGATCCTGGCGGTCCTCGCCGACCTGGGAGAGGGCTGATGCGCTGGATCCGGCTCGCGGTGCGGCTGGCCGCGCGCAACCTCCGCCGGCGACCGGGCCAGGCGCTGCTGCTCCTGCTCGCGCTGACCATCGCCACCGGGGTCTTCGGCGTGGCGACCTCGCTGTACGGCAGCGCCGACGCACCGTGGGATCGCGTCTGGCGGGCGACCAAGGGGTCCAGCGTCAGCTTGGCCGTCTACTACCCGCCGGACCAGCCAGGCGACCGCGCCTTGGTGGACGAGCTGCGCCGCCGCGGCGAGCGGCTCGCCCGGGAGCCAGGGGTCGTCGGCGTCGGCGGGCCTTGGACGCACCTGTTCGGGTCGATCCGCATCGCCGGCGGCAGCGAGGACCTCAGCGCCGAGATCCGCGACCCCGGCCCCTACCAGGTCGACCAGCCGCTGGTGACCAGCGGCCGCTGGCTCGGCGAAGGCGGCGGGGTGGTGCTGGAGGGCGGCCTGGCGGCGACCCTGCACGCCGGTCCCGGCGACAGCGTGACGATCCAGGGCCGGCGGTTCCCCGTCCGCGGGGTAGTCCAGGAGGCCGGCGGCCGGTACCCGCTCTACCGCCCGGCCCGGGTGTGGGTCACGCCGGCAACGGCGAGCCAGCTCCGCGCCCTCGGCATGACCGAGGAGGGGTTCGAGCTGGGGTTGCGACTGGCCGATCCCAACCAGGCTGGCGCCTTCGTCGCCGCGCACCAGTCACTCCTCGATGTCGCCGACCCCGACTCCTCGGTCAACGCCTTCATGGAAACCTGGCAGCAGAGCAGGGCCGACTCGCACTCCGACATCGACGTCCTGGCCAGCACGCTGTTCGCGGCGGGAACGCTGATCGCTGTCCTCACCATCGCCACGGCGGCGGTGCTGATCGCCGGCCGGATGGCCGCGCAGATCCGCCAGGTCGGCACGCTCAAGGCGGTCGGCGTCACCCCACGGCAGATCGTGCTGGTGCTGCTGGTCGAGCACCTGGCGATCGCCGCCGTCGCGACCGCGCTCGGGCTCGGCATCGGCCGGCTGCTGGCGCCCCGCATCGCGGCGACCTCGGTGACCGTGCTCGGCACACCAGAGCCGCCGCCGCTGACGCCGGGCCGTGTCGGGATCGTGGCCGCGACGGCGTTCGCGGTGGTGCTGCTCGGGACCGTCCGGCCGGCGCTGCGGGGCATCCGGCAGAGCACGCTGCGGTCGCTGGCGTCCGGCCCGCGCCCGCCGCGGCGACC
>DASVXQ010000149.1:0-2699 GCA_036392615.1 Actinomycetes bacterium | reverse complement strand
GCCCTCCGGGCGGTGAAGGGGGCCGCCTCGTAGATCGCCGATCGGATCAGCGGGTGCAGGAATCGCACGTGCTCGACACCGGGCAACTCCGGCTCGGACACGACGATCTGGACCAGGCCCTCGCGTTCCGCCGGCTCCAGTTCCTCGGCGCCCAGACCGAGATTTCGGGCGGCCGCCAGGATCACGGTCAGCTCGCCGGTGTCCTCGGCGGCGGCGACCAGCAGCAGCGCCTGGGTCGCCTCGGGAAGGCGTCGCACCCGGACCAGCAGGGCCTGCTGGAGCCTGGCGCTGAGCGGCAGCCACACGGGCAGCGGGACGCGCCCGGCGAGCTGCTCGACCGTCAGGGCCGCGGGCAACTCCAGCAGGGCCAGGGGGTTCCCTTCGGTCTGCTCGATCAGCCAGTCGCAGACGGTCGCGGCGACGTCCTGTTGCCGGGTGACGTCGCCGAGCAACTGCCGGGCGGCGACCGGGTCGAGCCCGCCCAGCACCAGCTCTGGCAGCTCAGGCGCGGAGAACCGGCGAGCGCCGTCGTCGCTCGCCGCCACCAGCAGGACCGGCTCGGTGCGCAGCCGCCGCGCGACGAACACCAGTGCGTCCGCGGAGGCGCGGTCGAGCCACTGCGCGTCGTCCACCAGGCCGAGCACGGGCTGCTGCTTGGCCGCCTCGGCCAGCAGGCTAAGCGCGCCGAGCTCGATGTGGAACCGGTTGGGCTGCCGGTCGACCAGCCCGAATGCGCCGCGCAGCGCGCTCGCCTGCGGCGCCGGCAGCCGGTCCAGCCGGTCGAGGACCGGCCGGAGCAGCTGGTGCAGCGCGGCGAAGGCGAGCTCGACCTCGGAGTCCACCCCGGTGCCGCGCAGCACCATGAATTTGCCATCCCCCTGTTGCGCCGCGTCGAGCAGCAGGGTGCTCTTGCCAATGCCGGTGTGCCCGCGGATGACCAGGACGCCGCCGCGCCCGTGGCTCGCGTCGGCCAGGAGCGCAGAAATGCGTGCACGCTCTGTTTGCCGTCCATAGAGCATGGAACGTCCCGATTCGTGTAGGAAATCCGCCGATCGATCTCCAGCACCACTGGGCTATTTGATCATGACGGCATGACGCAATTGAACCGGGAAGATGGCAGCCAAAATTTACCATCCTGGTGGATCGCCCTGGAATCACCAGGTGACACGTCCCATGCACGCGTGCAAAAAACCGTGGCAGCAGGGTGGAGGGCCCGCTCAGCGCCTGCAACCACGGGTCGGCATCGGCTCAGCCGGCGCCACGGCCCCTGGAGGCGCCAACCGGCTGCGGCTCGTTGGAGCCGGCGCCGATCGGGATACGTCGCGGCTTGGCCTGCTCCGCCACCGGGATGCGCAGGGTCAGCACACCGGCGTCGTAGCTGGCCTCGAGCTTCTCCGAGTCGAGGGTCTCGCCGAGGAACAGCTGCCGGCTGAAGACGCCCTGCGGCCGCTCATCGATGAGTACCTCGTCGCCCTCCTCGCGGGGCGAGCGACGCTCGGCCCTGATCGCCACGACGTTGTGCTCCACCGTGAGCTGCACGTCGTCGGGGCGGACGCCGGGCAGGTCGAAGTGCACCACGAACTGGTCGCCGCGGCGGTAGGCCTCCATCGGGATCGTGCGCATGCCACGACCCGCCATCTGCTCGGCGATGCGGTCGAGATCCCGGAAGGGGTCGAAACGCATGATCGACATAGGGCCTCCTCCTGCCGCCGCGGGGCGGGAAGCGCCCCGCGGCGGGCGCTGTCGCGAACGAAGCTCGACGGCCAGGCTGGCAGAGCGCTACGGCCCTCGAATCTACCGGGCGTTCAGTCTGGCGGCGTGCGGAACCGCGCCGGGGACGACCGCCGGCGGGGCGGTCCGATGGCCTGCCGCCCAGGGGGGTACCCCCGGCGCGTGGTGGTAGATCGGCGCCTTGAGCCCTGAAGTGGCGCGGTGCCGGCCGCGGGTGATGAGGAGGCAGCATGGCGAAAGAGGTACGTTCATCCCCGCGGCCGGTCGCCGCCCTCGGGCAGCTGCTGAACTGGCGGCCCTGGACCAGCCAGCTCCGCGAGCTCACCGAGGTGCTGCCCACGCTGTACGCCACCGATGCCCTAGTCGCGGTGGAGCGGCTCAGCTACTGGGTCGACCGGCTGGCGGCGCTGCGCACGCTGGCGGCCATCGAGGCCCGCCGCCAGGCTGCACCCGCTGGCAGATCGGCCGCCACGCCGGCCCGTGCGGACCGGCGCCAGAGGCCTGGGGCGGCGTGGACCCCAGCGCGGAGCCGCCGCCCCGCCTGCTAGTGGCCGAACGCCCGGGCATGCCGTGGATCCGGTACGAGGACGGCACCCGCAGCGACCCGCGGGACCGGTCGAGGCCGATCGGCCGGGGCTGGTGGGCCGGGTGCAGCGGGTGCCGCGGCGAGGACGGGCCGCACGACATCGCCGACGCGGCGGAGGCAAGCGCCGTGCGGCACACCTGCTGGCGCTAACCGCCTCGCCGGCCCGCGGAGGCTCAGGGTGGTCCCAGCGGACTCGGCGGCGGGTTGCCGAAGGTGAGGCTGCCGTGCATCCCGCCGGCGTCGTGGAAGCGGCAGAGGAAGCGCCAGCTCACCGAGCCGCCCGGCGGCTGGATGGTGACGGCCCGGCGCTGCCCCGGCTGGAGGACGACGTCCATGTCGATGTCGTAGATGGTGAAGGTGTGCGCCGTCACGCCGTTGTTGC
>DASVXQ010000148.1:0-31050 GCA_036392615.1 Actinomycetes bacterium | reverse complement strand
GGCTCGTCCCACTGGATCGGGAACACCAGGCAGCGCGCCCGCGCCAGCAGGCCCTTCTTCTCCTCCGTATTGGCCTCGCCGAACCATTCGGCGTCGGGGCCAAGCAGGGGCCGCACCCGCTCTTCGAAGTAGCGCTTCTCGGCCGGCTCGTTGCACTTGGCGGCGACCACGATCGGGTAGCCGGCCTCGCGGGCGGCCTTGATCGCCAGGTCCGGCGCCTTCTCCGGACTCATCCGCCCGAGGAACAGGCAGAAGTCCTCCTTGCCCTCCTGGAAGGGATAGTCGTCGACCGGGATGGCGTTGTAGACGCGGCCCTCCCAGGCCATGTCGGGTCCCTTGGCACGCTGCCCGTCGGAGATGGCCACCAGCCCGGTGTAGCGCGACAGCACCCGGTAGCAGATCGCCATCTCGCCGGCGATCGGTCCGTGGGCGGTGACCACCGTCGGCGTCCTCCGCCAGCCGGCCGTCAGCGGGCCGGCGAGCGAGTGGTCGTGGACCACGTCGACGTCCAGGTCCGCCAGGTGATCGTGCGCTGCCAGCGCGTGGACCACCTCGGGGAACGCCTCACCCATCCGCTCCAGCGGAGGCTCGCCGTAGGTCTGCAGGAACTTGGCACTGCGGTGCGGCTTCCCGGCTCCCACCAGGATGACCTCGTGGCCTCGGCCGGCAAGGCCTTCGACCAGCGTGTGCACCATCGACTCGATCCCGCCGTATCCGCCTGGAGGAATCGGGAACCACGGGGGCGCGACCATCGCGATCCTGAGCGGCGGATGGCTGGGGTTGACGAGCACAGGGCCTCCTCCCAACGGGGGCAATGCCGCCGACCAGGTGGGCGCGCTTTCCCCGACAGCCGGCTGCTAGCATCCTCCCCATGACCAGCCCCACCGTCCGAACCCGGTTTGCGCCCAGCCCGACCGGCTACTTGCACGTCGGCACAGCGAGGACCGCGCTTTACAGCTACCTCTACGCGCGCCGGCACGGCGGCGTCTTTGTGCTGCGTATCGAGGACACCGACGTCGCCCGCAACGTCGCGGGCGGCGCCGACGAGATCGCCGACACGCTCAGCTGGCTGGGCCTGCACTGGGACGAGGGCTACCGGGTCGGCGGCCCGCACGGGCCCTATCTGCAGTCGGAGCGCCTCGACCGCTACCACACCGCGGTCAACGCCCTGATCGCCCACGGCCAGGCCTACCCGTGCTACTGCACCCAGGAGGAGATCGAGCGGCGCCGCGAGGCGGCCGCGGCGCGCGGGCTGCCGCCCGGCTACGACGGCTTCTGCCGCGAGCTGACCTCCGCGCAGATCAGCGCCTACGAGGCCGAGGGCCGCAGGCCGGTGGTGCGCTTCCGCATGCCCGACGAGGGCGAGACGGTGGTCGACGACGTCATCCGCGGCCTGATCGTCTTCCAGAACGCCACCCTCACCGACTTCGTGCTGCTGCGCGCCAACGGCATGCCGACCTACATGTTCGCGGTGGTCTACGACGACCTCGACATGGGCGTGACCCACGTCATCCGCGGCGAGGACCTGCTGCCGGCGACGCCCAGGCAGATCCACGTCTTCCGCGCGCTCGGGCGCGAGGAGCCGCCCAGGTTCGCCCACCTGCCGCTGCTGGTCGGCGCCGACCGCAAGAAGCTCTCCAAGCGGCGCAACCAGGTGGCCATCGAGGAGTACCGCGAGCAGGGCTTCCTGCCCGAGGCGATGGTGAACTACCTGGCCCTGCTCGGCTGGGGCTACGACGAGAGCAGAGAGCACTTCACCTTGGAGGAGCTCGAGCAGGTGTTCTCGCTGGAGCGCGTCTCGCGCAACCCGGCGATGTTCGACGACGTCAAGCTCGAGGCCATGAACGGCTGGTACATCCGCAGGCTGGAGCCCGCCGAGCTGGCCCGGCGGCTGGTGCCGTTCATGGAGCGTGCCGGCCACCCGGACCCGGATGTGGAGCTGCTGACCCGCGCCGCGCCGCTGATCGCCGAGCGGATCAGCCGCCTCGACCAGGCGCCCGACATGCTCGGGTTCCTGCTGACCGACCAGGTCGAGCCGAGTCCGGAGGACGCCGCCAAGGTGCTCACCGACGAGTCGCGCGGCTTCCTCGACGCCGCCGCCAAGGTCCTGCGGCCGCTGGAGCCGTGGACCGCCGAGGCGATCGAGGGGTCGTTGCGCGAGCTCGCCGAGGAGCAGGGGCTCAAGCCCCGCAAGGCGTTCCAGCCGATCCGGCTGGCCATCACCGGCCGCCTGGTCAGCCCGCCGCTGTTCGAGTCCATGGAGCTGTTCGGGCGCGAGCGCTCGCTGGCGCGGCTCGAGGCGGCCAGCGCCGTCGCCCGGTAGGCAGGTGGACACCGGGCCCGCCCCGGTGGCACGCTGGTTGAGCCATCGGGCTCACAACCGCTATCATGCGCGAGCCCAAGGGCCATCAGGATCAGGCGCCACGCCAGGTTCCCGGTCGTCGCGCCCTGAGGGTCCAGTGGGGTGTGGGGTAATTGGCAGCCCGACGGGTTCTGGCCCCGTTAGTCTAGGTTCGAGTCCTGGCACCCCAGCGAACGACCTGGCCCCGTCGTCTAGCGGCCTAGGACGCCGCCCTCTCAAGGCGGTAGCGCCGGTTCGAATCCGGTCGGGGCTACCATCGAGCACCGCGACAACACGGCCTCTGACCTGTAGGAATGATGGTCAGAGGCCGTGTTGTGCGTCCGACGGCGCCCGGTCAGGTCCGGCTGTCCAGGGGTCGGCCAGCTCGGCGATGACCTCGCCCAGGTGTTGCCGGAACTCGGCGAAGGACGCCGGGGCACGTAGAGTGCCGGCGGCGGGATGCTCCCGGGTGACGAGCGATGAAGCGTGGACTGTACCTGGCGCCGTTCGACGAGCTGGCGGACCCGCGGCTCCTGGCCGAGCTTGCCAGGGCGGCGGAGTCCGTCGGCTGGGACGGCGTGTTCCTGTGGGACCGGATCGCCTACCCGCCCCGGGAACGCGCCGTGGCCGACCCGTGGGTGGCGCTCAGCGCCATCGCCTCGGCGACCGACACCCTCCGGCTCGGGCCGATGGTCACCCCGCTGTCCCGCAGGCGCGTCCAGAAGCTCGCCCGGGAGACGGTCACGCTGGACCACCTGAGCAACGGGCGCCTCACGCTGGGCGTCGGGCTCGGCAACGGCGACGACCTTGGGCCATTCGGCGAGGCCGTCGACCCGCGCGAGCGCGGCCGCCTGCTGGACGAGGGCCTGGACCGGCTCGGCGGGTTCTGGAGCGGGGGTTCAGGCCGCTCCCGGTGCAGCGTCCACGGATCCCGGTCTGGGTCGCGGCCAGCTGGCCCAACCGGCGGCCGGTCCGGCGCGCGGTCCGGTGGGACGGGCTGTTCCCGATCGAGCTCTCCGGACCGGAAGCGCTCGCCGAGCTCGCCGAGGAGGTCCAGCAGGCACGCGCCGGCAGCGATGCCCCCTTCGACCTGGTCGTGGAGGTGCCCCCGGGAGCTGACGTTCGCCCCTGGGAGGCCGCCGGCGCGACGTGGGTGCTCACCAGCATCGACCCACAACCCCCGGAGCCCGAGGTCCGTGCCGTGGTCGACGCCGGCCCCTGACGGCATGCCCAGACCGCCGGTCGACTACGACGCCGAGCTGCGGCTGCACAACCAGGTGCTGCGCCGGGCTAGCGGCGTCCGGCGCCACGACCACGTCCTCGACGTCGGCTGCGGGACCGGGCAGACGACCCGGCAGGCCGCGCGCACGGCCACCGCGGGCGGCGCGCTGGGGGTCGACCTGTCCGCGCCGATGATCGACCGTGCCCGCGAGCTCGCCCAGGCGGAGGGGCTGCGCAACGTCACCTTCCAGCGGGCCGACGCGCAGGTCCACCGCTTCCCGCCGGAGCAGTTCGACCTGGCCATCAGCAGGTTCGGCACGATGTTCTTCGACGACCCGGTCGCCGCGTTCGCCAACATCGGGCGGGCGCTACGCCCGGCCGGGCGCCTGGTCATGATGGTCTGGCAGAGCCACGAGCGGAACGAGTGGGAGGTCGCGATCCGCGGGTCCCTCGAAGGATCCGAGGAACCCGCGGCGGTCGCCCCCGCAGGGCCGGACCCGTTCTCGCTCGCCGACCCGGCGACGGTGGAGGGGATCCTGGACGCTGCGGGGTTCGCCGAGGTCACCTTCAGCGACGTGCACGAGCCTGTCTACTACGGTCCGGACGTCGCCGCCGCGCTCGGCTGGGTCCGTGGCTTCACCTGCACGGACGGCGTGCTGAAGCGGCTGGATCCTGCTGGCGCGGAGCGTGCGCTCGAGCGGCTGCGCGAGACGCTCGCCGCGCACGCGGGCGGAGACGGGATCTGGTTCGACTCGCGCGCCTGGATCGTCACCGCCGGCCGACGCTGATCCGGCGGCAGCCGGGTCGGTCAGCCCAACGCGCCCGTGGGCACACTGCTCGCCATGCCTACGCCTCCCCGCGCCTGCGGGCTGCTGTGTGGGTCAGCGGTCGTGGTACTGGTCGTCGGTGACGTGCTCGCCCCAGTCCGCCTCGGGTCGCTCGTCGCCGGGGGCGTGGTGATGACGTCACCGGCACCGATCTCCTCGACTGGGCCGCCGCGGGACTGCACCAGGCCCTTGCCCTCGGTGACGTAGAGGGTCTGCCCGACGGCATGGGCGTGCCAGGCGGTGCGGGCCGAGGGGGTGAACCGACGGCGCTCACCCGCACCCGGGATGGCTCCTTGCCCTGGGCGATGGCGTCGATGAAGACGTCGCCGGTGAACCACTCGGCGGGCCCTTTGGCGGTCGGCTGCTTGGGCACGGGTGGCTCCCTGCCTAGCTTAGGTGTCGTGGTCGGAGGGGACGGCGGTCGCTTCGCCCGGCGTCGAGGCCCAGCTGACCAGCAGGTCCAGCGCCTGCCGCGCCGGCGAGCCGGGTTCGGCGCTGTAGGCGACGATCGACTGCCCCGGGTCGGCCGGCAGCTCGAGCACGTCGTAGTCGAGGGTGAGGTCGCCGACCAGCGGGTGGCGGAACGGCTGGACGCCGCTGCGGTAGTAGTCCACGTCATGGGCGGCCCACCGCGTCCGGAACTCTTGGCTGCGCACCGACAGCTCCCCGACCAGGTCGGTCAGCGCCCGATCGTACGGGTCGCGGCCCGCCTCGGCGCGCAGGCTGCCGACGGTGGCGTGGGCGATGCCGTCCCAGTCGCCGTAGAACTCCCTCGACTTCGGGTCGAGGAAGACGAACCGTGCCAGGTTCACCGGTCGGGCCGGGTCACCGAACGCCGGCGAGTACAGCGCGTAGCCGAGCTGGTTGGCGGCCAGGACGTCCAAGCGTCCGTTGCGCAGGAACGCGGCCGTTCCGGTCATCGAGTCCAGGACGCGCTGCACGCTGGGACGCACGCGCTGCGGGGTGGCGCGCCGGCGCGCTGGAGGTGCCGCGTTGGCCGTGCGGACCAGGTCGAGGAGGTGGGCGCGCTCGACCTCGTCGAGCTGGAGGGCGCGGGCGAGCGCCTCCAGGACCTCGTCGGAGACGCCGCGGGCGTTGCCGCGTTCCAGCCGGGTGTAGTACTCGATCGAGATGCCGGCCAGCAGCGCTACTTCCTCCCGGCGCAGCCCGGGGACCCGCCGGTTCCGGCCGTAGGCCGGCAGGCCGGCCTGCTCGGGGGTGAGCTTGGCCCGCCGGGTGGTCAGGAACTGGCGGATCTCGGCCCGGACGTCGTGGCGGCTGGTCATGGTCCCGAGCCTACCGAGGGCCGGGGCAGGGAGGGAGTCCTTGCCGGTACCCCTATCAGCGGGGACTCCCTGGCTCCTGTATCAGCGGGGACTCCCTGGCTCCTGCGGCCAAGGGTTCCATGGAGGCGTCGGAGCGATGACGCCTCACCCACAGGAGACCACTTCCGTTGTCCATGCTCGTCGTTGCCAGCCCACCGCGCGTCAGCCACGGCGTGCAGGGTCGTTTCCGCTCCGGGTTCGCGCTGGCCGCCGTGGTCCTCGGCTTCTTCGTGGTCACCCTGGACGCGGTGGTCGTCAACGTCGCCCTGCCCTCGATCCGGGGCGACCTGGGCGGCGCGGTCGCGTCCTCCTCCGGGCCCGTGCTGGGCGGCCTGGTGGCGCTGGCCGCGTTCCTGGCCGCCCAGGCGCGGGGCGCCCACCCGATGGTGCCGCTGGAGCTGTTCCGCTCCCGCACCGTGTCGGTCGCCGTCGCGGTCGGCTTCGCCTTCGTCGTCGGCTACTACGGGCTGCCGTTCGTGATGAGCCTGTACCTGCAGCAGCTGCGGGGCCTGTCCTCGCTGGCCACCGGCGTGGCGTTCCTGCCCATGATGGTGGTCGGCGCCTTGGTGACCCCCTTCAGCGCCCGCCTCGCCGAACGCCTCGGCGCCCGGCAGCTCATCGGTGGCGGCCTGGCCCTGATGACCGCCGGCCTGGCAGCCCTCGCCGTCGTCCGGCCCGCGACGCCCGTCTGGGTGTTGGCCGGGCTGATGGTCCTGGTCGGCCTGGCCGGTCCGCTGGTCTCGCCACCGGTGACCGCGGTCCTGCTCAACAGCGTCCCCGGCCACCGGGCCGGTGTGGCCAGCGGCGTATTCAACACCAGTCGGCAGGTCGGGGGCGCCCTGGCCGTGGCCGTCTTCGGTGCCCTGCTGGCCCAGCCGGCCGCCTTCACCCAGGGCCTGCGGACCAGCCTGCTACTGGCGGCCGGAGTCGGGCTCGCCGCGGCCGCGGCCAGCCGGCTGCTGCAGCCCTCTCGGGGTAGCCACGACCTGGAGGCTGCACCGGCCTGAACCCACGTCCAAGTAGGAGACGCAAACCCACATGCGTGACTGGACCGCCGAGGAGCTCGACACGATCGGAGCGGCCGACGAGCTGCGGATCGCCGCCTTGCGACCGGACGGATCGCTGCGCCCCTCCACCACGATCTGGGTCGTCCGCGTCGGCGACGACCTGTACGTCCGTTCCTGGCGGGGACGCAACGGCGGTTGGTTCCGGTCGGTCCTGCGGCGCCCGGAGGGCCGCATCCGGGCCGGGGGCATCACCCGCGACGTCACCTTCCAGGAACCTCACCACGCCGACCAGGCCGCCATCGACCACGCCTACCGCATCAAGTACCGCCGCTACGGCGGCACCTACGTCGATCCCATGGTGAGCCGGGACGCCACCGCCGCCACCCTGCGGCTCATCGCCCGCTGAAAGGAGCACGCCACCATGCGCGGAGCTGTCCTGTACGCCCCCGGCGACGTCCGGGTGGAAGACCGCGACGACCCCAAGATCATCGAACCAACCGACGCCGTCATCCGCATGGCCGCCACCTGTGTCTGCGGCTCGGACCTGTGGCCGTATCGCGGGATCGAAGCGGTCGAGGGGCCGTCCCCGATGGGCCACGAGTACGCCGGCGTCGTCGAGGAGGTCGGCAGCCAGGTCACGACCATCAGGCCTGGCCAGTTCGTGGTCGGCTCGTTCTTCGCCTCCGACAACACCTGCGCCATCTGCCAGGCCGGCTACCAGAGCTCGTGCATCCACCGCGAGCCCATCGGCGCCATCGGCGCCCAGGCCGAGCACCTTCGTGTCCCCCTGGCCGACGGCACCCTCGTCGCCACCCCGGACCTCCCTCCGGACAACCTGGTCCCGAGCTTGCTGGCCGCCTCGGATGTGCTCGGCACCGGCTGGTTCGGCGCCGTGGCCGCCGAGGCCGGCCCACACAAGACCGTCGCGGTGGTCGGTGACGGCGCGGTCGGGCTGCTGGCCGTGCTGGCGGCCAACAAGCTCGGCGCCGAGCGCATCATCGCGATGAGCCGGCACGAGCCTCGCCAGCAGCTCGCGATCGAGTTCGGCGCGACCGACGTCGTCACCGAGCGCGGCGACGACGGGGTGGCCAAGATCAAGGACCTGACGAACGGGCTCGGCGCCCACAGCGTGGTCGAGGCGGTCGGCACCCAGGAGTCGATGCTGCAGGCCATCCGCTCCACCCGCCCCGGCGGCCACGTCGGCTACGTCGGCGTGGCCCACGGGGTCGAACTGCCCGGCACCGAGCTGTTCTTCTCCCACGTGCACCTGCACGGCGGGCCCGCCCCGGTGCGCCGCTTCCTACCCGAGCTCATCGACCTGATCTGGAACCGCCGGATCGACCCCGGCAAGGTGTTCGATCTCGAACTGCCGCTTGAGCAGGCCGGCGCGGGCTACAAGGCCATGGATCAGCGGCGGGCGACCAAGGTGCTCCTGCGCCCGTGAGCCGCCGAGCTCCTGCTCCGACTTTTCGAGAGGCAGATCGGGCCTGGCCGCGTCTTCGACCGGGCGACTCCGGTCAGCGAAGCACGCGCGGCGCGGGAGCAGAGGGCGCAGACCGCGGTCTACTGCCCCCTCCATCTCGCCAACCGTGGGCTGGAAGCCAATATCGCTGGTCAGCGCACGCTTGATGGCGCTCACCGGTATCAGATGAGCACCGTCGCGCTCTCTCCCCAGAGGAGAGGGCGCCGGGTTGAAGCAGAGATGGCCGATCGGCGCCGGGTATCGCTATGCCGAACCAGGTCATGGAGTGGACCAGCGTCGCGCGCCAGCCGCAGGCTGACACGCGCCCGCATAGCGACGCCCTGCCGATTGGCCCTGCTCTGCGACCAGGCAGGCGGGGTCGGCTGGTCTGGGCGAGAACGATCGACCTTGATCACGAACCAGCCCGCCAAAGCGTTCGCAACGCCCGGATCGCTGGCCTTTGGGCGCTGGTCATCGGGATGCTATTCGGCGCTGAGGCGTTACTCGTCGACGCTCGCACGGACGTCCTGAAACCCTATCTTTCGCGCGTGCTCATCGTGAACGTGGTCGCCGCGTTTGTGCTCACCCCTATGATCGTCTGGGTTTACCTGGCACTTCCCGAACTCACCACCCGTCTGCTGCGGCAGTTGCGCAACGACAAGGTGATCGGCCGATCCGCTGCAGGCAGCCGCCTCAACGAGGCCGCGAAAGAGCTGGAAGCTCAGTTCAATAGGGTGCTCGGGCAAGCGGCAGTGCTGACTGTCGTGTATCTCGTCTATGCGCTCATCGACGACCGCCCGAAACTCAGACTGGCGCCAGTAGCCCTGCTGATCGTGGCTTCCTCGGCCGCGCAGGGCGCCCTCTTCTTCCTTGGGTGGACGACCATCATCCAGCTGTGGAGCACGTCCCAGGCGATCGGCGAGTTGTTCCACACGTTCCCGATCCATGTGCGGCTGCAGCACCCCGACGGATGCGGTGGGCTGCAGACCGTCGGCAAGCTACTCAGCCTGGTCCTGTTTGTCGCCACGGTCCTCGGCGGCGCTGGGCTGTGCATGGTTCTCGCCCTACTGGGGACTCCTTGGGCGCCGGCGCACCGCCCTGAGCCATACGTACTGGCCGGGTTCTATGCCGTCCTACTCCCCTCCGCCTTCCGGCATCTCCTCTGGCGACCGCATCAGCTGATGGACCAGCGTCGTGACCAGATCCTCAAGCCGGTCGCCCGAGTCTTCGACGCTGTAGCTGTGGCCAACAGGCCCTCGGCAGCCGACGATGCACCGCGGCTCAAGGCCAAGGCCGACGCACTCTGGGAGATCAGCAGGCAACTCAGGATGCTGGACGAAGCCTGCCCCCGTTGGCCACTTCGGACACGATGGCTCCGGCCGGTGATCGCGACCGCCGTCCTGCCAGTGGCGATCTCGGTTGTGACCGCCGTCATCTCGAAGTTCTTGACCGGGTAGTGGGCTGGTGCGCGGCAGCCTATGGATCTGACGGCGCGGCGCTTCTGGCCCCCGGCGGCAGGCCTGATGGTCATCCGCAAGATTCCGCGTTGCGCCGATAGCGTCATGTCCCAGGCCGGCGAGACGGTCCTGACCCATCACGCCATCGGGAACACCGTCGAGGCCGAGTTCGCTTCGGAGGAGAACGCCCGGGTGCTGGGCTGATCCGGCGTTCTCTGAGCTGATGCCATTCGTGACGAAGAGTTGCGCCCGGGTGAGGTCTGGGTTGGATCAAGGGTGCGGCTGGCGGGCTGGTTCCTGACTACGCGGTAGGCGGCGGCTCGGAGGCTGAACGGTCGGCGCTGCGGGCCATCCGGAGTGGCGGAACTTCGGCAGCGAGGAGGGCCGCCATCCCCCAATGCGGGGGTGGCTCGCCGTTCGCCTGGAGGGCGACTTCACCGAACGGGACGAGGCGAATCTCCCGGCGCCTGGCGTCACTCACTTCGACAGCCTGGACGCGGTCGCGCAACTCCACCTTCCTGAGTGCCGGGCGAAGGTCGCGGATCCGGGACAATGATCCGGCCGACCGCCTGAGTCTTCCGTCACCTTGTCCTGGTCGGCAGCCATCGCGTCATGCCGCTTTGCATGTGCTCGGCGACGTGGCAATGGGCCATCGTCGGGATCCGCGCGAAGTGATCGCGGACCCACAAGCGCGCTACCACGGTGCCGAGCTGCATGAGCGGACCCTCCTCCCGGGCGATCGAGCGCAAATTGCCGAGACCCATTTCGAAGCCTGGCTGCGCGAGTCCATGACCGGAACGTGGTCGTTGGGCGGTGGCCGGTCATCGGCGGGCCACCAGGGCAGGCCAATCCGGTATCCCGTCGGTTCGAGGCCATCGGTTCGGCGCCGATGCCCGGCCCGCGACACGGCTCGGTCGAGCGTGTGGGCCAGCCGCCAGGCCAGCGCGACCTGGGCAAGCAGGTACAGGGCGGAGCCGCTTACAGGTGGAAGCCGCCGGAGACCTCGAGGTTTTCGCCGGTGACCCAGCCGAACTCGTCGGATAGCAGCGCGGCGATGACCTTGCCGACGTCGTCCGCCTCGCCGAGCCGGCCAAGCGCGGTTTGCGCGACGATCGGCGGGATGACCTCTGGGTGGTGCTGGAACGCGTCGCTCGCGATCCGCGTCCTGGTGGAACCGGGGGCCACCGAGTTGACCCGGATACCGCGGGTACTGAACTCCTTCGCCATGCACCGGGTGAGAACGGTCAGGCCGCCCTTCATGGTCGCGTAGCCGGAGTAGCCCGCGGTCAGGCCAGTGGCCAGGGCTGAGTTGCTGGTCGTGTTCACGATCGCGCCGCCGTCGGCGAGCATCGGCAGCAGGTGCTGCGTGAGGAAGTAGGGGCCTTTGAGGATGACACGGAAGAATCGGTCGAACAGCTCCTCGGTGGTGTCCTCGAACATCGCCATCTGACCGAAACCGGCGTTATTCACCAGGCAGTCGAAGGTTGTGCGTTCCCAGGTGTCGGCCAGTTCGGCCGCCACCTGCTCGGCGAAGCCCGGGAAAGTTTCACTGGCACTGACGTCGAGCGGAAGCGCGACCGCGCTGCCGCCGCTGGTCTCGATGGCGGCGACGGTCTCCTTCGCCCCCTCCGGGTTGGTGTTGTAGGTCACGATGACCCCGGCGCCGCGTTCGGCGATGCGGGTGGCCGCGGCCTGCCCGATACCTGAACTGCCTCCGGTGACGACTGCGACGTTCATATCGGCCTCCTCAGTGCGGGACACCGGGTAAGCCAAGCGGGTTCCAGCGGCGAGGTGTGAGAACGAACCTGCCGCGCTGTTGCACAATCCTGCCAACCTGTCCAGCTGAAGCTTCTTCGGGAGCGCGGACAAGTGCCAACACAGGCGTACGATCCTGCCGGTGCAAGCGAATCGCGAGTCTCCATCCGCGACGGCCGGTCGCGCTGAGAAGCTGGCCGAGTTGCGGACACTGATCGCTCGCCACGCCCGGCCGGACGGCACGACGGCGATCGGCGGCGTTCTGCTCTCGGTCGCGGACAAGGTCGAGGAGCCTCATCCGTCAAGCTCGGGGACGGTGATGGCGCTGATCGTGCAAGGCTCCAAGCGCCTCGCCGTCGGCGACCGCACCTACGACTACGGACCGGGGCAGTACCTCGTGGCGTCCATCGACCTGCCGGTCATCGGCCACTACACCGAAGCGAGCCCGTCGGCGCCGGCGCTGGGATTCGGCCTCGTCCTGCGCCCAGCAACAATCGCTTCGCTGCTACTGGATGCGCGGGCGGGGTCGACCGCCGTCGCGCCGTCCCGCGCCACGAAGGCCGCTCCGCCCGCGCTCGGTGTCGCGGACGCGAGCAGCGAGCTGCTCGACGCCGTCATCCGCATGCTTCGACTCCTCGATCGCCCAGTGGACCAGCCGGTGCTGGCGCCCATGCTCGAGCGGGAGATTCTCTGGCGGCTGCTCCTCGGACCGATGGGACCGACCATGCGGCAGGTCGGGTTGTCCGACAGCAGCCTCACCCAGATCAGTCGCGCCGTCCGATGGATCCACGACCATCACGCAGAGCCGTTCCGTGTCGAAGACCTCGCGCGTTCCTGCGCCATGAGCACATCGGCATTCCATCGAAACTTCCACGCCGTCACGGCGCTCAGCCCCATCCAGTTCCAGAAGCGCGTACGCCTGCAGCAGGCCCGCCTTCTGCTCCTGGCCGGGCTCGACAAGGTCGCCACCGTCGGCTACACCGTCGGCTATGACAGCGCATCCCAGTTCAACCGCGAGTACCGCCGTCACTTCGGTCTCCCGCCGGGCCGAGATGCTGCACGCTTGCGAGCCAGCGCGGTCGTCCCCGCCTGACCGCCGCCAACGGGCAGCCGAGTCACGGCAAGGTTGGGCCGGACGTGCCGGGGCGCACGGCTGACCGCGAGCTGCGTTGGGGCACCGGCGTTGGTCCGGGCTGACGCGTCAGGCGGCGCCGTCCCACCAGTCGAGCACCCGGAGCGCGCGGAGGGTGTTCCAGCGGCTCGGCGTCCCCACGCCGCCCTCGAGGTCGAAGTGGACGCGACCCGGGTGGATGCGGTCGAGCAGCCAGCGGCCATCGGGCTGCCGCTTCGATCGCACGACCTCCACGGCCTCCGCCATCCGGGGATCCGGGTCCGCGCCGGACCAGCGGAAGTAGTCGAGCGCGCGCAGCACGTCGTAGTGCCAGTAGTAGGGGAACGCGAACTCGAGATATGCCGGGTCGACGACCTCGCCGGTGCTCTTGCGGCGGAACAGGCCGCGCTCGAGCAGGTACTCCTCACCGCTGCGCCGCGCCGCGCGTACCTCGGCGGACCCGCCAGTCGCTCGCTCGAACTCGAGCAGCCCGTCGAGCACGTTGATCGTGGTGTCGAAGGACGAGCGTACGGAACCGTTCTCGACCTCGCAGTTCCAGCCGCCGTCGTCCAGCCGCTCGCCGAGGATCCGCTCGACGATCGCCGCGACGTCCACCCCGAAGTACGCCCCGGTCTCGATCGTCCGGCCGTTGATGCACGGCTCGACCTCGCCGTCGAAGTAGCGCTGGCCGGCGTGCTCCCAGCGCCCGTTCTCCGCGACGAGCGCGATCGCCCGTCGGGCGGACTCCGACGCCGGGTCGAGCCCGAAGAGCTGCAGCGTCTGCAGCGTGTGCATCGTGGCCGTCCAGGGCTGCCCCGGTTCACCGCCGGTGTAGGACGCCGGGAAGCAGGCGCCGCCCTCCCAGAGCCCATCGGGACCCTCGAGCGCGAGGAGGCGCGCGCCCCAACCATCGTGCTCGACCCGGGCCCGCTCGGCCGCGACGTCGTCGGGGGAAGCCTTCTCGAGGTCGCGCAGCACCTGCCAGCGGATGGCGGGGTCGCCGTCGAGCAGCCAGTCGATCACGTTCATCGCCGCAGGGTACTACGAGCCGCCGACAGTCCAGCTGGCATGTAGGGCAAGCAGTACCAGGAGGCCCTGCTGGATCGGGCCGCTGATGGGGAGTCGCTGGCTGTCGGCGTGAACCTCGACCGTCCGAGAAGGCGATCTGATCCCGCCTCAACCGACACCCCGTCGGACCGAAGAAGTACCTGTGGGCTGCCGCTCGCGCGACCGCACGTGGCGAGGGCGTCCCAGCGTCCACTTCACCCGCACGACGCCGGTCGCGGCGGAACACGGCGAGCCCCGCGCGAGTCCGGGAAGGGGAGGATCGTGGACGTGGAGATCACACTCCGGGTGGACGGGACCCGGCACCGGCTGGTCGTGGACACGCGCACGACGCTGCTGGACGCGCTGCGCGAGCGGCTGGGGATCACCAGTGCCAAGAAGGGCTGCGACCACGGCCAGTGCGGGGCCTGCACCGTCCTGCTCGACGGGCGGCGCGCCAACAGTTGCCTGGCGCTGGCCGTGGCGCACCAGGACGCGGAAATCGTCACGGCTGCCGGGCTGGCCGCCGGCGAGGAGCCGCACCCGCTGCAGCGCGCGTTCATCGCCCACGACGCGTTCCAGTGCGGCTACTGCACGCCGGGCCAGATCTGTTCGGCGGTCGGGATGCTGGAGGAGGTCAGGGCGGGCTGGCCGAGCGCGGTGAGCGACCCGGACGCCGACGAGGTGGTGCTGGACGAGGCGGAGATCGCCGAGCGGATGAGCGGCAACCTGTGCCGCTGCGCGGCCTACGTCAACATCGTCCCGGCGATCGCGGAGGTGGCGGGCCGATGAGGCCGTTTCGCTACCAGCGTGCCGGCGACCTGGCCGGGGCCATGACGATGCTGGCCCAGGCCCCAAACGGGACCTACCTTGCCGGCGGGACCAACTTGGTGGACCTGATGAAGCTGGAGGTGGCCACCCCGGACGTGCTGGTCGACGTGCGGCGGCTCGTCTCCGACCGGATCGAGGAGCTGCCCGACGGGGGCCTGCGGATCGGCGCCGCGGTGCCCAACAGCGATCTTGCCGCCGACCCCAGGATCCGGCGGCGCTATCCCGTGCTGTCGCAGGCGCTGCTTTCGGGCGCTTCCGGTCAGCTCCGCAACCTGGCCACCACTGGCGGGAACCTGCTGCAGCGCACCCGCTGCGTCTACTTCCAGGACGTCACCACCCCGTGCAACAAGCGCGAGCCGGGCTCGGGCTGCTCTGCGCTCGAGGGCTATGACCGCGAGCTGGCGGTGCTTGGCTGGTCACCGGCCTGCGTGGCGACGCACCCCTCCGACATGGCGGTCGCCATGGCCGCACTGGACGCTGTGGTGCGCACCCAGGGGCCCGGCGGGGAGCGGACGATTCCGCTGACCGGGCTGCACCGGCTGCCGGACCAGGAGCCCGAGCGTGACACCGTACTGGAGCACGGCGAGCTGATCACGGCCGTGGACCTGCCGCCACTGCCGTTGGCGGCCAGGTCGCGCTACCGAAAGGTGCGGGATCGGGCGTCGTACGCGTTCGCGCTGGTCTCCGTCGCCGCCGCGCTGGAGGTCGTCGGCGGGGTGATACGGGACGTGCGCTTGGCGCTGGGCGGGGTGGCGCACAAGCCATGGCGGGCGACCAGGGCCGAGGCGGCGTTGCGGGACGCGCCCGCGACCCGGGAGAGCTTCCGCGGCGCCGCCGAGGCCGAGCTGGCCGCCGCGCGCCCGCTGCCAGGCAACGCCTTCAAGGTCCCGCTGGCGCGCAACACCATCGTCAGCACCCTGCTCGACCTGGTGGAGCAGGCACGATGAGCGCCGCCAGGATCCCCACCCGCGCCATCGGCGTGCCCCTCGACCGCCTCGACGGCCGGGCCAAGGTCGCCGGTATGGCTGCCTACGCCTTCGAACAGCCCATGGAGCGCCCCGCCTACCTGCACCCCCTGCAGGCCACGATTGCCGCCGGGCGCATCGCCGGCGTCGACTCCGGCGCCGCGACCGCCGAGCCGGGAGTGCTGGCCGTGCTCACCCACCACAACGCCCCGAAGCTGGCCTCGGCCGACGACGCCGAGCTGGCGATCCTGCAGTCCGACGAGGTCGCCTTCCGCGGCCAGGTCGTCGGCGGGGTGATCGCCGAGACCCCCGAGGTCGCCCGCAACGCCGCGACCCTGATCAGGGTGGACTACCAGGAGCGGGCACACGACGTCCAGCTGCGGCCCGGCCGCGACGACCTGTACGCCCCCGAGACGGTCAACGCCGGGTTCGCAACCGACACCGTCCACGGCGACGTCGACGACGCGCTGGCGTCGGCGGCCGTCGCGCTGGATGCGACCTACACGACCCCGATGTACCACAACAGCCCAATGGAGCCGCACGCCACCATCGCCATCTGGACCGACGACGCGCTGATCGTCTACTGCGGCTCGCAGGGGGTGCACCGGGTCCGGGGGGACGTCGCCCGAGCGTTCGGGCTCGACCCGCGGCGCGTGCGCGTGATCTCCCCGCACGTCGGGGGAGGGTTCGGGTCGAAGGGGCGTACCCATGCGGACGTGATCCTCGCCGCGATGGCCGCCCAGCTCGTCGCCGGCCGACCGGTGAAGCTCGCCCTCACCCGCCAGCAGATGTTCGACCTGGTCGGCTACCGGACTCCCACGATCCAGCGCATCCGGCTCGGCGCCGACGCCGCCGGGCAGCTTGTCGCGATCACGCACGACGTGATCGAGCAGACCTCGAAGATCAAGGAGTTCGCCGAGCAGACGGCGGTCTGCTCCCGAACGATGTATGCCGCGCCGAACCGGCGCACCACCCACCGGTTGGCGGCCCTCGACGTGCCGGTGCCGACGATCGTGCGGGCGCCGGGGGAGGCCCCGGGCATGTTCGCGCTGGAGTCGGCCATGGACGAGCTGGCGGTCGCCTGCGGCCTGGACTCGGTCGAGCTGCGCATCCGCAACGAGCCCGACGCCGATCCCGAGTCCGGGCTGCCGTTCTCCAGCCGCAACCTGGTCGCCTGCCTGCGCGAGGGCGCCCGCCGGTTCGGGTGGGCCCGGCGCGACCCCACCCCCGGCGCCCGGCGGGAGGGAGGCTGGCTGGTGGGCACGGGGGTGGCCGCCTCGACCTACCCGGTGTACCGGCTCCCCGGCAATGCCGCGACGATCCGGGTCGGCCCCGACGGGCGCCACAGCGTGCTGATCGGCGCCGCGGACATCGGCACCGGCACCTGGACGGCGCTCACCCAGATCGCCGCCGACGCGCTGGAGGTCGCCGTCGAGGACGTCGAGCTGCGGATCGGGGACACCGCGCTGCCCGTGGCGTCCATAGCCGGCGGCTCGTCGGGGATCACCTCCTGGGGCTCGGCGATCGTGGAGGCGGCCGGCAAGCTGCGGGCGCGCCTGGCGTCCGACCACGCCGGAGTGGTGCCAGCCGAGGGGCTCGAGGTCACCGGCGAGATGCCCGACAACCCCCACGCCGGGCGGTTTGCGATGCACGCATTCGGGGCGCAGTTCGCCGAGGCGCGGGTGCGCGCCGACAGCGGCGAGGTGCGGGTGCCACGCCTGCTGGGGATGTTCGCCGTGGGCCGGATCATCAACCCCAAGACCGCCCGCTCGCAGCTGCTCGGGGGCATGACCATGGGGCTGTCGATGGCGCTGCACGAGCACAGCGTGGTGGACCCGCGCTTCGGGCACGTCGTCAACCACGACTTCGCCGAGTACCACATCGCCGCCAACGCCGACGTCGGCTCGGTCGAGGTGCACTGGCTGGACGAGGAGGACCCCTACGTCAACCCGATGGGGTCCAAGGGCATCGGCGAGCTCGGCATCGTCGGCACCGCCGCGGCGATCGCCAACGCGGTCTTCCATGCCACCGGTATCCGCGTGCGGGACCTGCCGATCACCCTGGACAAGCTCCTACGGTAGGAGGACGGGTTCCGCACCGTTGGGTGACCTCGCGGCGGCCGCCTCGCTTCGTGCCCTTGTCGATGCGGTCGTCCCGCATGGGCCATGCCGGATCGCCGGGCCCCGGCGAGCTCCGGCGCACCGGTCGTCGAAGCTGGTCAGAGGGGCTACCGTGGACGGTGAGCCGAGAGGTCACGTGTTGGAGAAGGCGAGAATGGACACCATCGGGCCGTGGGAGCTGCTGATCATCGTGGCCATCCTGGTCGCGCTGTTCGGCGCCAGCCGGCTGCCCAAGATGGCCCGCGGGCTTGGCGAAGGCATCCGCGAGTTCAAGAAGGGCATCTCCGAGGCCGGCGACCCCGCCGACAACCAGCCCTCGGAGCCAGCCGGGCAGGAGAGCAGCGAGGACGAGCAGTCCTCACAGCCGGACCGGCACCCGAGGATGCCGCGGCGATAGCCGGCATCTCAGGGCCCACCCTCTTCGGGCCAGACTGCGCGTTCAGTTGACGGGCGCGCCGAGCCACCTGGGCAGCTGGCTGAGCAGGTCTTGCTGATCTTGGCCGACCCAGGCCACGTGGCCGTCGGGGCGCAGCAGCACGGCGGGCACGTCCAGTTCCTCGCTGACGTCGACGACGTGGTCGACCCGATCCGCCCACCCGGCGACCGAGAGCCGGCCGGTCTGGTCGAGCAGCAGCCCGCGGCCGTGGCGCATCAGCTCGTAGAGGCGCCCCCGCTTCAGCCCCACGTCCCGCAGCCGCCGGCCGAGCAGTTCATGGCCCTCGCCGAAGTCGTAGCGGACCCCGATCGCGGTGATCTTCTCGATCAGGTACCGGTTCGCGTCCTCGAAGTCCATCAGCTGCGACAGCAGCCGGCGCACTGCCTGGGGGCCCGGCTCGAGGGACGTCAGCTCGGCCTGCGCGCGGGTGGTGTCCAGCACGTCGGCGGCGACCGGGTGCCGTTCGGTGTGGTAGCTGTCCAGCAGCCCCTGCGGTGCCCAGCCGTTGACCTCGGCGGCCAGTTTCCAGCCGAGGTTGAAGGCGTCCTGGATGCCGAGGTTGAGGCCCTGCCCGCCCAACGGCGGGTGGATGTGCGCCGCGTCGCCGGCCAGCAGCACCCGCCCGACCCGGTAGCGCTCGGCCAGCCGGGTGGCGTCGCCGAAGCGGGACAGCCAGCGCGATGAGTGCGCGCCGAAGTCGGTGCCGGCGATCGCCCGCAGCTGCCGCTTCAGCTCCTCCAGAGTCGGCGGGACCGTGCGGTCCTCGGCCACCCCCTCGGCGCGCACGACGACGCGGTACACGCCGTCCCCGAGAGGGCCGGCACCGAACCCCAGATCGGTCTTGCGGACTTCGGCCACCACGGCGTTCAGCTCCTCCGGGGGCACGGCCACCTCCATCTCGCCCAGCAGCCACTCGCGCCTGGGGGGCTCGCCGGGGAAGCCGACGCCGAGCAGCTTGCGCACCGTGCTGCGGCCGCCGTCGCAGCCGACGAGGTAGCGCGAGCGCAGCCGGGTGCCGTCGGCCAGCTCGACGGTCACCCCATGGTCGTCCTGGCTCAGTCCGACCAGTTCGCAGCCGCGCCGGATCTCGGCGCCGAGCTCGGTGGCGTGCTCGGCCAGCAGCCGGTCGGTGACGGGCTGCGGGATGCCGAGGATGTACGCATGTGCGGTGTCCAGCTCCGATAGCGGCTTGGTGATGCCGGCGAAGTAACCACCGAGCGGGTACTGCCGGCCGTGCGCGAGGAACCGCTCCAGCAGACCGCGCTGGTCCATGACCTCGATGCTGCGCACGTGCAGACCCAGCGAGCGGACCAGCCCGCCCGGCTCCGCGTCCTTCTCCAGCACCAGCGCGTGCACGCCGTGCAGCCGCAACTCGCCCGCCAGCATCATGCCGGTCGGTCCGCCGCCGGCAATGATCACGTCAACCATGAACCACCCATTCACTGAGGTTGCATTTCGGCCAGCCGCACCGCGCGGTCCGGCGGCGCGCACCCGCGAGCACACGTACTTTGCGAGTACCTGATTTCCGCAGGTTCTGGCCCCGGCCGCAGATTGTGCAACACGACCCGGGGCTTGCCGCAAGCCCCCCCGTGCGCGATACATTGAGAGTGGCAAGGAGTGGGTGACCTCCTTGCCGTTGCCTTTTGTCGTCCGCTGCGGACAGACAACCCCCTCACAAAGCGGCAGCCCACCGCCCTATGGCGGTACCTCGATCCAGCAGGACCTCCCTGCACCGCACGCCGTCTCAACACTCCTTGTCTGAATGCGTTCAGGCGTCGCCAGCAGATGAGTGCGCATCCGAGGGTGAGGAGGCTTCGTGGATGTCGTCGCGTATCTCCCAGCGGATCGGCAGGCGGCGGAACCAGTGCAGATAAGCGAGCGCGTTCCACGACTGAAGCAGTGGGATCAGTTGGCTGATTCGGTGATCAGGTGATGTTTGCTGCCCGTCCTGCCCCGATCGACGGGGCTTCTCAGGACAGCAGTGGGAACCGTTCCCGCAGCGGTCCCAGGATCCTCCGGTCCTGGTCACTCAAGGCTCGCCGGCCGGTCGCAACCTCGAGCAAGAGTTGGTCGTCCCAGGCCAGTCCCTTGGGCGGTTGGGCGCCCAACAGCGACAGGAACGCCTCCCGCATGACCGCTAGGGCCGAGGAGGTCGTCCACGGCACCCGGTGCAGCGTCAGCGCCACGTCCACACCGTGCGCCGCGACCGAGATCACCCGGGTCACCGTCCAGTCAGCCAGCCGCATCGCTCCGACCGCCGGGACCTGGATGGTGCGGGCGGGGTCCTGGTCGCGCAGCTTGCCAACCGTCTCCCGCCAGACCTGCTCGAACATCCGCGCCGCGGTCATCCCCGCAGGAAGGCGTGCCGCCAGGGCCTGGGCCTGCTCGACGTTGCGGCCCCGATACTGGGGGGTGGCGCGCTCCGGTCGGCGGTAGTAATCGGCGGCGCTGCGCAGTTGTGCGCCCGGTTGCGGGTCGAGGAAGTCGCCGCGCAGCTGGATACTGGCCGCGGTGTGGACCACCAATTCCTTCAGGTTCCACGGTGGGCAGTTGGTGGAACGCTCGAAGGCATCGGCGTCCAGTTCGAGCAGGACCCCTGACAAGGCTCGGCTCTCCTTGCTCAGCGCCGTCAGCGCTTCCCACTCACCCACCGCTGCACACCCTTCCGCGTATCATCTCCCCGCAGCATGGCAGAAGGGCCAGAGCGGTGTTCCGGGCGCGATCCACATCGCCGACGCCTGAATCCCAACTGGTAAGTGAGGATCCACCCAAGTCCCGGTCCCATCGCACCCGCGGGCGCCGCCAGCAGCTCAGCCATGACAGTGACCGCTCGACCCTCCATCGGTGTCGCCCTGGCCGCGCCGAGGACTCCGCCCCACGCCGGGCGATCCGCGGCCGAATCCCGCGGCGCCGCAGGTAGACCCGGTTGACGCGGCTGTCGTTCCCTTATCGGCGTGGACCGCAGCAGGCCGGTGCGGCGCCGCCCCGAGGGGGTACGGACCGGCGGGAGGTCCTCCACGACCGCGCAGACCGCGCCCGGACTTCAGGCTCGCGCCTGTCGACGGCGGCGCCCGATTCGCTTTCTCCCATAGTGAGGTCCGGATGCTGAAGGTTATTGAGCGCTGGTGCAGCAGCAGATCACCGCCGCCGAGAACAACACGATCCTGGAGATCAACGAAGCGAGGAGACGCGACGAAGAAGCTGCCCTGCAGGCAGCTTATGACGCAGCGACAACACTGATGCACTCGCTGGCGGACCGGACACGCACCTACACCCAGAGCCGGTATGACGAAGCGGTCAGGGACCAGAAATACTGGAACTTGTCGAATGACTGCGAGAGAGAGCTCGCGAACGTGATCCCAAGGATCCGCGACCCAAGACTCCGTGAGACGCTGCTGCAGGTCCCATCGGCATTCGAGCAGTTCGCCCAGAACTTCGCTCGACGAGCCGAGGCAGAGCAACACGGCCAACCCACCGGCGACCCGAAAGTGTGGGCATCGACGATCCGCGCCTACACCAAATCCGTGGTTGAAGAGATCATGCGCTGCCGAGCTGGAGAACCGCTTGGCGACCCTTGCGTGAGCGGCCGCAGAATGAGCATGGCCCGCCGGTCGAGGCGCTGGAATGCGCATGGGGCGATCGCAGCCTGCGTGCAGTGAGCGGCGGCTTGGTTCACCTGGGGTCCCGCCAGGTTCGTTCAAGCCGAATCAGGCATGGGCGCGGCGGGTCAGGGCTGCCAGCTCGCGGTTGAAGCGGTCCGGGTCCTCCAGGTGGGCGGTGTGGCCGACGCCCTCGTACCAGGAGGCCTCGGCGGTCGGGCAGATGGCCAGGATGTGCTCGGCCATCGCAGGGAGCACGACCGTGTCCGCGCGGCCCTGGGTGACCAGCAGGGGCACCTGGAGGGTGCGCAGGACGTCGTCGCCGTCGATCTGGCGCGCCGCGAGGTTCGCCCGGATCCGCGCCGGCACGGTCATGCTGGAGCACAGCAGCGTCTCGGCCTCCTCTGGTGGGAACGGCTTGGCCGGGAAGGCCTTGACCAGGCCGCGCATGCCGCGGACGTTGGTCGGCAGGTCGTCCGCGACGGCGTCCGCGAAATGGTCGAGGAAGCCCGGGCCGATCAGCGTGCCGAACGCCGCCTCGCCCAGCTTGACGGCGCCGGCGACGAAGTCGATCGCGGCGATTCGATCCTGGCCGTGCGCGCGCACGTAGTCGCAGATGATGAAGCCGCCGTACGACCAGCCCACCAGCACCGGCCGGTCGAGGCGCAGCTGCTCGATGATCGCCGCCACGTCGTCGGCCCACAGCTCGCCGTCGCTGTAGTGGTCGGGCTCGAGCGGCGCCTCGGACATGCCGTGGCCGCGCAGGTCGTAGGCCACCAGCCGGAACTCGCCGGCGAGCGTGCTCCGGTACTGCTTGGCCCAGCAGAGGTGGCTCTGCGACCAGCCGTGCATGAACAGGATCGGCGGTCCGTCCGCCCTGCCCCACTCGCGGACGTGCAGCCGCAGGCCACCGCCGCCCTGCACCGTGTGGATCCTGGTCGGGCCGGTCGGGTGCTGCTCGTCGCGCGACGCGGGCTGTGCGACCGCTGTCATCTCTCGCCTCCCCGGTGTCGGTTGGATGCACCGGATCGTCGTCGCCGAGACGGCGGGGCGCATCGGCCGGGGCGACGTATCCTCCGCCGGCGACCGACGTAGCTTCCCGGCGCCGCATGCGTAGCGCGCCTTCCGCGGCCCAGGCCGGCGGCGGGATACTGCGCCCATGGAGACGAGCGGGGTGTTCGTCGGACGCGGACGCGAGCTGGGGCAGCTCGAGCGCGCCCTCGACGCGACGCTGGCGGGGAGCGGCGCGACCGTCCTGGTGGCCGGCGACGCGGGCATCGGCAAGACCCGGCTGGCGTCCGAGCTTGCGACCCGCGCCCGTGGGGCGGGTTTCGAGGTCCTCCTCGGGCGCTCGATCGACCTGGTCGGCACCGAGCTGCCGTACCAGCCGTTCGTCGAGGCCCTGCGCCCGCTCGGAGCCCTCCCGCGGGTCGATGGGCAGACCACGGGCTCGCGGCTGCGCGTGTTCGAGCAGACGCTCGCGCTACTCAGCGAGCGAGCGGCCACCGCACCGATGCTGCTGGTGCTCGAGGACCTGCACTGGGCCGACACCTCAACGCTCGACCTGGTCGTCTTCCTGGCGCACAACCTCGACGACCGCCGGATCCTGCTGCTGGCGACCTACCGCTTCGACGAGCCGCCGTCCGCCGAGCGGTTCCGCCGGCTCGCCGACGGCGTCCGGCGCTCGGGCTCGGCGTTGGTGCTCCAGCTCGGACCGCTCGACCGCGAGGAGCTGACCGCGCTGCTCGCGACCCACGCGGGCGCCCCTCCACCGGCGGCGCTGACGGCCGCGATCGCCGCCCGCTCCGAGGGCAACCCGTTCTTCGCCGAAGAGCTCCTCGCCGCCGGCGGACGGGCCGGCGAGCTCCCGCAGCGCCTCCGCGACCTGTTGCTCCAGCGCGTGGCGCGGCTCGACCGTTCGACGCAGGGCCTCTTGCGCCTTGCCGCGGCCGCGGGGCGCGACGTCGGCTACCCGCTGCTCCGCGCCGTGGCCGCGATCCCGGAGGGTGACCTGCGCGAGGCGCTGCGCCAGGCGGTCGAGCAGGGCGTCCTGGTCGCGGACCGGGCAACCGGCAGCTTCCGCTTCCGCCACGCGCTCCTGGCGGAGGCGGTCGACGCGACGATCCTGCCCGGCGAGCGCGAGGAGCTGCACGCGCGGCTCGCCGAGGAGCTCGCGCGCGGCGGCGACGCGGCGGCGGCGGAGCTCGCGCCCCACTGGGCCGCGGCGGGTCGCACCAAGGAGGCGCTGGTCGCGTCGGTCGAGGCGGCACGCCAGGCGGAGGCCGTCGTCGGCCTGGCCGAGGCGCTGGCGCACCTGGAGGTGGCGCTGGCGTTGTGGCCGGCCGTCCCGGAGGCGGCCGAGCTCGTGCGGGCCGACCTCGCCGGGCTGTGCTCCTGGGCGGCCGAGCTGGCCAGTCAGACGGGCGCGGCGCCGCGCGCGGTCCAGCTCGCACAACGAGCGATCGAGCTGGTCTCCGAGCGCGACCCGCTGCGCGCCGCGCGCCTCTACGACCACCTCGGTCGCTACCTGCACGAGAGCGGGAGGACCGACGCGGCCCTTGAGGCCTTCGAGCACGTGGTCGGCCTCGTGCCGGCGGAGCCACCCTCCGCGGAGCGTGCGCACGCCCTGGCGGCACTCGGGCAGGGGTTGATGCTGGCCTGGCGTTTCGACGCATCACTCGCGGTTTCCCAGCAGGCGCTCGCGCTCGCGCGGGCGGTGGGCGCCGACGCGGTGGAGCTCCGGGCGCTCGTGGACCTCGGCAGAGACCTCGCCTACCTCGGCCGCGCCGACGAGGGTGTCGCGCAGCTCCGGCGGGCACTCGCGCTCGCCGAGGAGAGCGGCGATCCAGCGGCGCTCCTGCAGGCGTTCGTGTCGCTCACCGACGTGACGATGATGCTGGGAAGGCCCGGAGAGTCGGCACGGATCGGTCGGCGCGGGCTCGAGGCCGTCCGCCGGTACGGGATCGACAGCACGGTGCTCGTGGCGAACTCCATCGAGGCGCTGCTCGCCACCGGCGAGTGGGACGAGGCCGACAGCCTCAGCGCGGCCGCGCTCCGCGCCATCACCGCCAATTTCCCCTACATGCTCCTGATGCTCCGCGCCGACCTGGAGCTCGGGCGCGGCGACTTCGACGCCGCGCGGGGCCACCTCGAAGCCGCGCTGGCCAGCCTGCGCGAGGACCGTGGGCAGGGCATCTACGATGTCTACCTCGCGGAGCTCGCGCTGTGGGAGCGCCGCTGGACCGAGGCCGACCAGGCGGTGCGCGACGGCCTGGCGAGGGCGCGCTCCGCCCAGGCCGCCCAGCTCCACGTCTGGTTCTGCGCCAAGGGCCTGCGCGCGCAGGCGGAGCTGGCGGCGCTCGCGCGTGCCCGTCGCGACGCCGACGCCGTCAGCCGGTGGCTCGCCCGGGCCGGGAAGCTCGTCGCCGTCGCCCGCCGTGCGGCCGCGGAAGCCGCGGCGGTCACGCCCAACGCCACCGGCTGGCTCGCTCTGGCCGAGGCCGAGTGCGAGCGCGCCCACGGCGTGGCCAAGCCCGCGTCGTGGTCGCAGGCGGCAGCCGCCTGGGAGCGGCTCGAGCGCCCACCGCTCGCCGCCTACTGTCGCTGGCGTGAGGCCGAGGCCCTGGTCGCCGCCGGCGCCTCACGCCGCGAGGCGAGCGTGCCGCTCAGCCAGGCGCATGCCGTCGCGGCGCGGATCGGAGCCAAGCCGTTGCTCCGCGAGCTGGAGTTGCTCGCGGAGCGCGCACGGTTGGAGCTGGCACCGCCGGAGGTGGAGCCACCCGGCGCGGAGCGTGGCCTCGAGGAGATGCTCGGCCTGACCCCGCGCGAGGCGGAGGTCCTGACCCTCGTCGCACGCGGCTACACCAACCGCGAGATCGCCGAGTCCCTGGTGATCAGCACCAGGACGGCTGGCGTTCACGTCTCGCACATCCTTCGGAAGCTCGGCGCGCCCAACCGGCTCGAGGCGGCCGCCATCGCGCACCGCCTCTCCTCGCCGCCCGTCGGATCCCCAGAGTTCGAGGCCTGACAGGCCTCCGGCGACCACTTGAAGTCGTCGCTGTTGCGCGTGTGCAGCGGCAGCCCTCAGGCTTCTCCATGCGTGCGGCCTTGACGGCCGGATCTTTGGCCGTGGCGACACCCTGGTGGAGTTCGGCCAAGGTGATGGCCGTGAGCTCCGGGACAGGGGGGCGCAGTTCGGCAACCTCAACGCCGTTGCGGGTGATGTGGTAGGTCTCGCCCGCTTCGACGGCGTCCATGATGGCGGCGGAGTTGTTGCGGAACTCGCGCGGTCACGAGCGTGTGATGCCATACCGCTGCTGGATCGCCCGCCCCTGGGCCGGGTCGGGGATCACCTGCGGGGATGCTCCAGTCTCTCGTGGTCCGACCGGTCGTCGCGGCCGCTGACGCAGGTCAACCGCCCGCCTGTGAGGGATGGCTCTTGCGGGCCTCGGCGAGGCGGGCCAGCTTCAGTTGCTCGGCCACGGAGGGGCTGGCCGAGCGCACCACCAGCTCGCCACCCCTGTGGTGCGTCCACGCGAACGCCCTGGCGATGACATCGGCCCCAACCGAGTCGATCAGGATGATGCCGCGCAGGTCAAGCACGATGTGCTGGTGGCCCTGGCCGATCAGGTAGCCGAGGTACTGCCAGAACTGCGCCGCGGTGTCCGAGTCGAGATCGCCGCGCATCGTGACGACGGCGGGGCCATCCGAGGGTGTGGTGGCGGACTGCAACAGTGGGGCCATGACGGCCTCCTTGCCTGGGGTAGCGACGTGGCGGGCGACCACCACTCGGGCGCCCGCTCGTCGCACCAAGGTTGAACCGGTCCGGCAGGGCGGCTATCCGGTGGCCGCCGGCCGCACGTTGACGGCCTGGGGGCCCTTGGGGCCCTCCGCGATGTCGAACTCGACGGCCTGCCCCTCGTCGAGCGAGGGGTCGCCGTCAGCCTGGATCGCGCTGATGTGCACGAACACGTCGCTGCCCGACTCTGGTCTGATGAAGCCGTAGCCCTTCTTGGCGTTGAACCACTTGACGGTTCCAGCAGGCATCTGCTTGTCCTCCCTCCGTCCTCGGAGGTACTGACCACACCGGCGCCGGGCGGCGCCGGCAGCAAGGGACAAGCTCGACCGTCCCGCAAGCCAAACGTGACCTGTGCTCGCAAGAGCGTAGCACCGCACCAGGCAATCCGCTGGCTTCCCGCTGGGCTGCCGCCCGACATGATCGGCAGGTGAGCGGCGGTCACGGCCTGCCAGCCGGACACGCGCGCACGAGTCGCCAAGCGGCGAAGAGCCCACCTGGTCGCCGACCAGATGGGCTCTTCGCGCTTGGCTCGAGAACTACCGGCTCTCGAGGAGCCGCACGTTGGCGGCCTGCGGGCCCTTGGGCCCCTGCGTGACGTCGAACTCGACGAGCTGCCCCTCGTCGAGCGAGCGGTAGCCGGTCGCCTGGATCGCGCTGAAATGCACGAAGACGTCCTCGCCGGACTCGGGCGTGATGAACCCGTAGCCCTTCTCGGCGTTGAACCACTTGACGGTTCCAGTCATGAAGCTTGTCCCTCCCTCCATCGTCTCGGAGGTCTCGAAGCAACGCCGGCACGATTGGGCGCCGGCGGCAAGGGACAAGTTCAACCACGGGTTGCGAAGCGAAACGTGAACCTTGGCGCGGTCACGGTACCACGCCCACGGTCAGGCCGCCGCCCGCGGTGGATGCGGCGCCTCGCCCACAGAGCGGAATACCGTGGATGAGGATGCCGGCGGGGACGCCGACGGATGGAGGAGCGGATGCCATGATGCCCCGGGATCAACTCACCTGGGAACAGGCGATGCAGCGCGCCTACGACGCGGTCGGCGTCTCGGAGCGGCTCTACGACGAGATCGACGATGTGGAGGGCCGGTCGAACGTCGATATCGAGAAGCATCTGCGCAGGGCCGAGGTGAAGGCCGCCCACGCCCGGACATGGGTCGCCATCGCCCAGGCGCTTGGCATGCAGGGCGACCGATACGGCAGCAGCTAGGCTCCGACGGACCAGGGGCCCGAGAAGCGCGCGGCGCAGATCCGGTAGCCGAGTCTGGTGTCGCCGGCCGGGAGTCCCGCGTACCAGAGGCGCAGCGAGCCGTCACGGCACCTGACAGCGCAGGGCGTGTGGACGCCATGTGCCTCCGGGCCGCCCCCGGCCGCCTCCAGAATGGTCCCGTGGCGGTCCCAGGTCAGGCCGTCAGCCGAGGTGGCCATCGCGATGCTGACCCGCTCGCCGTCGTCGCTGGCGTAGAACATGTAGAACGTCCTCGCGAGCACGAGCACGCACGGATGCGAGATCGCCAGTTCGCCGGCCATTGGCTCCAGGATCGTCCCGACGCGATCCCAGGAAGCGCCAGAGGCGGACACGGCCGCCAGGATCTTCGCCTGGCGGCTGTCGCCGGTGCCGTCGTAGCCGGTGAAGAACAACCACCATCCCGCCTCGGTGGTCACCAGGCATGGGTGGCTGGCCGCCAGGGCGTCCTCCGCGCCTCGCTGCATGACGGTTCCCTGCGGGATCCAGGCGCGACCGTCGGCCGAGGTAGCCATGTGGAGCCTGGTCGCATCGCCGTCGAAGCCGCCATAGGCCATCAGATAGCCGCCCGGGGTGAGCACCACGCAGGGGGACTCGACGCCGTACTGGTCGCTGCCGCCCGCGAGCCCCGCGTCCACCGCGACGCCGAGCGGCTCCCACTTCTCGTCTGGCCTCTGGACCGCCGCCATGATCCGCCCGGTGACGCCGTCGTGCTCCGAGTACCACATGCGCAACTCGCCTGTCTGCTCCTCGAGCACCCAGGGCCGCAGCATGCGGACGGTGCCTGGCCCGCCGGACCGTCCGGGCGCGAACACCTCGCCCGCTCGCATCCACTCCACTGGCCCGCAACCTCACTCTCTGCCGGCGGATCGGCGTGGCCCCCATCGTGCCCCGGTTCCGATCCCGATGCAGCGGCTACGCCGTCGCCGCTCCCCGGGTGCAGCGGAATCTGGTGACGATGGGTGAAACACCAGTCGTCGGGTTGGCCACCGCTCTCTCGTCGTCGACGTCGTTCGAGCGTTGCCACCGCCACGACGACACGTCGCGTTCGTCGCCCTGGCGGGGCCAGGCCCTGGTGGACCGGCTCACGCGCCAGGCACCTGTGTTCCCGGCGACGACGGCACTCAGGAGCCTCCGCGGGACCCCCCCCGAAGGGGCTCCATTCGATGCGCCCTTCCGGGACGGCTCACCGCCGTGCGAGTCTACGCTCCAGGTACGGAGGCGGCGAGCACTCCAGGGCGGGCTCAGGCCCCGGGGCGATGCGGTAGAGGGAACCGCTGGCGGAGTCGGTGACCCAGACCGAGCCGAAGCCGAAGGCGATCCGGGCGAGGACCTTGCCCCTGCCGGGCTCCAGGCGCACCAGCTCCGTCTCGACCGAGCGCAGGCGCTCCAGCTCGGCGCCGGGCCGCCACGCCGCCGGCGGGGGAGGGTCAGGCGGAGGCGCCGGAGTAGTGGCGCAGGCCCTGCTTCCACGCCCAGCGCGTGACCGCGGTCAGGGCGGCGGTGAACGCGACGGCGGCGAGCAGGGTCCGGGCGCTGGCCAGCCCGGCGATCGCCTGGGCGGGCACGGTCACCGCGAACGCCAGCGGCACCAGGAAGGTCAGCAGCACCCGCAGCCCCACGGGGTAGATCCCGACCGGCCATCTGCCCGCCTGGTAGACCCCTTCGAACAGCTCGACGATGAACTCCAGGCGCACGATCCAGAACGCGCCGATGCTCAGCAGCAGCCAGAAGCAGTAGACGGTCAGGACGCCGAGCAGGACCGCGCCCACGAACGCCAACGCCCGGCCGACCCCGACCGCGGTCTCCAGCCGGCTCGCCGCCACGCCGAGCACGACCGCGCCGACCAGGCAGTCGACGCCCTGCCAGACGCTCAGCTCGCGGATGCTCACCAGCAGCTGGCTGTCCCTCGGCTTCACCAGGAGGTAGTCGAGCTTGCCCTCGCGGACGTCCTGGATCAGCCGCAGCATGTTCGGCTGGATCGCGGCGCGCACCACCCCGCCGACCAGCACGTGGACGCCCATGACCGCCAGCAGCTGCGCGGGCGACCAGCCGGCGAGCTCCCGGGTGTGCGAGAACACCAGGCCGAGCACGGCCAGGCCGGTGGCGACCGCGACCAGCGACTGGAAGAGCTGGATGAAGAAGTTGGCCCGGTACTGGAGCTCGTTCATGGCGCTGACGCGCAGGAAGATCGCGGTCAGCCCAAGAGACCGCCGCAGCCGGCGCATCAGTTCCCCACCGCCGAGAAGCGCCGGACCGCGAAGCGCCAGATCACCGCGACCAGGAGCGCCCCGACGGCCGTCCACAGGAGCTGCATGGCGAGGCCCTCCAGGAGCTGCGCGCCCGTCAGGCGCGCGGCCAGCGTCTCGATCGGGAAGCCGAAGGTCCACTTGAACGGCAGCGCCTCGGCCAGCGTCCGCGCCCAGGACGGCATCAGCTCCAGCGGGACGAGCCTGCCGGACAGCAGCAGCTCGAGGGTGAACCACACCGCGTAGATGGCCCCGACCCGGGTCGTCCAGAAGGTGATCATCCCCAGCACCCACAGGAACATCGAGCGGATCAGGTAGGCGCCCCAGATCGCCGCCAGGAAGGCCGCGGCGTTGGCCGCGGTCACCTGGAACGACGGATGGAAGGCCAGTGACAGGACCACCGCCAGTGGCAGCCACAGCACGATCACCACGACCTTCCAGCCTGCGAAGTAGGCGAGGTCGAAGTGGATCGGATGGACCGGCCGCAGCAGCATGCCGGACAGGTGGCCCTCGCGGATGCGTTCCTCCCATCCGTAGGGCGTGAACACGATGTTCATGTTGCGGACCAGCGTCCACACGATGTAGTAGGCGGCGAGCTGCCCGCGGGTGAACCCGCCCACGCTACCGCCCTGGCTGGCGGCGACCGTGGACCACACCACCAGATAGATCACCGGCTCGGTGACCATGCCGAGCATGTAGGCGTAGTTGGCGACGCGGTACTGGAACTGCTCCTGCACGGCGGTGCGCATGGTCGTCAGGTAGTAGTCGGCCAGCCGCCGCGCGCGCCCCGGACGGGGCCTGGTGATCATCCCGGCGCCTGCCTGGAGGCGAAGACCTGCTCGATCACGTCCTCGATCGGCTGGTCCTCGATGGTGACGTCGCTGACCGGCTGGTCGTTCAGCAGCTTCGCCGCGACCAGCGAGGTCTGCTCCTTGGGGACACGGAGGGTGACGCGGTCCCCCTCCCGGGCCACCACCTCGCCGTAGCCGTCCAGCGGCACCGACGGGTCCGCCAGCGCGATGTTGACGGTCTTGTGGGAGGTGAACCGGTCGGACAGGGCACGCAGCTCGCCGTCGAACAGGATGGCGCCATGGTGGATCACGATGACGCGGCGGCAGAGCGCCTGCACGTCGGCCATGTAGTGGCTGGTCAGCAGGATCGTGGCCTGGTGGCGGCGGTTGTAGGCGGCGATGAAGGAGCGGATGCGGCGCTGCATCGCGACGTCCAGCCCGATGGTCGGCTCGTCGAGGAAC
>DASVXQ010000147.1:0-4783 GCA_036392615.1 Actinomycetes bacterium | reverse complement strand
GGCCGGCGCGCGCATCCGCGCCTCGGAGTGGAAGATCCACCGGCTGGAGAACGGCCAGGTCGGCTTCAAGGAACGCGACGTGGTCGACCTGCTGACGCTGTACGGCGTCAAGGATCCTGGCGAGGTCGCCGCGATCGTCGGTATGGCGCTGGAGGCCAACGACACCGGCTGGTGGCACCGCTACGGCGACGTGCTGCCGCAGTGGTTCCGCGCCTACGTCGACCTGGAGCAGGCCGCCACGCTGATCCGGACCTACGAGGGCCAGTTCATCCCCGGACTGCTGCAGACCGAGGACTACATGCGCGCGGTGATGGGCGGCGCGCTCGCCGAGACGTCCGAGGAGATCGAGCGCAGGGTCGAGCTGCGGCGTGCCCGCCAGACGGCACTCGAGCGGCCGAACCCGCCGCGGCTGTGGGCGGTGGTCGACGAGGCCGCGCTGCGCCGCCCGATCGGCGGCGCCAGGGTGATGCGCGCGCAGATCGAGCGGCTGCTGGAGTGCGCCCAGCTGCCGAGCGTGGTGCTCCAGGTGCTGCCGTTCGGGGTCGGGGCGCACCCGGCGATGGTGGGCGCCTTCAGCATCCTGCGGTTCGCCGACGACGACCTGCCGGACATCATCTACCTGGAGCACCTGACCGGCGCGGTGTACCTCGACAGGCGCGACGACGTGCTGCGCCACCTGCACGTCATGGAGTCCATCTCGGTGCGGGCCGCGCGGCCCGCCGACAGCGCGGGACTGCTGGCCGCGATCGCGAAGGAGATCTAGTGGCGTGATCGACCAAGGCTCGGGGCTGCCGGAGATCGACGCCGGG
Source organism: Actinomycetes bacterium (assembly GCA_036392615.1). Taxonomy (GTDB): domain Bacteria; phylum Actinomycetota; class CALGFH01; order CALGFH01; family CALGFH01; genus DASVXQ01. Next base: position 3,974 of record DASVXQ010000147.1, on the reverse strand, counting down.
GACCGCGCCCGCTACCCGAGCAGCGCGGCGGCGAGCCGGCGGTAGCCCTCCAGCGGGAAGGCCTCCTCGCCCGCGCCCAGCACCTGCACGCAGACGTGGTCGGCGCCGGCGTCGAGGTGCTCGCGCACCCGGCGGGCGACGGCCGCGTCGTCGCCCCAGGCGACCACCGCGTCGACCAGCCGGTCGCTGCCGGCCCCGGCGAGGTCGGAGTCCGAGTAGCCCAGCGAGCGAAGGTTGCCGCTGTAGTTCGGCAGCGCGAGGTAGCTCTCGGTGTGGGCGCGGGCGATCCGCCGCGCGGTCTCGGGGTCGCGCTCCAGCACCACGCCCTGCTCCGGCGCCAGCAGCGGGCCGTCGCCGAGCAGCTGGCGCGCCTTGGCGGTGTGCTCCACCGGCACGAAGTACGGGTGCGCCCCGGCGGAGCGCTGCGCCGCCAGCGCCAGCATCCGCGGCCCCAGCGCCGCCAGCACGCGGCGGTCGGGCGGCACGCCCTCCTCCTGGCGGTCGAGCCCGTCGAGCCACTCCACCATCCGGCTCCGGGGCCGCTGGTAGGACTGCCCGGCGCGCTCCACCAGCGGCGCGTGGCTCACGCCGAGGCCCAGCAGGAAGCGGCCGGGGTGGGCGGCCTCCAGCTCCGCCACGGCGCGGGCGGTCTCGGCCGGCTCGGTCAGCCAGACGTTCAGGATGCCGCTGGCGACCGGCAGCCTGGTGGTGCCGTCCAGCAGGCGGCGGAAGCGGGGCGACAGGCCGGGCCGCTGACCGCCGCTGACCCACAGCGCGCCGAAGCCGAGCTCCTCCAGCTCGGCGGCGACCTCGGCGGCCTCGACCGCTCGGTGGTCGTCCCGCCAGGGGCCGCCGCCCCAGATGCCGACACCGCCCAGTTCCATGCCCGAAGTGTACTCGTGCCCGATCTGGCGCCATGCGCCAGCCACTGCTTGAATTGCCAGGGTCCGCCGGGACCCGATCGACCACGTCCGCCGCTGACGGGAGGCCATGGACCCGACCACGGTGCCCGACCGGCAGGCCCGGCTGCTGCGGCTGCGCTCGCAGCTGCTCGACCGCGGCGGCCAGCCGGAGCTCCGGCTGGCCGCGACCGTGCGCGAGCTGTGCGGCGTGCACGCCCAGCTGCCCTCGTCCAGCGCGCTGACCCTCCGGCCGCGGACCTCGGGCACGCTGGCCGGCGAGGTCGAGCGCTGCCGGGTCGAGCGTCGCGAGCTGGTGCGCACCTGGTGCATGCGCGGCACCTTCCACCTGCTCGCCAGCGACGACGTCCGCTGGCTGCTGGAGCTGCTGGCGCCGACCCTGCTCGCCGGCGGCGCGCGGCGGCGGGGACAGCTCGGCCTCGATGAGGACACCTTCGACCGGGCGCGCCGGATCGTGCGCCGCGCGCTGGACGAGGGCCCGCTGACCCGCCCGGAGCTGGCCGCGCGGCTGGCTGCCGGCGGGGTCGACCCGGCCGGACAGCGGATCGCCCACCTGGTGCACCGCTTCGGGCTCGAGGGCCTGGTCTGCCACGGCCCCGACCGCGGCGCCGAGCCGACCTTCGTGCTGCTGGACGACTGGCTCGGCCCCTCCTTGGCGCGGCCGCTGGACCGCGACCGCGCGCTGGCGGAGCTCGCCCGCCGCTACCTGGCCGCCTACGGCCCGGCCGGGCCGCCTGACCTGGCCGCCTGGTCGGGCCTGGGCGTGCGCGACGCGCGCGCCGCCTTCGCGGCGGTCGCCGGCGAGCTGACCGAGGTGGTGGTCGCCGGCGAGCCGGCCTGGCTGCCGGCGGCGCGCTCGGCGTGGCTCCGCGACCCGCCGCCTGACGGCCCGCTGGTGCACCTGCTCCCCGGGTTCGACGTGCTGCTGCTCGGCTACCGCGACCGCGCGCTGACGGTGCCGGCCGCCCACGCCCGCGCGGTGTGGACCGGCGGCGGCTTCATCAAGCCGACCGTCTGCGTCGACGGCCTGGCGGTGGCCACCTGGTCGAGCACCACCCGCGCCAGACGCCTGGAGGTGACCGTCGCGCCCTTCGGCCGGCTCCCCGATCCTCTCCTCCCCCGGCTGGAGGCGGAGGTCGCCGACCTGGGCCGCTTCCTCGGCCAGCCAGCCGCGCTCAGGGCTGTCGGGAGGGCATGAGAAAGTCAGCGAATTGCGCTTGCCCCCGCTGGCGGGGATTCGCCAAGATCGCCGCGAAGGATCCGCCGCCGCGGCGGGGTGGACTGGGACGCGCGGCGTGGAGGTGGGGCGATGGCCAGGAACCGGGACGGTCGTGAGCAGGCCGACGAGGGCCCGACGCTGATCACACTCGACGAGCAGCACGAGGCGATCCGGCTGCTGCGCGAGGCGGTCGACGTTGGCGCGATGAGCCGCGAGGAGTTCAACCGGCGGCTCGGCCGGGTGCACCGGGCGGTCACACCGCGCGACCTGTGGAAGGCCACCGGGCACCGCGCCGGGTCGCGCCGCCGCTCCGACTGGCACGAGATCCGCCGGGCCATCTGGCTCCAGGTGGGCATCATCGGCTTCGCGGCGCTGGTCATGCTGGTGGTGCTCTATGGCATGCTGATCTTCTACCACGGCGACAACACCGGGGCGAGCATCTGGCCGTGGAACTGGGGCGACAACTGACCGGCGGCGAGCCGCCGACCGACGAACGCCAGGCCGAGGAGCAGCGGGTCACCTCGCTGGAGCTGTTCTTCGACCTGGTGTTCGTGTTCACCATGACACAGCTCACCGGCCTGCTGGCCGGCGACCTGTCGGTCGCGACCGCGGTGCGGGTGGCGCTGATCTTCATGGTGCTGTTCTGGATGTACGGCGGCTACGCCTGGCTGACCAATATGGTGCCGCCGGTGCTGCCCCTGCGCCGGCTGCTGCTGATCGGCGGGATGGGCGCCTTCCTGGTCTGCGCCCTGGCGATCCCCAGCGCGTTCGGCGATGGCGGGCTCGCCTTCGGCGTTGGCTACCTGCTGGTCGTGCTGGTCCACAGCGGGCTCTACGCCTCGGTGTACGGGCGCACCATGGCGATGTGGGTGGGGCCGTTCAACCTTGCCGCGGCGCTCTGCGTGATCGCCGCCGGCGTGCTCGGCGGACCGGCCGCCTACGCCCTGTGGGCGGCGGCCATCGCCATCCAGTTGGTGATGCCGTATGCCAACCGCTCGCCGGCGCGGCCCGACATCCGCACCGGGCACTTCGTGGAGCGGCACGGCCTGCTGCTGCTGATCGCGCTGGGCGAGTCGGTGGTCGCCGTCGGCATCGGCGTGGGCCACGAGGCGCTGACCCCGCGGCTGTTCCTGGCGGTGCTGCTCGGCCTGGCGCTGGCCGCCTCGCTGTGGTGGTCCTATTTCGCCAGGGACGAGGAGCGCGCCGAGCTGGCGCTGGAGGCGGTGCCGTCGCTGAACCAGCGCCTGCTGCTGGCGGTGCGCGCCTACTTCTTCTGCTACGTGCCGATGCTGCTCGGCATCGTGGCGCTGGCCGCCGGGGTGAAGCTGTCGATCGGCCACGTGACCGAGCGCCTGGAGCTCGGCTCGGCGCTGACGCTGGCCGGCGGCGTGGCGCTCTACCTGGCGGGCGAGGTGGCCTTCCGCCGCATGCTGGGCATCCGTCCGGTGGCCGTCCGCGCGGTCGCGGCGTTGGCGGCGCTGGCCACCGTGGCGTTGGGAATCACCACCACCGCGGCGGTGCAGCTGGTCGCCCTGGTCGCGATCCTGCTCGGCATGCTGCTCCCGGAAACGAGGCCGGGCGCTCGGCGAGCTGGGTGAGCCGGTCGGGGCGGCATGGCAGAATGCCGGCATGGCAGCCACCAGGCAGCGCGAGCAGGGCACCCCGGTCGGCGTCGAACAGGGCGCCAAGCGGGCGTTCGCCTGGGCGCTGGACTGGCCCGGCTGGTGCCGCTCGGGCAGGACCGAGGAGCAGGCGCTCGAGGCGCTGGCCGGCTACCTCCCGCGCTACCAGGCGGTCGCCAGGCAGGCGCGGATCGCCCTGCCGGCCGCGGCCGC
>DASVXQ010000146.1:0-24399 GCA_036392615.1 Actinomycetes bacterium | reverse complement strand
TTGGCCGACCAGTTCCAGGAGGCCGCGGCGCTACGCCGTCTCGGCGTCGTGCGGCGCACGCCCACGTCGGAAACAGCAGCGACCCCTCGGCCGGTCAGGTCGCAGGGCGCTTCGGGGGAGCAACCCCACCGAAGCGCCTAGAGCGTGTTTGCAATGTCACTCGAGCCACAGCAGCACGATCGCAGCGATGGTGACCATCGCCAGGTAGTTCACCTCGCGCTTCTCATACCGAGTCGCGACCCGACGCCACCCCTTGAGCCGGCCGATGGTCCGCTCGACCTGGTTGCGCTGCCGGTAGGCAGCCTTGTCGAAGCAGGCCTGACGGGGCTGGTCGGACTTGGAGGGGATCACCGCCCGGATGCCACGCCGGCGCAGGTAGAGCCGCAGGCTGGGGAAGCTGTAGCCCTTGTCCCCAGCCACCGCATCCGGCCGGATCCTCGGCCGACCCCGGCCGGGCCGCTTGACCACCCCACGCTCCATCAGCCGGCGCAGCATCGGCGCCTCATGGCGCTGCCCAGCGGTGGCCAGGATCACCATCGGCTTGCCCCGACCTTCCACCCGAAGGTGCAGCTTGGTGGAGTAGCCACCACGGCTGCGGCCCAGCGCCTCCCGATCAACCGGCTGGTCAGGATCGGCGGGAGCCCCCCGTGTCCCGATCGGCCTTTGCCGGCCGCCGACGCGCGCCGGCGGCGTGCTGGTGGGCCCGCACCACCGACCCGTCCACAAAGTGCAGCAGCCAGTCCAGCTCGCCGCGCGCGTCCGCCTGGGCCTGCAAGGCGGCCAGGACTTGGTCCCACACGCCCCGCCGCCGCCACCGGTAAAACCGGCTGGCCACCGTCTCCCACGGGCCGTACTCGGCGGGCAGGTCCCGCCAGGGCGCGCCGGTGCGGTCCAGCCACACGATCGCTTCCACGATCTGCCGGTGGTCTTTGGGCGGCCGGCCCATCCGCGGGCGCTGGGGTGGCAGCAGTGGGGCCAGCTTGGCCCACTGCGCATCGGAGAGTTCTCGCTCTGTTCGTGCCATGGGCGCGAACTCTACCCGGGTGTGCCGGCGTCCTACACTTCAGAAGTGACCCGCGGCCAAGCCCAGCAGCCTCCCCGCGCCCGTCAACTCCTTGACGCTGGCGTCATGATCCTTGCGCCGTTGCTGACCGCACACGGCTTTGTGTTCACCGTCACTGCCCAAGGTCAGGGCTCTGGAGGCCGGTTCGCTGCCGGCCGCTTCGTCCGTGGCGACCAGTTCATCGAACTGCACGCCCGGGATGCGCTTGGCCTGGTCAGTTACGGCTGGGGCGCAACCACCCTGAGCCACCGGGACTACCTGGGCGCGCTGGGCGTGCGCGGCAGCTACCCCGGGTTCTCGTCGGAGCCGCTGGATGGCTTTCGGCATCTGCTGGAGGACCTACAGGGGCCGGCTGCCGGCTTTGTGCGTGGCACTGACCGAGGCAGCTTCGATGCCCTGGCCGTCTTGGCGCGCCAACGCAAGCCTCCGCGGTTGCCGTAGGCACCGGGTTCTCCAGTGGCCATGTGAAGAACAACCGAACTTCGCAAACACGGCCTAGTCCTTGGCCTGCTCAGCCCGCGTCCTGGCCAGCTTGCGCCGGCTGACGGGCAGGCGCTGGCCCTCGGTCACGTCCTTGGCCACATCGGCCAGCCGGCGGGTCGAGAACCGGGCCACCCCCCGCAGCCGCTCAAAGGCGGTCTGGGCATCCACCTGCTCACGGCCCATGACGACGCCTTTGGCCTGCTCGATCAGCCAACGATGCTCCAAGGCGGCCTGCAGCTGATCAGCCAGGCGCCCCGTGACCTGGGCCGTGACCGCGGCCGAGAGCAGGCTGGCCACCACCCCGGCGTAGGCCTGCAAGGCCGCGACCTCGCTGGGATCCCAGTCCCGCGGCTGGCCGACATAGACATCCAGGGTGCCGATCACCCCGCCGTTCAGCTCCACCGGCACGCTTAAGGCCGCGCAGATCCCCTCGGCGAGTAGGACCTGGGTGAACTCGGCCCAGTCGGGTTCGCTGTGGATGTTGCGGATGGTGGCCGGGAGCCGCTGGCTGAAGGCCACCGCGCACGGTCCCTGGGCGAGGCGTTCCTGGCCGTCCTCGAGGGTCTGGGTGCTCTGGTCGGAGGCGCTGGCCCAGCGCAGCTGCCCCTCGGCATCCACCAGCATGAGCCCGGCCCCATCAGCGCGAAACAATTGCTTAGTGGCGTCGGCGATCTGTTGCAGGGTCGGGGCCAGACCTCGTCCTGGGTCGAGAGAGCCAAGCGCGCCGATGCTCTTGGCCAGGTCGGTGGGGTCAATAGGCATGGCTGGCCTCCCTTCTGGTACCGGACTGGCGAACCGTTCAGCAGGCCAGCACGTGGAGCGCTGGGGGTGCTGAGCGGGCCACTAGGCCGCAATTGCATGGGACGGCCGGGCAGGGACTGGGCCCGGCGGGATGCCACTATCGAGATGGCACCGAGGCGACCGAGACTACGCGGATCACTGTACGCCGGCCACCGGCCCGCCCCAACCGGCGATCCCTGACCCGCCAGATTGGCCGCCGGACTGGGAGGCTATCCAACGCTGGCAGCCTCGGGCTGGCCACCGCTGGTGGCGGACGCGCCGCCACGGGTAGGTCGGCCTAAACCTCGCTGGCCTGCACGCCTGCCCGAGGCTGCCTCCAGGGTCTGCGATCAGCTCGGTCCGGTATGACGGAATGCGCAGTCGTTGACGCGTATCAGCCTGTTTCACAAAGCTCCCACAAACGGGTGGGGCGGAGGGGTTCAAAGCCGCCTGCGCCGCGGTTCAGTAGCCGAGGCCTGATGCGCGTAGAGGCGTTGACCTGCGGTTCTTATGCGCTGGCCATGACCGCTCGTGCCCGCCGAGGACCGGCGGCTGCGGATGGCGGTCCAGGCGGGTTCCAGAGCGGCGACCAGGCGGCTGGCGGCGGCGCGGTCGACTGGCGCGGCGGTCATGGCGTGGCCTCGGGGTTGATGTTGACCGCGGCTGCGGGGCGGTGGCCGTTGTGCTGGAGGGTGGCTGGCGGTTGAGCCTGGAACTGGGCGACCAGGGCGCGGGCGTAGCTGGCGCTGAGCCCAGCGGAGGCGGCCAGCTGGACGCTGCTCGGCGGCGCTCCGTTGGCGCTGAGTTCCGCGTAGACGCGCTCGGCATGGGCACGCTTGGTCAGCGCTTCGGCGCCTGTCGCTGGCGCAGGCGCGCTGCTCGGCGCCGGGTCAGCGCTGGCTGGCGGCCGCTCGGCGCTGGCTTCGGCGGCCACCGCCGCCTGGTCGGCGCTAGTGTCGGCGCGGTACAGCAGGCTGAGCACGGCGAAGGAGCCGAGCAGCCACACCGGTGTGGCGCCGGCGGTCACGTAGCCGACCAGGACGGGCGGGGCGACGGCGACCTGCAGCACAGTGGACAGGGCGACGGAGGCGACCAGCAGCACCCACGACAGCCGCAGCACGGCGCGGTGGCCGAGTCGCTTGGCCTCAAGGACGCTGACCTCCATCGCCAGGGCGAGGGCCTCGGTGCCAAGCGGCCACAGCGCCGGAATCGCGCGGCCGCCGGCGCGGGCCGCGGTGACCATGGCGCCGTAGGACTCCAGCAGCAGCACGGCGGTGATGATGGCGACGATGCCGGCCAGGATGCGCTGGGCGCGGCTCATGGACGGGCCGCCTGGCAGCACACGGGACAGATGCGGCGGGCGGCGCGGCGCTCTACGCGGGGTTGGGTGCGGGCGGTGGCGAGCTGGAAGCCGCAGGTTGGGCAGGACGCGATCCAGCTGCCGCCGAGCAGGTGCAGCGCGGGCTCCTGCGGGGGCTGGGTTGGGGCTGGCTGGGGCTGGGTTGGGTAGGGTGAGGGGTGCATCAGAGGGCCTCGCTTCCTGTGGTGCGCGAGGCCGGGACGGGTCGCATCCGCCCCGGCCTCACCTTGTGCCGGGGCTAGAACGGCGCCTCGTCGTTGAACTGGCCGGCCTTGTTGGCGTCGCCGTTCTTGGCGGTGCGCTGGGGCTTGGCGGTCGCCCAGCGCAGGGATGGGGCGGCCTCGTCGGCCTCGACCTCGACCACGGAGCGGCGGTCGCCTTCGGGGGTCTCCCAGGAGCGGGAGCGCAGCCGGCCGAGGATGACCGCGCGGTCGCCCTTGGAAAGGGAGTCGGTGACGTGCTCGGCGAGTGCCCGCCAGCAGTTGACGCGGAAGTAGCTGGTGTCGCCGTCGCGCCAGGTCTCGCCGTCGCGGACGCGGGCGGTGACGGCTACGCGGAAGTTGGCCACGGCGGCGCCGTTGGGCGTGTACTTCAGCTCGGGGTCGTCGGTCAGGTTGCCGGTGATGGTGACGTGGGTGTCGGCCATCTGGATGCCTCCTCAGCGGGTATCGGTGGGGTCGGTGGGTGTGAGCTGGGAGCTGTTTGGCAGCGGGCGTCGCCTTGGCGTCACCTCCTTGCTCCGGCTAGGGCTGCTGCTGGCGGGGCGGCTGCTCCTCGCCCGCCCTGGGCGATCGCTGGCTACGAGCCGGCTCGGATCGGGGCGGGTCAAGGGGCGCCGTAGGCGCTCCCGCAGGGACGCGAAGCGCCCTTGACGCGACCCGGTCCGAGGTGGCACTGCCGTCCTGCCAGCAGATCGGCGGGCAGGTCGCGGGGTGCAGGGGTCCCCGCGAGCCCGCGCGCAGCGCGGCCGCCGATCCCTGCCCTTGCGGCCCGGGGGGGGCGGCTTCCCGATGCCGGCCAGGTGCTGGTGGGCAGGCCGCTGCCTGGTGGGGCACCAGCGCCGTAACCTCCACTGCCCGAGTGGCGCTGTTTCCTGTGGCGCTGCTGCTTCGTTGGCCCCCCCGCGGAGCAGTGGCGCCACCGGTGCGGCCGGTGAGCTGGCCGCGTGGCGGCTGGAGGCGATCCGCCGCCCGGCGGCGAGCCTGCCGGCAGATCGGGCAGTAGCGCGGCGCGTCTTGAGACGCATGGGAAGGGGCCTCATCGCCGGCCCTGCCCTGGGGTTGGCCGTCCGACCGGCCACGGCCACCGGTTCGGCCGCCGCTGCGGCGATGGCAGGCGCCCGGCTCGCTTGTGCCGTCTGCCGCTCCGGTGGCCGGCGCGGTGGCCGACCCGCCTGGCGTGTGCCATGACGGCCGCGACCCGGAGCGGGGCGGGCTGCTCAACCACCGGCAGGGGCACGGTGTCGTCGGTCAGCGGGGCCATGGTGGCCGGCTCGGCGGGCTGGGGCGCGACGGCGGGCGGCGGGAGCACGCGCAGGTGGATGGCGCGGCCGGCTTGGATGATCCAGGCTTCGCCGGGCTGGGCGGCGCGGACCTGCTCGGGGTCGATGCGGGGGCGCTGGCCGATGCGGACCTTGGCCAGGCCGCGGGCGCCGTAGCGGTCCAGCTCCAGGTTCTGCTCCAGCTCACGGACCACCCCGGCCAGGGCCAGCAGCCGTTCCGGGTCAGGGCACTGGTGCACGATCACGCCGCCGGCGCAGGAGGCGAGCAGCCGTGGGGCTTGGCGTTGGTCGCCGAGCCCTTCCACGCTTTGGGCGGCCACGACGACCTGGACGCCGACGTCGCGGACCCGCTCGGCCAGGTTGATGGCCGAGTCCACGCCGGAGGCGAGGGCGGAGAACTCGTCGAGGATGAGCAGGGCGTCTTCGCCTTGGCGGGGTTTGCGGCCGGTGGCGTAGTGGCCGTAGTCCTCCAGCACCACCCGCATGGCCGCGTCCGCCTCGGTCTTGGACAGCAGGGTCGGGACGGTGAGCACGGCCAGGTCGACGTCTTCGAACGACCAGGTGCCGCGGTCGAAGGCGCCGCCAAGGGCGGCGAAGAAGTCGGCGTAGCGCAGCCTCGCGCCGGCCAGGTGCTGGGCGATGGCCTCGAGGTCTTTGCGCTGGAGCGGGCGGCCTTCCCACAGCGCGGCGAGCTCGTCGACATCCAGCCGGCGCAGCAGCTCGTCGGAACTCTCTACGGGTGGCGCGTCGGGGGCGGTCAGCGCCAGGCGCAGGCCGGCCGAGGCGACCCGCTGGTAGAACGGCTCGGTGAACTGCTCGACCGCCAGCAGGCGGCTTTGGACCTGAGTAGGCGTGCCGCGCCACATGTCCATCGCCGCCTGCGGCCAGCAGCCGATCCGCGCGACAGGGTTGCCGAGCTGGTAGGCGGCGATCAGCGCGCCGACCAGGGTGGGGTCGGTGCCTTTGCAGTCGGCAAAGCAAATCTTGCGGCCCTGCCGGGCGGCCACATACGCCAGGCGCAGCAGGGTGACGGTCTTGCCGGCGCCGGGCGCGCCGACCACCGCCATCGCCTTGCCACGCAGCTGCGCGGGTGGGACGACATAGGCGCCGTGGCGCCAGGTGGGCAGGTCGCCGTCCAACGCGATCCCCAGCGCCGGTGCGGGCAGGTGATGGTCGCGTGGGTGGGCCAGCAGCCGGGCGACCTTGCGGTCACGGGCGCGCTTGTCAACCAGGTGGCGGCGGCGTACCAGGCGGTGCCATTCCGCCCCGCCGGCGGCATGCTCAGCCGCGCAGACCGACACCGCCGCGGCGAGCAGCCCGACCGGGACGCCCAGCCACAGCTGGGTGACCGCCAGGTCGTGGAGGAACTGCCCGACGCTGACCGTGATATTGGGCGGCCCGTAGCCAAGGTGCAGGGCAAGGTAGTGCCAGAAGTGCTGGGGCACGAAGATGTGGCGGCGCAGCGCCACAGCGGGGCCGCTGATGGTCAGCACCAGGCCGATCCAGGCAAGGGCTGCGAGGGCGAAGCGGTGCCAGTGCCAGCGCCGCTGCCGAACGATCAGCGCCTGGCCGATCACCCAGGCCCCACGGTTAGGGGGGAGAACCAGAACAGCACGGCCACGGTGACCAGCAGCCCGTTGGCGGATGGGAGCCTGGCAGCCCGGGGGTTGTCGCTGGCCAGGCTGTGGTGGTGCCAGCCGGTGGGCTGGCTGGCGGGATCGACGGGGAACCTCACGGCACACCTCCAGGGCGGCGGATGTAGGTGGCGCCCGCCACCTCGGGCAGCGGGTGGATCTGGATGCGGTAGCGAGGCCGGATGCGCTCGAGCTGGCCGGACAGGTAGCTGGCGACCTCGGGTGGGGCGAAGTAGACGCTCTGCTGCCAGCGGCCATGCCGGGGGCGCAGCCACGCCTCGCGCAGCCGGGCGGCGGTCTTTCTGGTCAGCTCGACCTCGACCGCGATCCGGCGGGGCAGCGGGTCGACGTCCTCGCCGTACAGCCCCGACCCGACTCCCGCGTCGGGGTCGTCGGGGAGCTGGATGGCGCCGTCGGGCACGTGGCTCTTGCCGGCCTCCCGACGCAGCTCCCGCTCGCCCAGCCAGCGCCCACCGTCTGGGATCTGCGGCTCCAGCGCGAGACGGACCACGCCGACCGCGTGGACGTGGGCGAGCTGCGGAATAACGAACGACCAGGACGGCACTTCTAGACCGACCAGGCGCAGCGCCTTACCGGTCGGGGCGACCCACTGGTATCCCAGCAGCCGGTCGCGGGCGATCAGCCCACGCTGGTCCCAGCGATCGAGGATCTGCCGCAGGGTCTCGTCGCCGAGCTGGCCGGCGACCCGTGGCGAGCCGGGCGACAGCCGGCCCAGCAGCACACGCAACACGTCAGAACGCGCGGCGTACTGCTGCCCAAGCCACCGCAACGCCGCGACGTCGCGCTCGGTGATGCCAGCGTCGGTGTCCCACCGCGCACGCCGGGAGCTACCTGCGCCCGGCGTAGGGCCGTTCCGGGCACCGTGGACGCGGGGGCCGGTCGTTGAGTGGCCAGCCCGAAAGAAGCCCTCGTTGGGCAAGGGTGGACCTCCAAGTGGGATGCACCGGCCTGGGCTGCTCGCGATACCAGCGGCCGGCTGGTTGAGCTGCTACGTGAGACCGGACTCCGTCGAGTTGTCCTGGTCGAGGAGCCGCAGCAGCGCCGTCCGGGGGACGAGCATGCGCCGGCCGATGAGGCGAACTGGCAGCTCACCGCGATGGGCGGCCTCGTAGGCGGTGGCGCGGGAGATGCCGAGGAGTTGGGCGGCCTCAGTGATCGTCCACGTGAGCCGGTCGTCGCTAAGCAGCCGCGTCCAGGGCGACGCCTGGACGCTCCTTCCGTCGTGGTCCTGCATCCGGAAGCTCCTTCCTGGCTGCCTGACCCGGCGGAAGCGTTGTTCGTCTACCGGGCCGTTTTCCGTGACGGCTCGTAGGGTGCCGTTCGGATCAAGCCGCAGGTAGATGACGGCGCTTGACGACAGATGACGGTCAGAGCGTCACGAGCGCCTGACCAGCGACAGAGCGCGGAGGCCGGGTGAGCTACTCGCCTGGCGGGGGGAAGGCGATGGCCAGCGACAGGCCCAACAGGGAGGGGCCGTCTGTCAGCTGGCCCTTGTCGATCAGCTCACGGAGGTCGGCGACAGGTACCCACTCGACGCGCGTGGACTCCGACGGGTCCGACGGGTCTCCCTGGTAGGTGGCGGCATCCGTCCGGTAAAGGGTGAAGCGCAGGTCACTGATCCCTGGGAGGGCGTAATACCGGCTCAGCTCGGTGAGCGGGCCGGGTCTCCACCCAGTCTCCTCCTCGACCTCGCGCCGGGCAGCCTCCTCGGGCGCCTCGCCGAGCTCGACCCAGCCGGCCGGGATCTCCCAACCCCAGGTGTCGGTGATGAAGCGATGCCGCCACAGCAGCAAGACGCGTTCGGCGTCGTCACGAACGACCACAGCAACCGATTGGCGCGGCATGCGGATGACGTGGTGCTCAAGCCGACGGCCCTCGGCGACCTCGACGTCTTCGAGTGTGAGGTTGACCCATTCGCTCTCGTACAAGGTCCGCCGGCCGTGCACTGTCCACTTCATGCGCTCCTCCCCGCTCGGATCGCAGGATAGCCTCTCAGGAGGCCAGGAGTCGCCCGGCGAGACTCTAAGCACTCCAGCCGCACTTGGCGCGATCGCCGATACTGGCTCGTCGGGCACGGGCTTGGGGAAGGCGGCGCGCAACGCTTGTCGGCTGGGCGCGGCTGGCCGTCGGCTTTGAAACGCAGCGACGCTGCCACAGCACGCACCCCGATACACTCGCGTTGCCGACGCCAAGGGGCAGCCATGAGCGATGATCAGCCGCGAGCGCCAACCTACGGGCCTCCGATCACGATCCCGGGCGCCCGCTTCCTCGGCCTGGTCGCCTACAACGCCTGGTGCGCCGCCCGCCTGGACGATCCGGAATTTGAATGGAGGGAGCCGAGCGAAGCGGAGCGCGCCATGTGGCAGCGGATCGCCATGAAGGTCGCCGAGGCAATCCGCGACGCGACGGAGCGCAGCCACGCGCTCGGCAACAACTTGCCGCCGCCAAGGTGCCCGGCCAAGCGGCGTGACCGGTCCACCGACACCCTCTACATCTGCTGCCGCTGGGACCCGCACCCGGCCGACCAGTCCCGCGACCTGGTGGTCGACGACGAAGGCCATCGCTGGGTGCCGGTCGAGCCATGAGCTGGTTGCTGCTGCGCTGGCCAGGGTCCTCCAAGGACTCCGCCGCAAGCAGACAAGTGCGGCTGGAGTATTAGGCAGAGAGCAGCACGCGAAGTTGCTCGTCCAGGTCTCGGACTAGGGGCTCCTCGCGCCAGGGTTCGAGCGAGGCTCGTACCTCTCGTGCACGGCGGAGGATCGGTCCCACCTGGCTCTCACGGCGGATGGCTAGCGCGCCAGTGATGGCTTCGCACGCCTCCTCGAGAGCCTGATCCTGGGCGAACACCTGAGCAAGATCGAGCCGGGCGAGGGACCGCCCCTTCACGTCGGATGGGTCGCGGAGGGTTAGCACCTCCGTGAGTGCTGCTTGAGCGGCCTTGGGGTGCCGCAGCAGTAGGTGGCAGGTGCCCCGGAAGCCGGTCAGACGGGGATAGTCGAAGAAGTCGGTGCCAACGTCATCGTGGCCCGGTTCGATATGCTCGATCGCTTGTTCAGCTCGGCTAAGGGCGGTCAGACTGCCAGCAGCGTCGCCCAGGCCGGCATATGCCTTGGCTTCCAGCGCTGCCAGCCAGGCAAGCCGGCTGTGACGGACGTGGCCGTGAGCGCGGTCCTGGGCCTCCTGAACAAGCCTGAGCGCCGCACGCGGGTCACCGCTGTACGTGGGAATCAGGCTCCGGGTGGCCAGCGCCCACGCCGCCAGGTCGGGCGAGTCGGCGTCCTCGGCGGCTTGCAGCGCAACCGCGAAGTAGGCGATCGCCTTGGACTCCTGACGCAGATCGAACGCCAAGCTGCCAGCCAGGCCGGCAAGGTGGCCCGCAACGACCGCCAGCCGCCGGCGACGGGCGACGGGCATGGGACCGTCCAGCAGGTGCGCGACGTCTCGGAAGTGCGCAAGCACGGGACGGGCAAGGACCGTAGGGGGCGTGCTCGGATACGAGCGCGCGAGCCCGCTGACTGCCTGTTCCAGCGCGGTCAAGCTGGCCTCTCCGTCGGAGGAGAGTTCAAGCGCGCGGGCCAACAGCCACGGCTCAGCATCAGCGGCCAGCTCGACGCGTGTCGCTTCGTCGCTGAACAGTTCGGCCCGTGGCCGAGCAAGCGCCTTGGCGAGGAGGTCACGGTAGAAGTCCTCAGGCTGCTGGTGGTTGTTGACCCAGCGGCTGACCAGCGTAATCAGGCTCTCGGTCTTCGGAAGGGCCACGCCGCCGGCGTGTCGGCGCATCTCGGCCACAAGCTTGGTGCGCGACCAGCCCAGCTCCTTGAGGACGGTCCGGAGTGTGTTCTCCCCGATGCCTGCCATGCCTTCCTCCCGACTGCTACCTCACCGGGCGTCCGGTGTAGCAGGCGGCGCTAACAAACTCTCCATGAGATCGGCCGCGTGCCGGTCCTGGGCCTGCTGGAAGTGCGCATAGGTTGCGAGGGTCATATGGCCGTCGGCGTGGCCGGCGCGCCCCGAGACGGTCCGCCAGTCCACGCCGCCGGCGACGAGCTGGGTGACCATGAAGTGCCGCAAATCATGGAGCCGGCAGCGCACGCCAAGACGCCGGGCGAGCTTGCCGAAACGATGTGACACGCCGTCCGGGCTGATCGGACTTCCACCGTCCGGGGCATGAGAGAAGACGTAGGCGTCCGGAGCGAGCGTCGCGCCGCAGGCAAGCGCGGTCTTTGCCTGCTCGACGCGATGGGCCTTCAGCAGATCAAGCGTGGCGGCGCCGACCGCGACGCGCCGCTTGGCATGGGTCTTGGTGTCCTTGTCGATCAGCGGTTGCCCATGGACCCGGACGACGCCGCCAGCGATCAGGATCTCGCCTCGGTCGACGTCGACGTCCGACCATCGCAGGCTGCACAGCTCACCACGGCGGGCACCCAGCACGACCGCCAAGCGCAGGAAGAGGCCCAGCTCGGGATCCTCGGCCATCGCGACGGTTAGCAGCCGGGTGGCGTCCTCAGCCTGCGGCGGTCGGACGTCGGCCTTCTGGACGGCCGGCGAAGTTGCGAGCTTGGCCGGGTTGTGGCCGATCCAGCCCCACACGAGCGCCTGCTTGAGGGCGCCCGACAAGATGGCGTGGACTTCGCGCACGATGCTGGCCGACAGGGGCCGGCCTTGCTTGCCGCCTCCCGTGCGCAGCCGTGCATAGAAGGTGTCGAGCGTGGCGGCGTCGAGCTGGCGGACCGGGAGCTCCCCGAGGGCGGGCAGGATGTAGCGATCCAGATCACCGCGGTAGCTCATGACGGTGGTGGGCGAGATCGGCCTGACGGTCTGGCGCCACTCGAACCAGCGCTCCAGCAGCTCAGCCATAGTGCGGTCGCGCGAGCCCCGGTGACGACCGGCGCCGACCTCGGCCAACAGCTCGGCCTCGACCTGCTTGGCCGCCTTCAGGGCTGCCCGACCTTTGCCCGGCACCTGGCGGCTGACGTAGCGCTTGCGGCCGGTGAGGGGGTCGCGGCCGGCGTAGACCTGGACCTGGAGCCCGTCGCGGTCGGGACGCTGGCGGATCACCTACGCGACCTCCTGGTCATACCGTTCCTGAGAGGAAAGGACGACCAGAGAATGACCATGGAGCAAGCAAGACAAGCGGTATAGGCCGCTGAGCTGGCGTTCCTGGTGGGCGCGGCAGGCCTCGAACCTGCGACCGGCGGATTATGAGTCCGCTGCTCTGACCGACTGAGCTACGCGCCCGAGCTGGGGTTTTGCGCTGCCCATCCTGGTTGACAGCCTGGTTGACAGCCAACAGGTCGTTGAGTGCTTTACTGCCTGGTGCTGCATCGTAGCGGTTACGGGCGAGTCCACGTCCAGGCGCGGACCACCTCAGATTCAGACCGCGTCACGACCGGGCGATGCCGTACCGCTGCTGGATCGCGCGCACCTGCGCCGGGTCGGCGTGGGCGCGCAACACCGCTGACAGCTCCGCGAAGTACTCGTCCAGCCCGCCTGGCGTGACGATCAGCAACGCTGTCGCACGGCCGCCCACGGACCGGAAGACGTGCGGGAGGTTGCGAGGCAGGAACACGAACGACCCCCGCCCGGCCTGGAACCGGTCGTCGCCGCACTCCACTTCCAAGGTTCCGGTGAGCACGTAGAAGCTCTCGTCCTCGTGGGTGTGGGTGTGTCGTGGCGGGCCGCCGTCGATGCTCACCTCGATCACGGTGAGGCTGCCGGCGGTCGACTGGCCGGAGGCCTTGACCTCGGGGCCTCGGCCTGGCACCCCCTCGCCAGGGCCGACGACGTATCCACGGGTGACGGGCTCATCGGGCACAGCGGCCTCCCTTGGTCAGCTGGTCAGCTCCGACGGCTGTGTGCGGGTCATCGCGTCGCCCGCCCGGCGCGCCGCAACCATTCCCCGCCCCGACCGCTCGGTGCAACAGGCGAGGTGAGCCTCGGTGCATCGGGCGCCGGCGCCAGTCCGGACCGACCCGCGGCTACGGGGCCTTCCAGCCCGGGGCCGCATAGGACAGCAGGCGGGAGGGGGTGACGACCAGCCAGACGCTGGCCCAGTCGGGGTACTCGCCGCCCTTGGCGGCGATCGAGTCGGCCAGGCCGGCCGGCGCGTCGGCGAGCGGCAGGGTGCGCGCGGGGCCCTCCAGGACGACGACGCCGTGGTCGTCCGCGTCGCCTTCGGTGATGACCACGGACAGCCAGGGGGTCGCCTCGACGTTGCGCACGCGGACCGCGCCCTCGACCGCGGGGAGCCAGACCTCGCCGTCGTGCCAGACGAACGCGACCGGCGTCGCGTGCGGACGCCGGTTGGCGCGGGTGGAGGCGACCACCGCGTACCTGCGGCGCCGCAGGACCAGGTCGAGCTGCTCGCCGGGCATCCTCCGGGCGGGTGGCCAGCTCGACCTGGTCGCTTCGTTGGCGCGCTCGAAGCTGGCGGCCTGCAGGTCGGCGAGCGCGGACGGATCGGGCCCTGGTGCCATGAAGGCGACCTCCTGGGGACGGGCGGCCAGCCTACTGCGGCGCTCCGGCCGCCGCCGAAGACCCACGCCAGACGAGCATTTCCGACACGCTGAGGTAGGCTGGGAGTCTCGTCTGACACCTCAGGAGCGTGCGTGAGCGACCGACCGGACCAGCCAGTTCCGCCGCAACCGGACCCGTGGGCACGACCGTCCGGACCCGGCGAGCCCGACGCTCCCTCGTGGGTGGGGCCCTGGTCGGAGCAGCCGGACCGTCCTGAGGCGCCACAGGACCCGGACCGGCCGCCCTACGGCGAGCAGCAGGGCTGGCGCGACGGCCGCGGCAACGGCTGGGGCCCGGGGCTCGACCAGGAGCAGCGCCAGAGCGACCGCTCGGGCTGGGAGGCGACCACGCCCCCGCCCGCGCCTCCGGGCGGGCGGCGGCCGGAAAGGCCGGACCGGCAGCCGCTGCCGCCGGCGCCGGCGGCGCCGCGGGTGCTCTGGCTCGAGCTCGCGCTGGTGCTGGTGCTGGCGTTCGCGCCGGGCGCGCTGAGCCTGCTGGTGCTCGCGGTGGGGAACAACGCGCAGGCCAGCGGCTCCGAGCAGCTCGTGCCGGCGATCGTGAGCGGGCTGTTCAGCGCCTTCCTGTCATGGTCGCCGGTGCTGCTGATCGCCTACCTGGTGATCCGCAGCGGCGAGGGCATGCGCGGCATCGGGCTGGGCCGCTTCGACCCGCGCAACGACGGCATGGTCGGGCTGGGGCTGTGGGTCGCCAGCTTCGTGCTGGTGCTGATCCTCGCGTGGATCTTCTCACCGCTCGGGCAGCGGGAGGTGGACTTCCTGCCGACCGAGCTGCCGCTGTGGTTCCGCTGGGTCGACGCGCTGGTGATCGCCGGCACCGCCGGGATCACCGAGGAGGTGGTGGTGCGCGGCTACGCGCAGACGCGGCTGGAGCAGCTGAAGGCGCCGACGCCGGTGATCCTGCTGCTGCCGACCGCGCTGTGGGGCGTGCTGCACCTCTACCAGGGCGCCAGCGCGGCGCTCACCATCTTCTGCCTGGGCATGCTCTATGCCTGGTACTTCTACCGCACGCGGCGGCTGTGGCCGATCATCATCGCCCACGGCCTGTTCGACCTCACCCAGCTCGTGCTGCTCCTTGCGGGGACCTCCCGCTGACAGGAGCCTCCGCCGGAGCCTGCCGGTCCACGCGGGGATCGCGCAGCGTGGTCGACAACAGCAGCGCCAGCGCGGGCAGGACGATCAGCACGACCAGGGTGGTCCGCAGGCTGGTGGCGTCGGCGAGCGCGCCGAGCAGCGGCGCGAGCAGCCCACCGGCGGTGATCGCCAGCCCCAGGCTCACCCCGGACGCGGTGCCGACCCGGTTCGGCAGCAGGTCCTGGCTCAGCGTGACCTGGATGGCGAACGGCAGGTAGACGGTCAGCGCCGACAGCACGATGAAGACGAACACCCACGGCCTGCCGACCGCGACCAGCCCGATGAGCGACGGCACCATCAGGACGTAGCCGAGGCGCAGCACCCGCAGCCGGCCGAAGCGGTCGGCGAGGTGCCCGCCGAGCAGCGTGCCGAGCGCGCCGCAGCCGAGGAACGTCGCCAGCGCGGCCTCCCCCAGCGCCTGGCCGCCACCGAGCTGCCTGGTGACGTAGAGCGCGAGGAACGAGCTCAGCCCGAAGTACAGCACCGCGCGGGTGACGATCACCGCGGTGAGCCGTGCGAACGCCGGCCAGTCGTCGCGGCCGGCGGGCGCGGCGCTCCTGCGTCCGGCGGCGGCCGGGCGCGGCAGCAGGCGCGGCTGGAGGAACAGCACGCTGGCGCCGACCAGGATCGCCGGGACGGCCAGCACAGCGGTCCCGCGCACGCCGAGGGCGAGCAGCACGGGCGTGACGATCAGCGGGCCGACGGTCAGGCCGATGTTGCCGCCGAAGCCGAACCAGCTCATGGCCGTCTGCCGGCCGGCGCTGGCGACCCGCGCGGAGCGCGCCGCCTCGGGGTGGAACGCGGCCACGCCCAGGCCGGAGAGGGCGATCGCCAGCCAGGTGAGCTCGTAGGTGCCGCTCAGGCCGGAGAGTCCGACGCCGATGCCGGCCACGCTCAGGCCGGCGCCGACCAGCCACCACAGCCGGAACCGGTCGGTCATCGCGCCGAAGGCCGGCTGCGCGACGGAGCTGAGCAGGTTGGCGGCCAGCACCAGCCCGGAGGCCGCCGCGTAGCTGTAGTGGCGCTCGGCCACCAGGAACGGCAGCAGGGCGGGCACGGCGCCCTGGTACATGTCGTCGACCGTGTGGCTGACGGTGAGCAGGGCGACGCCGGCGCGGTTCACCTGGCGCCCTGCCCTGGCTGGCGAAGCAGCGTCTCGAGCTGCCGGATGGTGGCCGCCAGGTGCCTGCCGGTGGCGCCGCCGGCCGCCTCCGCGTCGCCGGCACGGATGGCGGCGGCGAGGTCGAGGTGCGCGGGCGTGGCGTCGACCTTGAGCTCACGGTCGTCGAACACGTCGAACATGGCGCTGCGCAGGGCGCTGGTCATGCTGGTGAACAGCTCGGTGAGGATCGGGTTGTGGGCGGCCTCGACCACCGCCTGGTGGAAGGCGAGGTCGGCCTCGACGAAGGTGGCGTCCCTGGCGACGGCCAGCGCGGCCTGGCGCCGGTCGAGGGCGGCCTCGAGGCGGGCGAGGTCGTCGGCGTCGCGGCGGGTGGCGGCCAGGCGGCTCGCCTGGTACTCGAGCGCGTGGCGGACCTCGTAGACGTCCAGGACCGCGGCCCGGCGCAGGCGCATCTCGAGCCCCACCTCGGCGGCCTCGGCGGCGCGGACGAAGGTGCCGGCGCCCTGCCGGGACTCGACCATGCCGGTGCTGGCCAGAGCGCGGATCGCCTCGCGGATGGTCGAGCGGCCCACGCCCAGCTCGGCGGCCAGCGCCGCCTCGGACGGCAGCCGCGTGCCGACCGGCCAGGCTCCGGCGGTGATCTGTTCACGCAGCCGCTCGATGGCCTGCTCGACCAGCGGGCTGCGGCGCAGCTCGGTGAGCGCCAAGGGATCTCCATGGAGAGACATCAGGTTGTCAGACAAGTCTAGGCTACACCCGCGAGGCGGAACCGGCCAAGCCGGGGCAGATCGGGACGGGTGCGCAGCGGCGGGCGGCCGGGGCGCGGGCCGGGCCGGGCCGCGGGCGGGGTGGCCGGGCGGGGTGGCCGGGGGGACGGTGGTGGACCGGCCGGGAGCGGTGCCGACCGTCCCCCCGACGCGCTCAGGGGAGACGAATGGACTTGTCGATGAATTCGTTTGTGGTGACGTCGCCTGGGGTGAGGTTCTCGCGGATCGGCTTGCGCTGGCCGGCGAAGATCGGGGCGACGATGTCGATGAGGCGCCGCATGCGGTCCTCGTCGAAGTTCCCCAGCGTGGTGTCGTGGCCGTTGTCGACGATGCCGAGCTGGCGCATCTCGCTGACGGCGAACCTGGCGAGCCCTGGCGAGTAGACGAAGCCGCCCTTGTATGCCTCGTCCAGCTTGACGATGAGGTCGAGGGTGGGACCCGGGTCGCGCACGAACGCGACCTGCGCACGCTGGAGGATGGGCACCAGGCGCTCGAGGCAAGGCGACAGCCTGGCCTTCTGGTCGGCGCGGACGGCCAGGACGTTGGCGTAGTTGGGGTACCCGGTGTCGACGATCAGCTGGAACGCCACCGGCTTGTCCCAGGCCTTGAGCTCGTGCTCGTAGAGGTACGGCTCATCCGTGGCGTAGCCCTGCACGGCGATCCTGCCGCCGGAGGCGACGAACCGCGAGGGCGAGCCGTCGTAGCTGCCGTCGATCTGCGAGCGGCGCAGGATGCCGGCGCCGACCAGGTACTCCATGTAGGAGGAACCCTGGAAGTAGAGCACGCGCTCGTCTGTCTGGCCGATGTCGGCGATGGTGTGCCAGTCGGGATGGACCTTGGGGTCCCACAGCAGGATCTGCGGGTCGAGCTCGAGCGGCGCGACCACGCCGACGACCGGCTGGGTGTTGGACAGCTGGATGATCTCGTCCGACTGGAGCATGCCCAGGACGATGGCGGGGTCCTGGTACATCAGCGCGGCGGAGGACTGGAAGCCGACCGCCGGGCCGCCGGCGCGGACCTCGACGCGTACCCCGGTGTCCTCGCCCTGGTCGACCAGCGGGCCGGTCACCCGCTTGTGTGCCGCGTCGACCCGGTAGCCGGGGCCGACGAGCCGGTACGCGGCGCCGTGCTCCGCCTCAGGGAACCAGTTCGTCTGCACCACCACCGTGCTCGGGCAGACGCCCGCGAGGCTTCCCCGGCCCGAAGGCGCCGGGGCGTCGCTCGCCGGGCTCGGCTGACTGGCGCACGCGCCGGCCACCAGAGCGACGGCGAGCACGGCGGCCGCCAGTCCGGTGACGCGTCGACGCTCGATCTGATCCATCGGCATGCGGGCTCCTTCGATCACTTGGGCATTGAGTTGCGCTTCGGCACGGGAAGGCGAGGCGTGACGCCGGGGGCTTGCCGGCGCCGGCCAGCTCACGGATGGGCGGGCTGGGAGGCGACGGCATGCCGGTCCGGTTCCTGGTGGTCGGCGCTCGGGCGCATGCGCTCGCGGATCACGGTGGTGCGGCTGACCAGCTCGCCCCGGTGCAGCACCAGCCGTTCGGGCGGGCCGGCGGCGACGGCCTCCTCGACCGAGGCGGCACGGACGGCCAGCAGCTCGGCCGGAACGCCTGGCTCGACGCGGACGTCCTCGAGGCCGATGGCGGTGCGGGCGCCGGCGCTGACGGCCGCGTAGGCGATCGCGGGCTCGAGGTGACCGGCGGCGACCAGCAGTGACGCGGTCTCCAGCGGGTCGCCACGGCCGACGGCGTTGAATGGGTCGCGCAGGTTGTCGCCGCCGGCCGCCACGGTCACGCCGGCGTCCAGCAGCGCGCCGAGCGCGGTCAGGCCGCGGGGCGGCGCCGGGCGGCCGCGGCCCTGGAGGAACAGTGCGGTCTGTGGGCAGCAGACCACCGCGATGCCCGCCGCGGCGGCGGTCGCCGCCACCCGCGCGGCCACACCGGGCGGCTGCGCGCCGAGGCTGACGCAGTGGCTGGCGCTGACGCCCCGCTCCAGGCCCGCGCCGGCCACCAGCTCGGCCAGGTCCTCGAGCCAGAGGACCCGCGGGTCGAGCGTCTCGTCCATGTGCAGGTCGAGCGGCCGGCCGAGCGCGGCGGCCAGCTCGACGCAGACCTCCAGGCAGGCCCTGGGGTCGGGGTCGAGGTGCGGGCAGCCGCCGATCGCGTCCGCGCCGCGCGCCAGCGCCTCGCGCAGCGCCGCCCGGTTGTCCGCGCCGGCCAGTCCGCCGAGCGGCGTGCCGGGTAGGGCGACGAGCTGGAGGTCGAGCTGGCCCCTGAGCGACTCGCGCACCTCGACCAGGGCGTCGAGGGCGCGCATGCCGATGGTCCCG
This sequence comes from Actinomycetes bacterium, assembly GCA_036392615.1. Taxonomy (GTDB): domain Bacteria; phylum Actinomycetota; class CALGFH01; order CALGFH01; family CALGFH01; genus DASVXQ01. The sequence continues at coordinate 5,668 of DASVXQ010000146.1, read as the reverse complement.
CCGACGTCGACGTGGCTGCGGATGGCCGTGACGCCGTTGCCGAGCAGCAGCAGGGCCGCCCGGGCCGCGCGCTCGACCACGTCGCGGCGGGAGACCGACGGACAGTGCGCCTCCCACGCGGCGATGGCGCCGGCCAGGTCGCCGGAGGGGTTGCGGGCGCTGGATCCGGTGAGCGCCTTGTCGAGATGGGCGTGCGGCTCGGCGGGCGCGGCCAGCAGCAGGTACCCGGCGAGGTCCATCCTCCTGTCCCCCGCCGCCGGCCGCACCCCGCCGACGGCGGCCACCGCGGCGATCCTCCCCCGCTCGACCCGCACGTCGACGGTCTCGCCGCTGGCCACCGTCACTCCGGCGAGCACCAGGCCCGCCGGAGCCGCGCCGCCGCCAGCATTCGGCAATTCTTCTGAAGATGGCATGATCATAAGTATTGCTTTTCAAATATCGGAGGTGATGAGCATTCGCGCTGGTTGCATATGATTCACACAGATTGCACACCAACGTCAAGCCGCGAATCTCAGGAAAAGTAAATCTAATATTCGCGGCGCGAATGGTGGGCGTCGCTTTGGGAAATTCGGCCCGGGCCTGGGGCGGCTGGAGCCGGCCGGCTGGAGGGCAGGGCCGGCTGGAGGCGGGGCCGGAGGACCGCGGCGGTGACTCCGAGGCGTCGAGGCCTCGAGGCCCCGCCCGCCCTCGGCCCTGAAACCCTGGGACCTCGGGGTGATTCAGGCTAGGATTGGTCTATGCACGTCATCGGCTCGCTGCTCCTTACTGGGCCGCGCTGACCTCGACATCGTCAGCGCGGCGCCGGCGCATGCAGCTGACCTCGAGGAGCACACGATGACGGAATCCGATATCCCGCCGTTCCGCTACACGGCCGCGCTGGCCGAGCGGATCGAGCTGACCTGGCAGGAGCGCTGGGAGCGGCAGGGCACCTTCCACACGCCGAACCCGGCGGGGTCGCTGCGCGGCGGCTTCGAGGCGGCGGCCGAGCGGCCCAAGGTCTACGTCAACGACATGTTCTCGTACCCGAGCGGCGACCGGCTGCACGTCGGCCACGCGTTCGGCTACGTGGGCACCGACGTCTACGGCCGCTACCTGCGCATGACCGGCCACAACGTGCTGCACGCCATGGGCTTCGACGAGTTCGGCCTGCCCGCCGAGCAGTACGCCATCTCGACCGGCCAGCACCCGCGCGCCAGCATCGCGCGCAACGTCGAGATCTTCCGCGCCCAGCTGCGGCGCCTGGGCCTGGCGCACGACCCGCGCCGCGGCGTGGGCACCTCCGACCCCGACTACTACCGCTGGACGCAGTGGATCTTCCTGCGGCTGTTCGGCTCCTGGTACGACCGGCAGGCCGGGCGGGCGCGGCCGGTCGAGGAGCTGGTCGCCGAGCTGGACGCCGGGACCCGCGAGCCGGACGAGGGCACCAACCCCTCGGGCCGGCCCTGGGCGGAGCTGCCCGAGCTTGAGCGCCGCCGGGTGGTGGACGCCCACCGCCTGGCCTACCTGCACGAGGCGCTGGTGAACTGGTGCCCCGGGCTTGGCACGGTGCTGGCCAACGAGGAGGTCACCGCCGACGGCCGCAGCGAGCGCGGTAACTTCCCGGTCTTCCGCCGGCCGCTGCGCCAGTGGATGCTGCGCATCACCGCCTATGCCGACCGGCTGATCGACGACCTGGACGCGCTGGACTGGCCCGAGTCGGTCAAGCAGCTGCAACGCAACTGGATCGGCCGCTCGGAAGGCGCGCTGATCCGCTTCCCCTCCCCCGCCGGCGACATCGAGGTGTTCACCACCCGGCCCGACACGGTATTCGGCGCGACCTTCCTGGTGCTGGCGCCGGAGCATCCGATGGTCGACGCGCTGACGGTGGCCGCCTGGCCGGCCGGCACGCCGCGCGACTGGACCTTCGGCGACAGCGGCCCGGCCGAGGCGATCGCCGCCTACCGGCTGGCGGCCTCGCGCCGCTCCGACCTGGACCGGCAGGCCGAGGCGATGCCCAAGACCGGGGTGTTCACCGGCGCGTCGGCCACCAACCCTGTCAACGGCGCCTCCATCCCGGTGTTCGTGGCGGACTACGTGCTGATGGGCTACGGCACCGGGGCGATCATGGCGGTCCCCGGCCAGGACGGCCGCGACTGGGCGTTCGCCGGGGAGCACGGGCTGCCGATCGTGCGGACGGTCGCCCCGCCGGAGGACTGGGAGGGCCAGGAGTACCTGGGCGAGGGGCCGGCGATCAACTCGGGGTTCCTGGACGGGCTGCCGGTCCAGGAGGCCAAGCGCCGGATCGTCGACTGGCTGGAGGAGCACGGCGCCGGTCGCGCGGAGGTGAGCTGGAAGCTGCGCGACTGGCTGTTCTCCCGCCAGCGGTACTGGGGAGAGCCCTTCCCGATCGTCTACGACGAGCACGGCCTGCCGGTGGCGCTGCCCGACAGCATGCTGCCGCTCACCCTGCCGGAGCTGGACCTGAGCGACTTCACCCCGGCGCAGGACCCGGAGGACGCCGACAGCACGCCGCAGCCGCCGCTGGCGCGCGCGACCGACTGGGCCGAGGTCACCCTGGACCTGGGCGACGGCCCGAAGCGCTACCGCCGCGAGCTGAACATCATGCCGCAGTGGGCGGGCTCCTGCTGGTACGAGATCCGCTACACCGACCCGGACGACCGCCAGCGGTTCGTCGACCCGGGCAACGAGCGCTACTGGATGGGACCGCGCCGGCCCGGCGACCCGGGCGGCGTCGACCTGTACGTCGGCGGGGTCGAGCACGCGGTGCTGCACCTGCTGTACGCGCGCTTCTGGCAGAAGGTGCTGTACGACCTGGGCGAGGTGAGCGCGCCGGAGCCGTTCCACCGGTTGGTCAACCAGGGCTACATCGAGGCCTACGCCTACGTCGACCAGCGCGGGTTCTACGTGCCGGCCGCCGAGGTCAAGGAGACCGACGGCGGCTTCGAGTGGAGCGGCCAGCCGGTGCGCCGCGAGTACGGGAAGATGGGCAAGAGCCTGAAGAACGCCGTCAGCCCGGACGAGCTGTACGCCCGCTACGGTGCGGACACCTTCCGCCTGCACCTGATGTTCAGCGGCCCGCTGGAGCAGTCGCGCGTCTGGGACACCAGGGCGATCGTCGGCTCCTACCGCCTGCTGCAACGGATCTGGCGCAACCTGATCGACGAGCGCACCGGGGTCTCCCGGGTGACCGGGGAGCGGGCGAGCGAGGAGACGCTGCGCGTGCTGCACCACACCGTCGCGGCGGCGCGCTCCGGCATCGAGGCGCTGCGCTTCAACACCGCCATCGCCCGGATCACCGAGCTGACCGGCCACCTGACCACCGCCTACCCGGACGGCCCGCCGCGGGAGGTCGCCGAGCCGCTGGTGCTGCTGATCGCGCCGCTGGCGCCGCACATCGCCGAGGAGCTGTGGGAGCGGCTGGGTCACGACCGCTCCCTGGCCTACGAGCCGTTCCCGGAGGCGGACCCCGCCTACCTGGAGGAGGCGACCGTGACCGTGCCGGTGCAGGTCAACGGCAAGCTGCGCGCCAGAATCGAGGTGCCGGCCGGCGCGGACCTGGAGGCGGCGGCCCGCGCCGACGAACGGGTGCGCCGGCACCTGGACGGCAGGACCGTCCACAAGGTGGTGGTCGTGCCCGACCGGCTGGTCAACTTCGTGGTGCGCTGAGCGCGCTGCCCGACCGCAGCCGCGCGAGCACCGGCGGCAGCTCGCCGGTGTGGACCACCCCGAGCCGCTGGGTCGCCCGGGTGAGCGCGACGTAGAGGTCGCTGGCGCCTCGGGGCGACTCGTCGAGCATGCCGGCCGGGTCGACCACCAGCACCGAGTCGAACTCGAGGCCCTTGGCCTCGGCGACAGTCAGCACGGCGACCGGGGCCGACAATACGTCCTGGCCCTGGTCACCGCCGACCCGGGCGCGCAGCGCCATCGGCGCGCCGCCGAGCCAGCCGGGCTCGGTCACACCGGCCGCCGCCACGATCGGACCGGCCAGCTCGGCCGCGCGTCGCCCGGGAACCAGCACGGCGAGCTTGCCGTCGCCGGTCGCGGCCGCCTCGGCGGCGACGATCCCGGGCAGCCGGTCGGCCAGGTCCGCCTCGTCCACGCCCAGCGCCCAGGGCGGCACGCCGGTCTCGCGCACCGACCTCGGCGGGCGCAGCTCCGGGGAGATGCTGGCGAGCACGTCGGCGGCGACCGCGATGATCTCCACCGGCGTGCGGTAGTTGACGGTCAGCTCCTCCACCCGCCAGGCGCCCGGCGCGTGCGGCTCCAGCACGTCCGCCCAGGAGCTGACGCCCCACTGCGCGCCGCGCTGGGCGGTGTCGCCCGCCACCGTCATCGAGCGGGAGGGGCAGCGCCGCAGCAGCATCCGCCAGGCCATCGCCGAGACCTCCTGGGCCTCGTCGACGATCACGTGGCCGAACGTCCAGCCGCGGTCGTGGCGCGCCAGCTCGGCGATGCCGCTGTCCGGCCCGATGCCGCGCTGGCGCGCGGCCAGCAGCTCCGCGCCACCGTAGCGGTGCTCGTCGATCCCGAGCATGCCCAGCACCTCGCGAGCGTAGGCGAGCTCGCGGCGCCGTCCCTCGGCCAGCAGCGCCTCGCGCCCCGCGCCGCCGTCGTGCTCGCCGAGCAGCACCGCGGCCTCGTCGAGCAGCGGCACGTCAGCCGCCGTCCACCAGCCGCCGCCGCCATTGGCGCGCCGGTAGGGCTCCCTGCGCAGCAGCCGCGCGCGCTCGCCGTCGCGCAGCTCCGGCGCGGCGGACGCCAGCGCGGCCGGGGAGGTGAGCAGCTCCGCCAGCAGCCCCTCGGGGCGCAGGCGCGGCCACAGCCCGTCGATCGCGGCGCGGACCCGCGGCGCGGCGCCGAGCTCTGAGCGGATCTCCTCCAGCTCGGTGTCCAGCAGCCGCTCGTTGGGGATGTCGTCGTTGATCAGGTCGTCGTCGGGCAGCTCGACCTCGGGCAGGTCGGCGACCAGGCGGGCCACCACCTGCCGGCTGAGGGCGTCCAGCAGCTCCCGCCGGAACCCGTGCCTGGCGAGGTTGTGCGGCGTGCCGGCGGCGCGGGCCCTGCGCCGCGCACGCTCGCAGGTCGCCCGGTCGAGCCGCAGCACCTGGCCGTCGAAGGGTATCTCCAGGTCCTCGTCGGGGACGCGCTGGTGGTCGCGCACGGCCGCGGCCAGCACGCCGACCATGCGCTCGTCGCCCTTGAGCGCCACCGCCTCGGGCGACTCCTCGGCGGTCGCGGTGACACCCGGGAACAGCTCGGCGGTGGTCGCCAGCAGCACGCCGGTCTCGCCCAGCGACGGCAGCACCCGCTCGATGTAGCGCAGGAAGGTGGGATTCGGGCCGATCACCAGCACCCCGCGCCGGGCCAGCCGCTCGCGGTGGGTGTAGAGCAGGTAGGCGGCGCGGCGCAGTGCCACCGCGGTCTTGCCGGTGCCCGGGCCGCCGGCGACCACCAGGATGCCGGGTAGCTCCGAGCGGATGATCCGGTCCTGCTCCGCCTGGATGGTGGCGACGATGTCGGCCATGCGGCCGGTGCGGTTCGAGTTCAGCGCGGCCAGCAGCGCCGCCTCGCCGCTCAGCTGGGCACGCTGGTCGTCGCTCAGCGCGTCGAGGTCGAGCACGTCGTCCTCGATGGCGATCACCTCGCGGCCTCTGGTGCGCAGGTGCCG
>DASVXQ010000145.1:0-8459 GCA_036392615.1 Actinomycetes bacterium | reverse complement strand
GAACCGCTTGATCCAGGGCAGCGCCTCGTGCAGCACGGCCGCCTTGGCCTGGAGGTCCTCGGGACGCTCGGCCTGGCCGTTGGCGGTCGGGCCTGCGATCACGTGGTGTGCTCCGTCCAGTTCGTGGACTCCGCCACTGGTGACTTCTTCACGTCGTGTACTCCGCGTTGAGGCGCACGTACTCGGGGGTGAGGTCGGCCGAGCGGACGCCGGCCCAGGGCCCGGTGCCGCCGAGGTGCAGCCGGATCTCGATCTCGGTGGCGGCGAACGCCTCGCCGGCGTCCGCGCCGGTCGGCGCGCCGTCGCGCACCAGCACCACCCGCTCGGGCGGGTCTTCCCAGGTCACCGAGGCCGCCGCCGGCCACGTCTCGCCGTCGGCCGCCCGTGGCGCGGCGATGCCAGCCGCGCCGGGCCCGCCGCGCACCTCCAGCCGCACCCGGGACGGATCGAACGGGATCCCGGCGGCGCCGGCCGCCTGGAGGACCCGGCCCCAGTTCGGGTCGCCACCGAACACCGCGGCCTTGACCAGCGGGCTGTCGGCCACCCGCCGGGCCACCGCGCCGGCACGGTCGACCGTGCCGGCGCCGCCCACCTGGACGCTGAACACCTTGGTGCCGCCCTCGGCGTCGGCCAGCATCTGGCCGGCGAGGTCGTAGCAGACCGCCTCGACCGCCCCGCCGAGGTCGTCGGCGTGCGGCTTGCGCCCGCTGGCCCCCGAGGCCAGCAGCAGCACGGTGTCGTTGGTGGACTGCGCCCCGTCCACGGTGATGCGGTTGAAGCTGCCGGCGCAGGCCTCGGCCAGCACGCCGCGCAGGACCCTGGGCTCGGCCACCGCATCGGTGGTCAGCACCGCGATCATGGTGGCGTGCGGCGGGCCGGCCACCGCCAGCTCAGGGGCGAGCATGGCCGCGCCCTTGGCCATCCCGCCGACGGTGACCCCGTCGACGGCCACGGCGGCCTGCTTGGCGACCGTGTCGGTGGTGCGGATCGCGTCGGCGGCGGCCTGGCCACCGTCCGGCCCGACGTCACGCGCGGCCTTGGCGATCCCGTCGGTCAGCTTGCCGGCCTCCAGCGGCACCCCGATGACCCCGGTCGAGCAGGCGAGCACCTGCTCGGGCTGGCAGCCCAGCTCGGCCGCCGCCCGGCGGACGCCGGCCAGCACCGCCTGCTCGCCGGCCGGGCCGGTGCAGGCGTTGGCGTTGCCGGAATTGATCACCACCACGCGGGCGTCGGCCGACAGCGCCAGCCGCCCGCGCGACCAGACCACCGGCGCGGCGACCACCTGGTTGGTGGTGAAGCTCCCGGCCGCGATGGTGCCCGGCCGCCCCACCACCAGGGCGAGGTCGAGCCCGCCGGACGGCTTGATGCCGCAGGCGACGCCGGCGGCGCCGAAGCCGCCGGCTGCGGTGACGCCGAGGGTGCGGTCGACGGGACCGGGCCGTGCGCTCATGGCCCCGGCGGCACCAGCTCGAGGCCGGTGGTCTCCGGCAGGCCGAGCGCCAGGTTGGCGCACTGCACGGCCTGGCCGGCGGCGCCCTTGACCAGGTTGTCGATCGCCGCGGCCGCGACCACCCTGCCGGTGCGCGGGTCGGCGGCGGCCGCCACCTGCGCCCGATTGGTGGTCGCCACCGCGCGGGTGGCGGGCCACGCCGCCTGGAGCCCCGGGCCGCCGCCCGGCCCGACCAGGTCGACGAACGGCTCCGCCCCGTAGGCGTCGGCCAGGCAGCCGGCCAGCTCGTCCTGACCGGTGCCGGGCACCAGGGCCGCGTGGCAGGTGGCCAGCAGCCCGCGCGCCAGCGGCACCAGGTGCGGGGTGAACACCACCGCGACCCGACGGCCGGCGAGGCGGCCGAGCTCCTGCTCGATCTCGGGGGTGTGGCGGTGCCGGCCCACGTTGTAGGGGGTGACGTTCTCGTCGGCCTGCACGAACAGGTTGGCGTCCTTGAGCGAGCGGCCGGCGCCGCTGAGCCCGGACTTGGCGTCGACCACGATGCCTTCGGGCTCGATCAGCCCGGCGGCCAGCAGCGGCGCCAGCGCCAGCAGCGCGGCGGTCGGGTAGCAGCCGGGCGCGGCGATCTTGCTGGCGCCGCGCAGCTCGGAGCGGTGCAGCTCGGGCAGGCCGTAGGTCCAGTTGCCCAGCTCGGCGGCGAGCGGGTGCTCGGCGCCGTACCAGGCCGGGTAGTCGGCCGGGTCGTGCAGTCGGAAGTCGGCCGAGAGGTCGACCACCAGGCTGCCGGCTGCCAGCGCGCGGGACGCCAGGGTGGCGGCCTGGCCGTGGGGCAGCGCCAGGAACAGCACGTCGGCGCCCTTGTCGAGGCCCTCGTCGGTGGAGCAGTAGCTGAGCGCCCCGTAGGCTGACGCCAGGCCCGGGTAGCGGCTGGCCACCGGCTGGCCGGCGCTCGAGTCGCCGCTGGCCCAGATCACCTCCAGCCGCGGGTGGCGTGCGAGCAGGCGCAGCAGCTCGGCGCCCGCGTAGCCGGAGGCGCCGAGGACCCCGACCGTGTGGGTCCCGGCGTGGCTTGCCCCGACGCTGGCTGACATAGGATAACTATTCACTCTGATCTGAAAATATGCAAGTGGCGCGATGCGCCTCATCATCGTCCCACCATATGGGGCCAATAATCGGTTGCGAAGCATGCAAGGTATATGCAAACCTCGCCGAGGCGAGCCCGGGCCTCGGGCCGCCAGACCTCGCCGGCAGGGTCCCTGGGGTGCCGGCGACGTCCCCGACGCGACCGTGAGAGCGAGCGCCACCATGCCTGTCCGGCCCGGAACCGATCAGGACGCCAGCGAAGCCGCCAGCCTCGTGCGGCGGGTCCTCCGGGAGCATGGCCTGCCGTTCGACCCCTGGGGCCTCGACGCCGACATCCTCGCTCCCGGAGCCGCCTACGCCGCCTTCTACGTGGCCACCGACGCCGCCGGCAGGATCGTCGGCACGGCGGCCCTGCGGCGAACCGGGCCGGCCAGCGGCGAGCTGCGCAAGATGTTCCTGCTGCCGGAGGCGCGCGGCAACGGCCTCGGCCGGGCACTGCTGGAGGCCGTGCTGGCGGCCGCCCGGGCGCGGCTGCTCGAGCGGCTGACGCTGACCACCCGCTCGCGCTACGACCGGGCCATCCGCATGTACGAGCGGGCCGGCTTCCGGCTGGTCGGCCCGGCGCGCCGGCCACGCGGCGACGACCTCGGCCTGGTCTACGAGCTCGACCTGCCCGGCCGCGACGACCCGGCCCGACCGGCGGGCCTCCCCCGCCGACAGCCCATTCCAGCTCTGGCCGCCTGATCATGGATCGGCTCGCGGCCTCCCCTGAGCAGCCCTTCGCCTATCGCGACGGCGTGCTGTGCGTCGGCGGCCTGCCCCTCGACGAGGTCGTCGCCGCCCACGGCACCCCCGCGTACGTGTACGACCTCGACGCGGTCGCCGCGGCCTGGCGCCGCGTGGCCGACGCCTTCCGGCCGATCGGCGGCGAGGCGCTGTTCGCCGTCAAGGCCAACTCCAACCTCGCGCTGCTGTCGCGGCTGGCCCGCGAGGGCGCCGGCTTCGACGTGGTCAGCGGCGGCGAGCTGCTGCGCGTGCTGCGTGCCGGCGGCGACCCTGCCCGGACGGTCTTCGCCGGGGTGGGCAAGACCGGCGAGGAGCTCGCGCTGGCGGTCCGGCACGGCGTGACGGTCCACATCGAGTCCGGCGACGAGCTGGCGGCCCTCCAGGCGGTCGCCGCCCGGCTCGGCCGCCGCGCCCGCTTCGCGATGCGGGTCAACCCCGACGTCGAGGTCGACACCCACGCCTACATCCGCACCGGCCACGACGAGGCCAAATTCGGGGTCGCGGTCGAGCTGGCCGACGAGCTGCTGGCACGGGCCGCCAAGGGCGACTTCCCCGACCTCGACCCCGCCGGCGTGCACGTGCACGTCGGCTCGCAGCTCCCCGACCCGGACGGCATGGCGGCCGGCGCCAAGATCGGCATCGAGGTGATCGAGGCCGGCCGCGCCGCCGGGCTGGCGATGGACTGGCTCGACGTCGGCGGCGGCCTGCCGATCGACTACGCCGGCGCGGTCCCGCCCGGCCCCGAGGTCTTCGCCGAGGCGCTCGCGCCGCTGGTCGCCGGTCGCGGTATCCGGCTCGACATCGAGCCGGGCCGCTACCTGGTCGGCCGCGCCGGCGCGCTGGTCGCGCGGGTGCTGTACCGCAAGCACCGCAGCGCCGGCCGCGTGCTGGTGGTCGACACCGGCATGCACCAGCTCATGCGCCCGGCGCTCTACCAGGCCGTCCACCGCATCGTGCCGGTGCGGGCGGCCGGGCCGGCCATGCCCACCGAGATCGTCGGGCCCATCTGCGAGTCCACCGACGTGCTGGCGGCCGCCGCCGACCTGCCCGACCTCGAGCCCGGCGACCTGGTCGCCATTCTCGACACCGGCGCCTACGGCATGACCATGGCGTCCAACTACAACACCCAGCCGCGCCCGCCCGAGATCGTCGTCTCCGGCGGCGTCGCCGCCGTCGCCCGCCGCCGCGAGACCTGGGGCGACCTCCTCGCCCCCGAAACGATCCCGGAGCTGCCGTAGGCCGTCGCGCGGCCAAGAGAAATGCCGCCTTGATCGCCATCGCGGGCGGGGATGCTCGACCGATCGAATCCTGCGGTCGTTCCCGACGCTGACGCCCGAAGACATCGACGTCGCTCGCGGGCACGCAGGCGCGGCCTGAGATGCCGACATGCGGTTCTTCCTCGACAACGACGTCGACGTCGTACTCGCCTCGATGCTCAGGCGCCGAGGGCACACCTGTTGGGTCGCCGCCCGGGCGGGACTCGCGGATGCGGCTGACGACCTGATCGCGATCTACGCGGAGAACCTCGATGCGGCACTCGTGAGCCACGATCGCCGGTTCGCCAAGCGGCGGATGCGAAACACCATGGGCCAGCACGTCTGGTTGGCCTGCCTGCAAGTCGACGCGATCGAGGTCCTCTCACCGGTTTGCGTCAGCCTGCCGAAATGTGAGCCATGGCTTCCCGGTGAAGCGACCGGGACAACCGGCCCAAGCGGTAGCATGTTGGCTGGTCGGCGATCGGAAGCGCTGAGGCCGTGATGGCGGAGCTGCGGTTCGAAGAGGTCTCTCGCGTGCACCCGGACGGCTCGGTGGCGCTCGCCCAACTGAGCCTCCACGTCCGGAACGGCGAGGTGCTCGCCATGGTCGGGCCGTCCGGGTCCGGCAAGAGCACCACGCTACGGCTGGTCGCGGGCCTGGAGCCGGTCACCTCGGGGACCATCAGCATCGGCGGCCGGGTGGTCAACCGCCTGCCGCCCCACGAGCGCAACGTCGCCATGGTGTTCGAGGGCGACTCGCTCTACCCGCACCTCACCGCCGGCGACAACCTGCGCTTCGGCCTGGAGATGGGGCGGGTGCCGAAGCCCGAGATCGACCTGCGCGTCCAGGCCGAGTCCCGCGTGCTGGGCGTCGCGCGCCTGCTGGGCCGCCTGCCCCGCACGCTGTCGGCAGGGCAGCGCCAGCGCGTCGCGGTCGGCAGGGCGACCGTGCGGATGCCGGCGGCGTTCCTGCTCGACGAGCCGCTCACCCACCTGGACGCCGCCCGCCGCGACCGGCTCCGCACCGAGCTCACCACGCTCCAGCGCGGGATGGGCGTCACCACCGTCTGGGTCACCCACGACCAGGCGCAGGCGATGGCCATCGGCGACCGCATCGCCGTGCTGCGCCGCGGCCGCCTCGAGCAGGTCGACACCCCGCGCGCGCTCTACCGGCGGCCCGCCAACACCTTCGTCGCCAGCTTCATCGGCACGCCCGGGATGTCGTTGCTGCCCGCCGCCATCGCACCGGACGGCGCGCGGATCGCCGTCGCCGGTCAGCACCTGCGCTTCCCCGGGACGCCCGCGGGGCACCTGCGCCGCTACCCCGGCCGTCCGGTCGTGCTCGGGGTGCGGCCGGAGCACGTGCGCCTGGTGCCGCCAGGTGCCGCCTCGGACGACCTCCGGACGCTGCGCCTGACCGTCGCGCGGGTCGAGCACCTGGGGCCGGAGCTCGGCGTCGCCTGCGCCGTCGACGTCCCCGCCGTGGCCGTGCCGGACGCCGACGAGCCGCTGGGGCTGGGTGACTCCGCCATGCTGTACGCCCGCGTCCCCGCGCGAACCGACGTCCGGCGCGGCGAGCCGATCGAGGTCGAGATCCAGGCCAACGAGCTGTCGTTCTTCGACCCGGACACCGGCGCCGCCCTCTGGCACCCCGCGTGAGACGCAGGGCAGGCTGTGCGGTTGCGCGGCCTGCGACACTCTCGTAGGCTCTACGCCGGTTACGCACCGGGTGCCCCCATCCGGCCCCAGCGAGGAGCGACGATGCCTCTGGCAACCTTCCGCGACATCGTGATCGACTGCGACAACCCCGTCGAGCTGGCACGGTTCTGGACCGAGGTGCTCGGCTACCCGATCGCCGGCCAGGACGAGGACGCCGCCTGCCTCGACCCCGGGGAGGGCAGCTTCCGCCTCTGGCTGGTCCGCGTCCCCGAGCCCAAGACCGTGAAGAACCGGGTGCACATCGACATCAACCTGCAGCCGGGCACCGACCTCGACCAGCTCGTGCAGCTCGGCGCCAAGGTCCTCCATCCCTTCGGCTCGATCCCCGACGCCCCTTGGGCCGTCCTCGCCGACCCCGAAGGCAACGAGTTCTGCGCCTTCCCCCCGAAGTAACCACCCGAAGCGCCTCACTCCCGACCGCTGCCCGCCTCCTCACCAGCCCCGCCGCAGAAATTGCATGTCTGCTTAATTGCGGATATGCTTAATCTCATGGCCGTGGACGAGACGCTCCGCGCGCTGGCCAGCCCGACCAGACGCGCGATCCTGGAGCTGGTGTGGGACACCGAGCGATCGTCGTCCGAGATCGCCGCCGCTGTTCGCGCGACCCGGCCGGCCACCTCGCAGCATCTCAAGGTGCTGCGCGACGCCGGGCTCGTGCGGGTGCGCGCCGACGGCAACCAGCGCCTCTACCGGGTCGACACCGAGCACCTGGCGGCGGTGCGCTCCGCGCTCGAGGCCTTCTGGGGCGCCAGGCTCGGCCGCCTGTCGGCAGCCGTCGCCGCCGATCGGCAACGTTCCGGCGGTGGTCCGCCGTGAGCGGCCCACCGGACGACGCCGTGCGCTGCCAGGTCATCGTCCCGGCGCCCCCGGACGAGGTCTTCCGCTGGTTCGTCCAGCCCGAACTCCTTGCCCGCTGGATCGGCATCGACGCCCAGCTCGAGCCGCGGCCGGGTGGCGTCTTCCGCTTCGAGATCACCGAGGGCGAATGGTGCAGCGGCCGCTACCTCGAGGTCGTTCCCGGCAGGCGGGTGGTGGTCACCTGGGGCTGGGACAGCGGCGCCATCCCGGTCCCGCCGGGCTCATCCAATGTCACCGTCGACCTGGAAGACCACCCCGACGGCACGCTGGTCCGCCTGGTCCACAGCGACCTGGCGCCCGAGCTGCGACCGCTGCACTCCGAGGGCTGGTCGCGCTTCCTGCCGCGGCTGGCCGCGGTGGTCGCCGGCCGCGACCCCGGCGAGGACCCCGCCCGCACCGGTCCGCCGTCGGCGAGGCGCTGAGCGGAAAGGACCTGCCATGCCGGTCGACGTCACCGCCACCGAGATCATCCGCCGCCCTCGCGACCAGGTCGCCGCCTACCTGCGCGACCCTGGCAACGACACCGAGTGGATCGGCGGCGTCCGCAGCGCCCGGCTGCTGTCGTCCGGGCCGGTCGGCGTCGGAAGTCAGGTCGAGCGGGTCGCCAGCTTCCTCGGCCGCCGTGTCGAGTACGTCAACGAGGTCACCGAGCTGGACGCCGACCGCCTCGCCATGCGCTCCGTGCGCTCTCCCTTCCCGATGCGGGTGACCTATGGCCACCGCGACGGCGGCGACGGCACCACCGAGGTCTCCGTCCGGGTCGAGGGCGACGCCAGCCGCTTCTACGCCCTGGCCGCCCCGCTCCTCGCCCCCGCGGTCCGCCGCTCCATCATCCGCGACCTCCGCACCCTCAAACGAATCCTGGAGTCCCCGGGCCACAGCCGCCCATAGTTACCGGATCAGGGCAGAGACCCGAGCTATTCCACGACCTCCGGGCCCAGGCCGACGGGCCCAGGCCGAGGATGGCCTTCGCTCGGCCTTCGAGATTGGTTGGCTCAGGGCCGCGTCCTGGAAGTTGGTGTGTGGTTGTGGGTGCGGCCATGGGGTGGGTCACCGGGCCTGCCGCTGGGCGGTCCGCAGCTCGGTCAGGTAGCGCTTGCTGATCCGGCCGCCATAGCCGCTGTCGATCAGCCCGGCGATGCAGGCAAGCAGCTTGGCCCGCGCCGCGGGCTCCAGCGCCCGGTGGCCGGAGTAGGTCAGCAGCACCTCCAGGTAGCCGGCGGTCGAGTAGGACCGCTCCCACTGGTAGCGGCGGAACGCCACCGGCCCAAACCAACCCGAGCGGTCCAGCTCGGCACGGTCGGTGG
>DASVXQ010000144.1:0-5257 GCA_036392615.1 Actinomycetes bacterium | reverse complement strand
TTGGCCGACCAGTTCCAGGAGGCCGCGGCGCTACGCCGTCTCGGCGTCGTGCGGCGCACGCCCACGTCGGAAACAGCAGCGACCCCTCGGCCGGTCAGGTCGCAGGGCGCTTCGGGGGAGCAACCCCACCGAAGCGCCTAGGCACCCGTCGTGCCGCTGGTGATCCCGCCCGAGGCCACCACCGCGGCGGCGACCGCGATGGCGACGGCAGCGCAGAAGAACAGTAGCGCCGGCCGGCGGGCATCCTGGCCGCAAGCGGCGGCGCGGCAGCAGGTGGCTCACCGCTCCTACCCGAGCGCCCGCGCTCGATCGATCCAAGCCGGCGCTAGCTATCTGCCTTCGTACCGGTCGCCTTGGATGCCGAGTGCCTGAGCGACGGCGACCCAGGTCTGGGCGTGGGCGGCCTTCACCTCGGCTCGGCGCAGGTGCTGTTCGATGTCGACGTTCGAATGGCCCTCCACGGTGTCGATCTCGTCGTAGAGCTGCTCCGACAGGCTGACCGCCTCGTAGGCGCGCTGCATGGCCCTGTCCCAGGTGAGCTCCTCCCGCGGCATCATGGCGCTGGCTCCTCCATCCCGTTCAGCCGTCGTGAGTGGTGGCCGCCACTCCCACCCACCGTATGCCCTTCCATCACCGGGCACGGCCTTCCATTAGGCTGGAGGTTGACGAGATCCGCAGGTATGGAGACCGCCCGCTCGGGCGGTCCCGGTCGGGACGGGTGGTCGGTGGGAGCGGCGGCCCGGTAGCGTGGCCGCGCAGCGGTTCATGTCCGCTTTCGGACTCCGCGGGTTGAGCTTGTCCCTTGCCGCTGGCGCCAGATCGTGCCGGCGTTGCTACAGGACCTCCGAGACGATGAGGGGAGGGACAAGTTTCATGACGGTTGGAACCGTGCAGTGGGTTCAACGCCGACAAGGGCTACGGCTTCATCACGCCCGAGTCGGGCGGAGACGTCTTCGTGCATTTCGGCGCCATCAAGGGCGTCGAATACGACGAACTGAGCCCGGGTCAACGAGGTCGTGTTCGAGGTCGTCCAGGGACCCGAGGACCCGCAGGCCGCCAACGTCCGGCCCATCCGCTCCTGACATCCCTGAGCCGGTGTGGGCAGCCATCTCCCAGCCGACTTCAGGGCTATCGTCAAGCTTGTGGGCCTCTTGGCATCGACGGTGAAGACTGCGACATTGCTGGTTCGACGCAGGTTGTACCCGGCGCGGCCATCGGTCAGATCCTCGAGCGGCGCGGTCCACGGACCCGCAGGCAGGCCGGTCACGGGGCCAGCGCGGCATCCTTGACGTCGCGCCGTAACGAAGCACGCGGCTGCGGAACGGCCACGCCTACGCCTGGGGTTGGCCAGCACCGGCTCTCGTGTTGGCGTGGGTCGTCGGCGGCGACGGCATGGGCATGTACCTGAGGTCGGTCGCCGGCGGGACCAGGCTTCGGCTGCACACCCTACTTCCCGGGGACTCGCTCACCGGTTGGTGCGCCGGGTACACGCCGACATCAACGAGGGCGCCAGCGGCAAGGCGAGCGCGGAGGCGACGCGAACGAAATCCATGGATGTGTGCTCGCGCGAGCGAACGCCCTCAGAAGTCCTCCGCGACGTCCCACAGCGCCTGCGTCCCAGCCGCGTGGACAGCCAGGTCGGGAAGGACGACATCCGTCACCGTCTCTGGCAGCCCGATCTCCGGCCAGGCGCAGACGAGTGGGAGCAGGCCGTCCCTGGGAAGCGGCGTCACCCAGTAGGCGGCTTCCAGCCGGTAGCGATCCTCGGTACTCGAGCTGGTCGATTGGTAGGCATCCAGCCACTGGACCTCACCGAAAGGGGTGAGCACCGCCAGCCGAAGCGTGTCGCCCTCGTCGAACTTGGGCAGAAACCGCCGTTCGATCATGGCCTGCTTGCGCAGGCGCTCCCGCTCGGCTGCCGCCGTGCCTTCCCATCCGGCGGCGGCCTCGCTCTCCTGCTGGGCCGCGGTCTCACGCCCTTGCCGTTCAGCGGCCTCGGCCGCTCGCTGAACCGTGGTCTCACGCTCCCGCCGACCCGCCGCTTCGGCGTGCACATCATGCGCCAGGACAACCGCGTCGAGGCTCAGTCCAGCCGGGAACGCTGTGATCCTGCGAAGGGCGGCCACGACATTCTGGCTGCGAGCCAGCACCAAACCGCTGTGGACGACCACTCCGAGCAGCTCCTCGTCGGGCTGCATGGCAATCTCCTCGTCACCTGCTGGGTTGACAAGCCCGCGAAGCTCGCGCGCTGAACCTAATCATGCGGTTGACGCCACCGTAGCGGTCAAGCACAGCAGGGGTTGGCCCGCTGGGGCCTGTAGAGCCGTTGCTGGTGATCCCGGACGATGCGCCGGGCTGATCGGTGCGGTCCAGATGACCTTCCCGCTCGACAACGACGGGCAACACCGGACTACCGGACCGGAGGGTCAAACGGGAATTTGATGCAGCCTGCAGCTCGACGGTCCGCGCCTGTCGCACTGCGGAGCCACCTGCCACACTCATCGGGCAAGGCTGCGAGGCCGGCCTCCGCGCTCGCTACAGAGACCGCATGATGGAGAGAGCCAGTGGACGACATCTCTGACCGCTTCCTGGACGCGATCTCCAGGCTCGATGAGGTTGCCGACGCCGTCACTCCCCACGACGCCCACCGCCAGCTTGACGAGACAAGCATGCAGCTCTTCTGGAGGACGTGGCCGGGCATCAGCTCGTGGGCGGGCTCGCTGTGGCGGCTGCTGAACGAGGACCTCATGGACCCCGGCGTCTCGTCGAATGACCCCGACGCTGATGAGATTGGCGGCAGCGGGTAGGTGGAGGGTCCGGTATGAGGAGAGAGGGCGACAATGATCCAGCTCGGGGACATCATGACAACCAAGGTCCTCACCACCTCGGCTGAGCGGCCGGTCGCGGAGGTCACCAGCACGATGGTGAAGGCCCGGGTGGGCTCGGCCGTCGTCATGCAGGGCTCCTGGCTCGCCGGCATCCTGACCGAACGGGATGTGCTGCGGGCGGCCGCCTCGGGTTCGGACCTCACCAAGTCGCCTGTTTCGGAGTGGATGACGAGGAACCCGATAACGGCCACTCCCGATACGACAATCGGGGAGGCCGCCGACATGATGCTCGCCAACGGGTTTCGCCACCTCCCCGTCATGGAGGGCCGCGAACTCAAGGGCGTGGTCAGCATCCGCGACGTCTTGGCGTCCGGCATCCGCCGTCCCTCTAACCCAAGTAGATCCTTTCAGACGCCGTAGGAGCAGGATGCGGTGGCCGGAAGAAGAGGGTAGGCCGAGATAGCGGACCATGCTGCGGGAGCGCGGCAGACAGGCGGGTGCCGATCGACCGGTTGGCCACCACGCGCGCCAGCGCCGACGATTCGGCACACGCCATCCCGGGTTCTGATGGTGGCCCGTTGACCGGGCTGGATAGCATGTGCGGCCACAACCCACTGGGAGCCACCTGTCAGGTATGGCGTTCTGACGCCGAGGGGGTCAGCGCGGGATGCTGAGCGCGTACGTGCTCATCGAGACTGAGGTCGGCAAGGTAGCCCATGTCGCCCAGGCGCTCAGCGACCTCGATGGTGTGCAGTTCGCCGAGGACCTCACGGGCCCCTACGACGTCATCGCCAGGATTCAGGCGCCCGGTCTGGATCAGCTGGGCCGGCTGGTGGTCTCCCGCATCCAGGTCGTGGACGGTGTCACCCGCACCCTGACCTGCATGGTGATCCATCGGTAGCCACGTGATTCGCCACCGCCGCCCGAGCTCGAGCCGCCGCCCGGCGGTGGCCGTGGCCACGTATCGAAACCACCCGTCGGGCTGGCGGATACCGATCATCGGTTGCTCGACCCCAGCCGGGCCAGTCAGATAGCCACAGGGCGCCCCCTGGTGGGAAGGTTCAGCGCAGCTGGGCAGTCGGCTTGGGTTGCTTTCTCAGCGCCAGGGACGCGCGTACGGTGAGCATGCGCGAGGCCATGGCGCGCCACGCCCGGCTAAGCACCAGTAGGGGGTGCCGTGCGGATCGAGCAGTCCACTCGCGACGGCTGCGCGATCGTGGCCCTGCATGGGCTGCTCGATCTCGCCGCCGTCCCCCGCGTCCATCAAGCCCTGCTGAAACGGCGCGCCGAGCAACCCCTCGCCGTCATCTGCGACCTCGCGGGGCTGACCGCCCTCGACTCCGCCTGCGCCAGCGTGTTCGCCACTGTCGCCACCCATCCGACCACCGATTGGCCAGCGGCCGGCCTGCTGCTGTGCGCTGCCAGCCCCGCGGTCGCGGCGGTGCTCGCGGGCCTGGGGGTGCCGCAGTTCCTGCCTGTCCACCCCAGCGTGGAGGACGCGATCAGGCTGGCGTTCGCCCGCCCCCCATGGCTGCGCGAAGAGCTCACCCTGCCGGCGGCCCCGACCGCGCCCGCCGCCGCCCGCCGGTTCGTCCGCGACGTCTGCCAGTACTGGCGGCTGGGCGCCGATGATGCCGACGACCCTGACGATCTCGAGGAGTTGCTCTGGCTGGAAGAGCTGGTGGAGCAGGCGGAGCTGGTCGCCAGCGAGCTGGTCACCAACGCCGTGCTGCACGCCCGCAGCCAGCTGCGTCTGCGGGTGGAATGGCGGGCTGGGGAGCGGCTGCATCTGGCCGTCCACGACCACGGCCCATGGCTGCTGCGAGAGGTCGAACGCGACCAGTTGGCGGAGGGCGGACGGGGGCTGCAGCTGGTGCAACGGCTCGCTACCGCCTCAGGTGTGACCTATCCCCCCGAGGGCGGCAAGATCGTCTGGGCCGTTCTCACCCGCTGACCGGCCACCCCGACCGTCCTGCCCGCGGTGACGGCCCCTGCCACGCCGGCCTTCCCACCCGGGCTGGTGCCGTCGATGGGGGTGTATCGGTGACTGCGTTGCCACTGCGGTCATCGAGTCGTGCTGGGCGCGCACGCAGGTCGAGCTGCTCAACCGTCGGGCCTGGAAAACCCGCGAGCTGGCCAACGCGATCTTTGAGTACTTGGAGATCTTCCACAACCGCACCCGGCGGCACAGCGCGCTGGGCATGCTCACCCCGATACAGTTCGAGACCAGACCCACCGTGGCATGAGAATCCAGCCATCCGACTCCACGAAACCAGGGGCACAGCAGAGCCTCCACCAATCCCGGGGCGGTTCAGTTCTGTTCCGCAAGCAACTCTGGATGGTCAGCTGGTACGCGGGTGGCTTCGATGGCCTCCCGCCCGCCGCCGGGACGGAGCTGGATGCGCTTGGGCTTGGCCTGATTGGCCTTT
>DASVXQ010000143.1:0-9932 GCA_036392615.1 Actinomycetes bacterium | reverse complement strand
CGCTCGATCTCGCCGGCCGGGCCGGCGGGCTGGCGGTCGCGGCCCGCGCCCGTGACGAGCTCCGCGGCCTCGGTCTCCGCCCGCGGCGGGCGGCCCTGGAGGGCGTCGACTCCCTGACCGGCAGTGAGCGCCGGGTCGCCGAGCTGGCCGCCGCCGGGAGCACCAACCGCGAGATCGCGCAGGCGCTGTTCGTGACCCTGCGGACCGTCGAGGTGCACCTCACCCACGCCTACCGCAAGCTCGGCATCCGCTCCCGCGCCGACCTCGCCCAGGCGCTGACCGGCGGACCGGCCGCTCAGCGGCCGGACGCTAGCCGATCCGCCGGTAGTTCTGGTCGAAGTCGGTCCGCCAGTCGGTCCCGTCCGGTGAAGCCTCCCAGCGGCCGCGGATGAACCGGCCGCCGTCCTCGAAGATGCCGGTGAAGCGCTGGAAGAACCCGGGCGCGTCGCGCCACATCTCCCAGACGCCGTCGGCCAGGGTCATCTGGTAGACGCGCACGACGCTGCGCGCGTCGGCGTAGAGCATGCTGAACCGCTCGCTGGTGTCGTCCAGCCCCATCATGGTGACCAGCGGCAGCGGCGAGTTCTCGATGAACCGCCGCGGCGTCCCCGGCAGCGGCGGGTCGCCCTCGGCGTGCTGCACCAGGAAGGCGCCGTCCTCGGTCCACTCGAACCTGGCGCGTCCCGTCCCGACCACCTCCCCGTTGACGACCGCCTCCTGGGTCCACTCGCCGACCAGCGCGTCGAGCCGGTCCAGCACCGGGTTGCGTGGCTGCCGTGGCATCGGGTGCTCCTCTCGAAGGTCGTGTCGCCTGCGGGTCGTCAGTTGTCACCGGAGAGACTCGAGCCGGCGGCGGAACTCATCGGTCCTCTCGGGAGGCGACCACGAAGCCGCCCTGGGGCGCGTCCGGGGTGGCGCGGCCCCAGGCGGCGGCCAGCGGGTCGCGATCCACCGTGCGCACACGCCAGCCGTGGCCGGCCAGCCAGTCCGCCGTGCCGGCGCCGAGACCGCCCTTCCACAACGTGGCCATGCCCCGCATGGAGGGGATTCGGCCGACCTTGGCTCGCAGCGCCTCCGCGCCGGCAAACTGCTCGAAGGCGAGCTGGCTGCCTGGCGCCGACAGTCGGCCGACGGCCGCGAACAGCTCGAGCACCTCGGCGGCGGTCAGGTAGACGAGCAGGCCCTCTGCCAGCCATGCCGCCGGTCGCTCGGGCTGGAACCCGGCGGCGACCAGGCGCGCCGGCCAGTCGCCGCGCAGGTCGGCCGCGACCGTCGTGCGGCGGCAGCGGGGCACGGCGTGCCGCTGGTCCAGCACCTGCTGCTTGAAGTCCAGCACCTCGGGCAGGTCCAGCTCGAACAGCCGCAGGTCGCCGGGCCAGTCGAGGCGGAAGGCGCGGGTGTCCAGCCCGGCGGCCAGCAGGACGACCTGGCGGCAGCCGCCCCCGGCGGCCGCGGTGAGGTACTCGTCGTAGAAGCGCGTGCGGATCACGCCCTGGAAGGCCAGCCACGCGCCGAGCGAGCGGACCGCCCGGCCGCCGGGCCGCTCCCGCCGGGGCAGCTCGGGCGCGGCGGCGACGAACGCCGCGGCCAGCGGATCGTCGAACAACCGGTCGGGGCGTCGACTCTCGTCGGCGCGGACGCGCGCCATCCCGATCGCCGTCATGGTCAGCCTGGTCAACGACTCCGGTGCCGCCATCGCCCACCTCCTGGGGCATTGTCCCGCGCCCGCGGGACAGCGCGGCACGCCGGCCGCCGCGGCA
This sequence comes from Actinomycetes bacterium, assembly GCA_036392615.1. Taxonomy (GTDB): domain Bacteria; phylum Actinomycetota; class CALGFH01; order CALGFH01; family CALGFH01; genus DASVXQ01. The sequence goes on along the minus strand of DASVXQ010000143.1, from coordinate 8,172 downwards.
CTAGCGGCGGGCGGTGACCAGGTGGCCACGGATTGGCAGCTCCAGCCGGCCGTCGCCGGTGGTGAACGGGCGCAGCGCGTCGCGGGCGTCGGCCAGGATGGACTGGTAGGCCTCCTCGCTGAGCCGCCCGGCGAGCGGCGTGGCCTCGATCTCGGTGCGGATCAGGTCGTCGGGTGTGGGCGTGCGCACCGTGCCGACGCGCGAGCTGGTCGCGACCTCCCGCAGGCCGGCCGCCTCGAACAGCGAGGTGACCAGCCCGAGATCGCCCAGCGCCCAGTAGGAGTGCTCCAGATCGACCACCTCCGGGCCCCCGTGCCGCACCAGGACGTCGATCAGCGGCCCGTAGCCTTCCTGCGCGGTGAGCTGGTCCCAGACCTGCACCGCGACGGTGCCGCCGTCGGTGGCGACCCGGGCCATCTCGCGCAGGGCACCGGCGCGGTCGGAGAAGAACATCAGCGCCGCCTGGCACAGCACCACGTCGAACGCGCCGTCATCGAAGGGCAGGTCGGCGGCGTCGCCCTGCTCCCAGACGATCCCGGGCCGGATCCGGCGGCGGGCGGGTCCGCAATGGGCCGAATATCCGTCCGGCGCAGCGGAAGTGCCTGGAAATCACCCTCGCCGGGTGATGTGGGCTCCCCCGCCGATGACGACACTGCCAGAGCAAGCGGGTGCTGCGCCGCGCGGTCCGGTCTGCGCGTTTCCACGGCATCTGACCTGCTCCGCGGCTGATGGCGATCGACGGTGGGGGCGCCGAAGCAATGACCACTGCACGGCCGGGCCCGCCGCGCAAACCTTCGGGGCGACCGCGGCGCCCGGCGTTCCCGATCCTCGAGTCCAAGCTGACCCCGCCGTTCCGCCGCGACGGCATGGTGCCGCGGACCGGCCTGCTCGACCGGCTGGACGACGCCAGCGGCGTGCCGGTGGTGGCCGTCGCCGCCCCGCCCGGCTACGGCAAGACCACCCTGCTGGTCCAGTGGGCGGAGCGCGACCCGCGGCGGTTCGCCTGGCTCTCGCTCGACGGCCGCGACAATGACCCGGTGGTGCTGCTGACCTACATCGCCGCCGCGCTCGACCGGCTCGAGCCGGTCGACCCGTCGGTGTTCCGCGCGCTCGGCTCCCTGGGCGCGCCGGTCTCGGGCACCGTGGTGCCGCGGCTGGCGTCGTGGCTCGCCTCGCGGGCGCAGCCGGTCGTGCTCGCGCTGGACGACGCGCACCTGCTCCACGACCCCGAGTGCCTCGACCATCTGGCCGCGCTGGTCGAGCACCTTCCGCCCGGGTCGCAGCTCGCCATCGCCGGGCGGGGGGAGTCGCCGCTGGCGGTCGCGCGGCTGCGCGCCGAGGGCCGCCTGGAGGAGATCGGCGCCCAGGACCTGGCGATGGACCGCCAGGAGTCGGCCGCGCTGCTGCGCGGCGCCGAGCTGGACCTCTCCGAGGCGCGCTGCGCCGAGCTCAGCCGGCGGACCGAGGGCTGGCCGGTGGCGCTCTACCTGGCCGCCCTGTCACTCAAGATGGGCCAGACCGAGCGTGGCGAGATCGCGCTGGTGGGCGACGACCGCTTCCTGGTCGACTACCTCCAGTCGGTGCTGCTGTCGCGGCTCCCCTGGGAGACGATCTCGTTCCTGACCCGCAGCTCGGTGCTGGAGCGCATGTGCGGACCGCTGTGCGACGCGGTGCTCGGCCGCGAGGGCTCCACCGAGCTGCTGGAGTCGCTGGAGCGGTCGAATCTGCTGCTGATCCCGCTCGACCGGCGCCGGCGGTGGTACCGCTACCACCACCTGTTCCGCGAGCTGCTGCGCGCCAAGCTGGAGCGCGGCGAGCCCGGCCTGGCGCGCGAGCTGCTGGTCCGCGCGGCCGTCTGGTGCGAGCACAACGGCCACCATGAGGCGGCCATCGAGTACGCCATGGAGGCGGGCGACACCGACCGGGTCGCCCGGCTGGTGGTGCACGGCACCTTCCCGCTGTACCAGACCGGACGGTACGCCACCCTCCAGCGCTGGTTCGACTGGTTCGACGAGCACGCCGAGCTGGGCCGCCACCCGCCGGTGGCCATGGTCGGCGCCTGGTTCCACCTGGTCGTCGGCCACCTGGCGGCGTCCGACCGCTGGGCCGAGGCCGCCGAGCGCGGCGCGTTCAAGGGCAGGCTGCCGGACGGCAGCACCTCCATCGAGGGGTGGGCCGCGCTGCGGCGCGCGCTGCGCTGCGCCGACGGGCTCGCCGGGATGCTGCGGGACGCCGAGCTGGCCGAGCGGCTGCTGCCGGCCGACAGCATGATGCGGGCGCCGGCGCTGCTGGTGCTCGGCATGGCCCACGTCGGGGCCGGGGCGCCCAGGCGGGCCGACGCCATCCTGGCCGAGGCGGTCGAGGTGGCCGAGGACGCCGGCGCCACCGTGGCCGGTGTGGACGCGCTGGCCGAGCGCGCCGTCCTGGCGATGGCCCGCGACGACTGGCGCGAGGCCGAGCTGCTGGTCGAGCGGGCGCGCTCGGTGATCCGCGAGGCCCGGCTGGACGACTACGTCACCACCATCCTGCTGTACTCCGTGGCGGCCAGGGTGGAGATCGCCCGGGCCAAGGTCGAGCCGGCGCACGAGCAGCTCGCCCGGGCGCAGCGGCTGCGCCCGGAGATGACCCACGCGATCCCGCTCTACGCGGTCCAGACCCGGCTGGAGCTGGTGCGCGCCTACCTCGCCCTGACCGACGTCACCAGCGCCAGGACGGTGCTGCGCGAGGTCGACGACCTGCTGCGGCGCCAACCGGACCTGGGCGTGCTGCGCGACCAGGCGGCCGAGCTGCACGCGCAGCTTGACGCCATGCGCGCCGAGGTCATCGGCGCGTCGGCGCTGACCGCGGCGGAGCTGCGGGTGCTCCCGCTGCTGGCCACCCACCACTCCTTCCGCGAGATCGGCGAGCGGCTGCACCTCTCGCCCCACACCGTCAAGACGCAGGCGATCGCCATCTACCGCAAGCTCGGCGTCTCTTCGCGCAGCCAGGCGATCCAGCACGCCCACGACCTCGGCCTGCTGGTCGGCTAGCCCATGTCGTGGGGCTTCGCCTTTCGGCTCCGCCAGTACCTGAAGGGCAGCCTGTGGGTGGTGCCGCTGCTGGGCGCCGCGCTCGGCCCGGTGCTCGGCGTGCTGGACCACTGGCTCGACCACGCCGTGCAGGCGCCCGCGCCGTGGCGCTACTCCGCGTCGACCGCCACCAGCGTGCTGACCGTGTTGGCCGGCGCGATGGTCGGCCTGCTCGGCTTCGTGGTGACCATCGGCGTGCTGGTGGTGCAGCAGGCCACCGGCACGCTGTCGCCGCGCTTCATGCGCCTGTGGTACCGGGACCGGCTGCAGAAGTTCGTGCTGGCCACCTTCGTCGGCACGCTGACCTTCTCGCTGTGGCTGCTGCGCCACATCGAGGCGAACGACGTGCCCGACATCGGGGTGACCGTGGCGGGCTTCGGCGCCTCCCTCAGCCTGCTGTTGCTGCTGCTGTACATCAATCGCTTCACCCACGCGCTGCGGCCGGTGGCGGTCGCCGCCGCGGTGGCCAGGGAGGGCCGCCGGGTGGTCGAGTCGGCGCCGCTGGGCCAGCCCGGGCCGGCCGGTCCCGATCCCGAGCCCGAGCGGCGGGCCGGCCGCTCGGAGGTGGTGCGCACCGGCCGGCCCGGCGCGATCCAGGCGGTCCACCTGAAGGGCCTGGTGGCGGTCGCGCGCGGCGCGGACTGCGTGCTGCTGCTGCACCACTCGGTCGGCGACTTCGTCCCCACCGGCGCCAGCCTCTTCGAGGTGGTCGGCCCCGGCCCGTTCCCGCGGGCGCGCCGCCTGCGGCGGATGTTCGTGCTGGGCCGTGAGCGGACCATCGAGCAGGACCCGGCGTTCGCCCTGCGCGTGCTGGTCGACATCGCCATCCGGGCGCTCTCGCCGGCGGTGAACGACCCCACCACCGCGGTCCAGGTGCTGGACTACATCGAGGACCTGCTGCTGGCGATCGGCCGGCGCGAGCTCCACGACCTCGGCGGCTTCCACGACCGCCAGGGCCGGCTCCGGGTGGTGTTGCCGATGCGCCGCTGGGAGGAGTTCCTCGATCTCGGAGTCACCGAGATCCGCCGCTACGGCGGCGGGGCGGTGCAGGTGACCCGCCGGCTGCGGGCGCTGCTCGAGCAGCTGCGCGACGCGGTCCCGCCCGAGCACCTGGCGCCGGTCGAGGCGCAGCTGCGCGCGCTCGACGCGGTGGTGGCGGAGTCCTTCGGGGGCGAGGGGGACCTGAAGCTCGCGGCCGCCAGCGACCGGCAGGGCATCGGCGGCCCACCCGTGCGGCCCGGGCGCTGATTCATCCAATCGGGAGGATGCCGCCGGCCCTGGCCACCGGTTCGATGGCAGTCGCCGCGGCCACGGGGGACCGCGACAGACAAGGGGGTCACAGCATGGCGGATTTGATCGCGATCGGCTACCCGGACGAGACCACGGCGCTTGATGCGCTGGACGAGGCCGAGCGCCTCTCCGAGGAGCTCGTCATCCAGCCCGACGCGATGGCGGCGATCGTCCGCAACAAGCAGGGCAAGATGCGCACCATCACCAACCATCACCCGGTGGGGGGCGGCGCCACCTGGGGCATGCTCTGGGGCACGCTGTTCGGGATGCTGTTCTTCGTCCCGTTCCTTGGCATGGCGGTCGGGGCGGGGCTTGGCGCGCTGATGGGCAAGGTCGAGAAGTCGGGCATCGACCAGGAGTTCCAGCGGCAGGTCCGCGACATGCTCCAGCCCGGCACCTCGGCGCTGTTTCTGGTGGTGGAGAAGGTGACTCCGGACAAGGCCGTGGAGGCGCTGAGCAAGTACGGCGGCACCGTGCTGAAGTCGTCGCTGTCCAAGGAGGCCGAGCAGGAGCTGCAGCAGGAGCTGCACGGCCAGCCCGCCGCCAGCTGACGCGAGGGAGGGTGAAGCTCGATGGTGATGCGACGCCGCCGGCCGTTGCTTCGAGGAGCGATGCTCGCGGGCGCCGGCACGGCCGCCTACCGCGCCGGTCGGCGGCGGGAAGCCCGCGACGAGCATGAATCGCAGCAGGACCAGCAGCTTGAGAGCCTGTCCCAGGCGCCACCGGCTGACGCCACGCAGCCCGCGGCGTCCGGCGGCGGCACCGTGGATCAGCTGGAGCGGCTCAAGCAGCTCCTCGACGAGGGCGCCTTGTCCCAGGCGGAGTACCAGTCCGCCAAGCAGCAGGTGCTGGGCGGCGGCTGACACCGCCCAGCCGGACGGATACGGGAGCGAGGTGCGCCATGGAGGAGTTCGGTCCTGTCCAGATCCTGGTGATCGGCTTCCAGGACGGCCGGTTCTCGGGAGCGATCCTGGAGGAGCTGCGGCGGCTGCGGGAGCACGACATCGTCCGCCTGGTCGACCTGCTGTTCGTGACCAAGGGCGCGGACGGCGAGATCACCGCGCTGGAGACGAGCGACCTGACCAAGGGCGAGTTCCAGGACCTCGGCGCGCTCGCCGGCGCGCTGATCGGCGTCGGCGCCGCCGGCGCGACCGGCCTCGAGACCGGGGCGGCGGCGGGTGCCGAGGCGATGGCCGCCGGCACGGTGTTCGACCAGGAGGAGGTCTGGGAGGTGGCCGACGCCATCCCCGCGGGGTCGTCGGCCGCGCTCGCGCTGCTCGAGCACCGCTGGGCGATTCCCCTGCGGGACGCGATCGCCGACGCCGGCGGCGTCAGCGTCGCCGACGAGTGGGTCCATCCCAGGGACCTGGTCGCCGCCGGGGCGGCGCTGGACGCGCAGGCACAACAGCCCAGGGCCGAGCAGGGCTGAGCGGCCGCTCGCCGCTCAGCGCCGGGGGGACTGCGGGACCGGCGCCTCCGCCCCTTCGGGGGCCTGGGGCGCCGGTTGCGTCCGGGCGGTGGCCGGCGCCGGCTCGGGCGCCCGGGTCTCGGCCGGGCGCACCCGGGTCGAGACCACGAACGAGACCACCACCGCCACGATCACCAGCGGCATGACCTTCAGGCCGTCGCTCAGCAGCAGCAGGGTGGCCAGCAGCACCGAGGTCAGCGGCAGCCCCAGCATCGCCACGCACATCGCCCCGATGCCCATCGCCACCCCGGCGACCATCGGCAGCCCCGGCAGGTGCGACAGCCCGATCCCGCCCGCGGCGCCCAGGAACAGCGACGGGAAGATCGGGCCGCCGCGGAAGCCGCTGAGCGACACGCCGTAGGCGAGCCCCTTGCAGGCCAGCAGCAGCAGGATCGTGCCGACCGAGTAGCCGGCGGCGTGGGTCAGCAGCGAGGGCAGCTGGTTCTGCCCGGAGAACAGCACGTCGGCATTGCTCTTGCCGCTGATCTCGACGTAGGCGATCGCCAGCCCGCCGACCACCAGACCGGCCGCCGGGATGAGCAGCAGCAGGCGCCGCTCCACGTGCGGTTGCAGCAGCAGCGCGAGCCGCCGGATGGCGGTGCCCAGCAGGGCGGCCGCCAGGCCGATGGCGATCGCCCAGCCGAACTCGACCACGTCCGGCCGGTCGAACGGCGGCAGCCCCGGGATGCTCAGCGAGAAGGTCCCGAAGCCGGTCCAGGCGTCCAGGCCGATGAAGATCAGCGTGCCGACGCCCGCCGCCAGCAGGCCGGGCACCAGTACCAGCGACATCGTCGGCCCCGCCAGCCCGGCCGCTTCCATCAGCAGGAACGCCCCGATGATCGGCGAGCCCAGCAGGGTGCTGATGGCGGCGAAGCTGCCGGCCGCCGCCACCACCGCTGCCACCCGCTGCGGCGGGTCGCGCCTGGCCAGCCGCACCGCCCAGACACCCAGGCCGCCACCGAGCGCGATCAGCGGCGCCTCCGGCCCGAGCACCGCGCCAGATCCCAGCGTGGCCAACGCGGCCAGCACGATGCCCGGCAGCTCCGCCGGCGCCGGCGCGCCGTGCGCGGAGAACCCCTCCGCCGGCGAGTGGCCGCCCCGGCCGGGCAGGTGGCGGATCGCCAGCGCGACCAGCAGGCCCCCCAGCGCCAGCAGCGGCAGCGGCCACCACACCGGCTGCCGCTCGAAGCCGAGGCCCGAGGGCAGGTCCTGGTAGGTCCAGACCTGGAGCTGGTTGGCCAGCTTGAGGAAGCCGTAGGCCGCCGCGGAGACGGGCACGCCGATGATCGCGGCGAAGACCAGCAGCCCGATATAGCTCCGGCTGCGCAGCAGCGCGAGCGGATCGGCCTGGGTCACCGCCGCTGCACCGGGTCGACCCCGGCTCCGTGGTCGAGCTGGTAGTCGAGGTTGACCGCCGCGTTGATCAGCGACAGGTGGGTGAACGCCTGCGGGAAGTTGCCGAGCTGCTCACCGGTCAGCCCGATCTCCTCGGCGAACAGGCCGACGTGGTTGGCGTAGGTCTGCATCTTCTCGAAGACCAGCCGGGCCTGTTCCAGCCGTCCCGAGCGGGCCAGCGCGTCGACGTACCAGAAGGTGCACATCGAGAAGGTCCCCTCCGAGCCGCGCAGCCCGTCCGGGGAGGCGCTGGGGTTGTAGCGGTAGACCAGGCTGTCGGAGACCAGCTCGCGGTCCATCGCGTCCAGCGTCGATTGCCACATCGGGTCGGTCGGCACCACGAAGCCGACCAGCGGCATCATCAGCAGCGAAGCGTCCAGCACGTCGCCGCCGTAGTGCTGCACGAAGGCGCTGCGCTGGGGGTTCCAGCCCTTTTCCATGATCTGCTGGTAGATGGTGTCCCGCTCGGTCGTCCAGCGCTTCAGGTCCGCCGGCCGGCCCAGCTCGGCTGCCAGGCGGATCATCCGGTCGAACGCGACCCAGCACATCAGCCGGCCGTAGGTGAAGTCCTGGCGGCCGCCACGGGTCTCCCAGATGCCCTCCTCCGGCTGGTCCCAGTGCTCGCTCAGCCAGCTGGCGACTCGCTGGAGGTAGGTCCAGCCAGGGTGGCCGATCCGGAGATTGTGCTGGTCGCCCAGGTAGAGGGCGTCGATCGCCTCGCCGTAGATGTCGAGCTGGAGCTGTTCGGCGGCGCCGTTGCCGATCCGGACGGGGGCCGACCCGCGGTAACCGCGCCACTGGTCGAGGGTGTCCTCCTTGAGGTCGGAGGAGCCGTCCACCCGGAACATCAGCCGCAGCGGGCCGGCATCGTTGACCGCCCCAGTCCCTTCCCTGACCCGGTCGCCGAGCCACTGGGCGAAGGCCCAGGCCTCCTCGGTGAACCCCAGGCCG
>DASVXQ010000142.1:0-16054 GCA_036392615.1 Actinomycetes bacterium | reverse complement strand
GTCGGTGGCGTAGGCGTACACCTCCTCCGGTGGACGGGCGATCTCGAAGCTGGAAACGACCGGTGGCATGTGCCCTCCTTCACGAGCTCGGCCGCGGCCGGCGCGGGACCCAGCGGGGGACCGCACGCCGGTAGCGCTGATAGTGGTCGCCGAAGGTGGCGCGCAGGCGCCATCAGGTAGATGGGGTTGCGGACCCAGCGGTAGGGGCCAACCCGCACGACGCGGCGTGGCGGGTCCCATGGCCCTGGGGTGCCCCGGCCGACGGCCGCGAAGCCCCACAGGCACCACAGGTACAGCAGCACGCCCACGGTGAACAGGAGGTTCCGCAACACCAGGCTCATCGCTGACCTCATCCGTCGCATTGGTTGGGTATGGTCCTCGCTGAGATGACGAACCGCGACCAGGCGACGTGACCGGGGTGACCGCAGCGCGGACCTTCGTGGTGGCTCGCAACCCCGAGCCCGGCTCACGGCTGCCCTACCTCATCCGCCTGCCGCTTCCTGACGGGCCACTGGTGCTGAAGGCCCGCGAGCCCTGGCCGAGGACCGCCAGAACCTACTGTCACCGCACCGACAACCGCTGGCCCCGCGACGCCGAGGTGCTCGAGGAGGTCCCGGTGCGGGTCTGCGAGCGCCGCGGCGTCGCGGTCGACCTGGTGCTGGACCGCGCCCGGGAGCACCGCTCCCAGCTGGTGTTCACCCGTGTGCAGGGCCGGGAGGCGATCTTCTGGCAGACGCCCCGCACCGCTGCCCGGAGCCGGCCCGGCGTCCGGGTCCCTCGGCGTCGAGCGGCCGGACGTGCCGCCGAAGAGCTGGAGATCCTGATCGACACGCGCGAGCGGTACCCCTACAAGTTCGCCGGCAAGCAGGCCCGCACCCGCCGGCGGGCACTGCCCGTCGGGGACTACGCCGCCAAGACGCTGGTCGACGGCAGCCTCAACTTCCTCATGTCCGAGCTGGCCGCCCTACCACGGGCGGCCGTGACGGTGGAGGACCGGCTCTCGGGGATGCTGAAGCTCGAGCATGTCCAGCCGGGCTTCGTCGCCGAGCTCCTTGCCGCCGTCCAGGTCCGCTACCCGAGCGTGCCGGTGCTGTTCTGCGAAAGCCGGCCGCTGGCCGAGGACTGGACCTTCCGCTTCCTCGGCGCCGCGCTGGCGCAGGCCCACGCCGAACGCTCTGCCGCCAGGTAGCCCGCCGTCCGCCGTCGCGGGTGGCGTTGCCCGGTCGGGTACCGTTGCACCGGCGGGAAGGCGCGAGCAACGGGAGCCAGTCGATGCGGGTCAGCAGCAAGGTCAGCTCGTTCACCGAGTCGGTCATCCGCGAGATGACCCGGCTCGCCCTGGAGCACGACGCCATCAACCTGGCGCAGGGCTTCCCGGACTTCGCCTGCCCGACGGAGCTCAAGGAGGCCGCCAAGGCGGCGATCGACGCGGACGTGAACCAGTACGCCATCACCTGGGGCGCCAAGCGGTTCCGCGACGCGATCGCCGGCAAGGTCGGGCGCACCTATCCGGGCTGGACGGTCGACCCGGAGCGCGAGTTGACGGTCACCTGCGGCGCGACCGAGGGCGTGGTGGCGACCTGCCTGGCGCTGCTCGACCCGGGCGACGAGGTGGTGGTGTTCGAGCCCTGGTACGAGAACTACTGGCCGGACACGGTGATCTCCGGCGCGGTGCCGAGGTTCGTCACGCTGCACGAGCCCGACTGGCACGTCGACGAGGCGGAGCTGCGCGCGGCGTTCGGGCCGCGGACCCGCGCGATCATCGTCAACACCCCCAACAACCCCACCGGCAAGGTGTTCCGCCGTGACGAGCTGGACCTGATCGCCGAGCTGTGCCAGCACTGGGACGCCTACGTGATCACCGACGAGATCTACGAGCACATCCACTACCTCGGCCCCGGCGGGCACGTGCCGCCGGCGACCGTGCCGGGCCTGGAGGACCGCGCGATCACGGTGAACGCGCTGTCGAAGACCTACGCGGTCACGGGCTGGCGGGTGGGTTGGGTGATCGCGCCGCCGGAGCAGACCAACGCGATCCGCAAGGTGCACGACTTCCTCACGGTCGGCGCGGCCGCGCCGCTCCAAGAGGGCGGGGCGGCGGCGATGCAGCTGCCCGCCGGGTACTACCGGCAGCTCGCCGAGGGCTACCGCGAGCGGCGCGACCTGCTGTGCGACGCGCTGGAGAAGCTGGGCTTCGGGCTGGCGCGCCCGGACGGCGCCTACTATGTCATGTGCGACACCAGCCGGCTGGACCCGGACGGCGACGACGCCGCGTTCGCGGAGCGGCTGGTCCGCGAGGCCGGCGTGGCGACGGTGCCCGGATCGAGCTTCTTCACCAACAAGGAGCTGGGGCGGCGCAAGATCCGCTTCGCCTTCCCCAAGCGCCTGGAGACGCTCCAGCTCGCCGCCGAGCGGCTGCAGGCGTTCACGTAGGCCTGGCTACCGGGCGCTCCAGGCGCCGTCCATGGTGAGCGAGGCGCCGTTGACGAACGAGGCCACGTCGGAGCAGAGGTAGGCGGCCAGCTCGGCGACCTCCTCGGGCTCGACCAGGCGCTTGATCACCGGCTCGGTGAGCATGATCTTGGCGACCACCTCGTCCTCGGAGATGCCGTGGACGCGGGCCTGGTCGGCGATCTGGGTCTCCACCAGCGGGGTGCGCACGTAGGCGGGGCAGATGCAGTTGCTGGTGACGCCGTGCGGGCCGCCCTCCAGCGCGATGACCTTCGAGAGGCCCTCCAGGCCGTGCTTGGCGGCGACGTAGGCGCTCTTGAAGGCGGAGGCCCGCAGGCCGTGCACCGAGGAGATGTTGATCACCCGTCCCCAGCCGCGCTGGTACATGCCGGGCAGCGCGGCGCGGGTGAGCCGGAACGGCGCCTCCAGCATGACCTTCAGCAGCAGGCTGAAGCGCTCCGGCGGGAACTCCTGGATGGGCGCGACGTGCTGGAGGCCGGCATTGTTGACCAGGATGTCGGTGTCGAGCTGGAGGTTGTCCAGGTCGGCGCCGGCCAGGTCGACCACCAGCGCCTGGCCGGCGAGCTCGTCGGCGACCCGCTTGGCGCCGTCGGCGTCACGGTCGAGCACGGTCACGGTCGCCCCGCCAGCGGCGAGGCGCCTGGCGCACGCCCGCCCGATTCCGCTGGCCGCCCCGGTCACCAGCGCCCGGCGTCCCCGCAGGTCCACCGCCGCGACCCCCGCCGACGTGCCGGTCGCATCGTCCATGGCGCACTCCTTCACCGCTCGCGAGTCGTCCGTCAGCATCTTCCACCCGTCCACGCCCAGCGCGCCGCCCCGGGGGTGGGTGGCGGGGTGCCGCGCGGCGGGCAGCGGCGGCCCCGCCCGCTCCCGCGGCTACAGGCCGAGGCGGCCGGCGACGGGGTCTTCCCAGATGCGGCGGGAGGCGGTGTAGCTGCGGACGACCTCCAGGGAGGCCCAGCCGCCGGCTTCCATCAGCTCCTGGTCGGTGGCCACCGGTCCGGCCTGCACGGCGGCGCCGGCGCGGAGGCTGTGGCCCCGGTACCGCAGGGGTGTCTCCAGGCCGGCGCGGCGGGCGGCGCTCTGGACGGCGCGGTAGACGCCCAGGTCGGTCAGGCGGGCGGCGTGCCGGATGGTGGTAGCGGGGTGGTGGCCGACCCGGGCGCGGGGGTGGACCGGCCGGAACGCCGGTCCCTCGGTGAGGCCGGTGGCCGCCTGCCAGGCGAGCCAGGCGCGCACCGGGCAGGTCTCGGGGTGCTCGCCGTACGGGACGGCGCGGACGTCGACCCGTGGCTGGCTGTCGCGCTCCGCCGGGTCGGCCGGGGTCACGACGTGGACCTCGAGGCCCTGGGGGACCAGCACGAGGTCCTCGACGTCGAGCGCGACCACCTCGGAGCGGCGCAGCAGGCCGGCGAAGCCGAGCAGCAGCATGGCCCGGTCCCGCAGGCCGATGAAGCGGTCGGGGTCGCAGGTGTCGACCAGCTGGCGCAGCACCGAGGTGGTCGCCGGCTTGGCGCGGTTCCTGCTCCAGCCGAGCTCGCGGCGGATGCCGTGCCAGGTCGCCTGGACCTCCGGAGACCGGCAGGGGTTGGGCAGGTAGTTGGCGGTGTGGTAGGCGCCGATGGCGGCCATGCGCCGCTGCAGCGTGGAGGTCTTGAGCCGCTCGACGCCGCCGACGCCGCGGGCGTGGGCGGCCAGGTAGGCGGCGACCTCGGCAGGTTCCGCCGGCAGGGGAGCGTGGCCGCGGCCCGCGCACCAGGCGCTGAAGTGCCGCCAGTCCGCCTCGTAGGCCCGGACCGTCGCGGGCGCCTTGGACGCCAGGGCGAGCTCGGTCGCCGCGCGGACGTCCGGGTCGCCACCGGTGGTCGCGCCGGCCGGTGGACCCGACTGGGCCGGAGGTGGGGGCGCTGGTGGCGTGGGCCCGGTCGGCATGGCGGTGCCTCCTCGTCTCACAGGCTGTCTCGCAGGTTCGTACCGGCGATTGTCATGCTCGATAATCGGTTACTTATATTACACCAGCAACCATCGACCGTCACCCCACATCAGCCACCCGACCAGCCAAGAACGAGGACCAGGGATCTGTCCGGCATTGGGCGCAAACGCACCTGGTCAGCCTGCCAAACGGGCCGGCCGCTGGCATGATGGACGTACGGGCTTCGTGAACGGGCGAGCGCTCCCCGGAGCGGGGTCCGTGGTGCGCCGCAGTGGGCGAGCCGCCCGCGCGAGCTGGCGGCCCTGGGGTCTGCCGATCCCACGCGGTACCTCTTCCAACCGCTTGTTGGTCGCTCCCTGCGCGCCCCGCGAGACGACTTTGTGAAGGGAGTCACATGATGCCAAGGAACGACCGCCGATTCTTCGGCTTGATCATGGGAGGGATGGTTTCCCTGCTCGCCCTGGTGGGACTGCTCTCGGTCCTGCACCAGTTCATCCCAGCCTAGGCGGTTCCCCCTCCGGCTGGACCCCGAAGACCGGGGTCCAGCCGGCCCGCCTGTCGACTACCCACCGGATTCATGAGAAATCGCGGCGCGACCCTCCATTCCGCCCTGCCGGCTGGGCTAAGGTAGGCCCTGTGCCAGGCGCCGGCGCGGCCCGGCGCCATCCGCTGAAGGGGTGGTCGGATGGAGGTCGTCAACCCGGCGGTGCGCGCCCTGCAACGCGACGCGCTGGAGGATCCCGACAGCTTCTGGGGCAGAGCTGCGGAGCAGCTGCCCTGGTTCCGCCGCTGGGACCGGGTGCTCGACTGGGAGGCGCCGACCTTCCGGTGGTTCCCCGGTGCCACCACCAACCTCGCCTACAACTGCCTGGACCATCACGTCGCCCACGGCCGCGCCGGCCACGCCGCGCTGATCTCCTACGATGAGCGCGGGCGGCGGCGGGTCGACACCTACGCGCAGCTGCTCGCCGAGGTCGAGCGGATCGCCGCGGCGCTGCGCGGCATGGGCATCGGCAAGGGCGACCGCGTGGCCATCTACATGCCGACCTGCCCGGAGGCGATCGCGCTGATGCTCGCCACGGTGCGTATCGGCGCGATCCACCTGGTGGTCTTCGCCGGCTTCGGCGCCGGCGCGCTGGCCGACCGGATCCGCCTGTCCGGCGCCAAGGCCCTGTTCGTCGCCGACGTGACCTGGCGCAAGGGCTCCGCGGTGCGGCTGGAGCGCATCGCCGAGGCGGCGCTGGAGAGCGGCTGCCCGACCGTCGAGCGGATGGTGGTGCTGCGCCGCTCCAGCGCGTCGCCGGCGAGCCCGTCGGGGCGGGAGCTGGACTGGGACCAGTTCCTCGCGCTCGGCAACAAGATCGACCCCGGCTGGGTGGCGATGGAGTCCAACGAGCCGGCCTTCATCCTGGCGACCTCGGGCACCACCGCGCGCCCGAAGCTGGCGGTCCACACCCACGGGCCGTACCAGGTCCACATCAACGCCACCGGCGGCTGGGCCTTCGGCCTCGACGCGAGCGACGTGTGGTGGTCAACGTCGGACATCGGCTGGATCGTGGGTCACAGCTACATCGTGTACGCGCCGCTGCTGGCCGGCTGCGCCACGCTGGTCTACGAGGGGGCGCTGGACCATCCTGGCCCGGACACGCTCTACCGGATCGTGGACGAGAACCGGGTCAGCGGCATCTTCACCTCCCCGACGGCGGTGCGGCTGCTGATGCGCTACGGCGTGGAGGTCGCCCAGCGCCACGACCTCGACTCGGTCGAGCGGGTGGTGTGCGCCGGCGAGGTGCTCAACCCTCCCGCCTGGGAGTGGCTCCAGAAGCAGGTGCTCGGCGACCGGGTGCCGGTGCTGGACCACATGTGGCAGACGGAGACCAGCGGCCCGATCATCGCCAACCCGTACGGGCTGGGGCTGCTGCCAATCAAGCCGGGCTCCTCGGGGATCATGCTGCCCGGGATCGACGGGGCGGTGATGACCCCGGAGGGCGAGCCCTGCGGGCCGGGGGAGAAGGGCATCTTCGTGGTCCGCCGGCCGTTCCCCGGGCTGACCGCGTCGCTGTGGGGCGAGCCGGAGCGCTACGGGCAAGACTACTGGCAGCGGATCCCCGGTCCAGGCGTCTACTTCTCCGGCGACGCGGCCGCGATCGACGAGGACGGCTACGTCTGGTTCAGCGGGCGGGCGGACGAGATCATCAAGATCGCCGCGCACCGGATCGGCACCATCGAGGTGGAGACCGCCTTCCTGCGGCACCCGGCGGTGGCCGAGGCGGGCGTGACCGGCCGGCCCGATGAGATCCGCGGCGAGGTGATCTCGGCGTTCGTGGCGCTGCGGCAGGGCTACGAGCCGTCGGAGGAGCTCGAGCGCGAGCTGCTGGAGACGGTCCGGCGGGAGCTGGGCCCGGTGGCGGTGATCGGCGAGCTGAACTTCGTGAGCCTGCTGCCCAAGACCCGCTCGGGCAAGATCATGCGCCGCGTGCTCAAGGCGGTGACGCTGGGCAGCGAGCCGGGCGACATCTCGACCATCGAGGATGAGGGGTCGGTCGAGGAGGCGCGGGTCGCCTGGGAGCGGATGCGCGCCGAGGTGCTGGACCACCGGCCGGGCTGAGCGGCGGTCTCCGCCCAGGGCGACAGTTCCGCCAAGCGGCTATGATGCCGCCAGCCGGGCAGGTCCGCCCGCCGATCCCGACAGCAGGAGTCCACCCCACGTGTCGTCGCCGCTCTCGCCCGCCCCGACCCCCACGCTCACCCTGGCGGTCCTCGGCGTCGCGGCGATCGTGGCGGCGGGCGCGTGGCTGGCCCGCACGCCCGGCCGGACCGGCGCGATCGAGGACCGCCGCTGGCCCTGGTCGCGGATCGCCGGGCTGCGGCGCCGGCTGGACGACGGCGGGCGCCCCTGGCTGGTGCTGCTCTCGGTGCTGGTGCTGGCCCTCGGGATGGCGGCGCTGCTCCTGGTCACCTGGGGGATCGGCGCGCTCACCAAGACCGGGCCGGTGATGCGGCTCGACCGGCCGGTCTACGACTGGTTCGTGGGGCACCGGGCCGCCTGGCTGACCGCCCCGGTCGAGGCGTTCACCGGGATCGGCAGCTACACCGCCGCCGGGGTGATCTCGGCGGTCTGTGGCGCCCTGCTGGCGCTGCGCCGCCGCACGGTCCTGCCGCTGGTGCTGCTGCTGACGGTGCCGCTGGAGAAGTATCTGCAGCTGTGGGCGGGCACGCTGATCCACGCGCCGCGGCCGCCGGCGGCGTCGTCGATCGGGCCGGTCGGCGGCTTCCCGTCCGGCGGGTCCGCCAGGGTGGTGCTGGTCTGCGGCATGGCGGCCTGGCTGCTGGCCGAGCAGCGCTCCAGCCGCCGCTCGGTGGTGGCCGCCTGGACGGCGACCGCGCTGCTGGCCTTCGCGGAGGGCTGGTCGCGGATGTACCTGGGGCGCCACTGGGTGGTGGACGTGCTCGGCGGCTGGCTGTTCGGCGCGCTGATCATGGTGGTGCTGCTGGCGGCGGCGGCGCTGCTGCCGCTGCCCGCAAGGCGCCGCCTGCGCCGCCGCCAGCTGGCTGGCGACCGCGCCTGAGCCGCGCGAGGTCACAGCTCGACCGCCGGGTGCAGGTGCAGCCGTTCGACCGTCCAGACCCGCCGGCGGGCGACCACCAGGGTGGTCAGCGCGACGCACAGCAGCAGGATCCCGCCGAGCACCGCCGCCGAGCGGATGAGCAGCTCGGCGTCGCCCCCTGAGATGGTCACCCGCAGGCCCTCGACCAGGTAGGTCAGCGGGCTGACCGCGTGCGCCACCCGGAACGGCGCCGGCGCGGTCTCCAGCGGGTACAGGCCGCCGGAGGCGGTCACCTGCACGACCAGCAGCCCCAGCGCGAGCGCCAGCCCGCCGAGCCCCAGCGCGACGCGCAGCAGGTGGATGGCGGCCACCAGCGCGGCCGCCGCCAGCACCAGCAGCCCGATCGTCCAGAGCGGGTGCAGCGGGTCCAGCCCCAGCCCGCCGGCCAGCACGCCGTAGAGGACCAGCGCGCCGACGATGCCGAGCGCGGCGGCGGGCAGCCAGCCGGCGACCGCGATCGTGAGCGCGCGGGCGCGTCCGGCGACCACCCGGGCGTTGAGCGGCCGCAGCACCAGGTAGGCGATCAGCGCGAAGAGCCACAGCGCGACCCCGAAGAACAGCGGCGCCTCGCCGCGGCCGTAGGTCCTGGCGGGGTGGCGGTTGACGCTGACCAGGTCGACCGGGGCGCCGAGGGAGTCGGCGATCTGGGCGCGCTGTTGCGGGTTGGCCGGGGGGATCAGGGCGCCGGCGGTGCGGATCGCGGTGGCGAGCTGGGTGGCGCCGCGCTGGAGCTGGGCGAGCTGCGCCTGGAGGGAGTCGCGGCCGGTGAGGGTCCGGTCGAGCCCGGCGCGCAGCTGGTTGGTGCCGTCGGCGACCTGCTGGGCGGTGCGGACCAGCTCGGTGCCCTGGGTGGAGGCGGGGCGCAGCTGCGACAGCGCCCCGCTGGTGGCGCTCTGCACCTGCTGGGCGCTGGAGGCGGCCTGCGCGCTGGAGGTGCTGGCCTCTCCGAGCGCGACGCCGGCGGTGGCGGCGGCCCGGTCGGCCTGGCGGGCGGCCTGGGTGGCGAGCTGGAGGTTGGCGTCGCCGCGCAGGTCGGGATGGTCGCGGGCGAGGCCGGCCAGGGCGCTGACGGCCAGGTCGGCCTGCTGCTGGGCGGTGGTGACACCGCCGGTGGCCTGGCTGGTGGCGCGCTGCGCGGTGCCGCTGGCGTCGATGACGGCCTGGGCGGCGGGGGGGATCTGCTCGGCGATCGTGGCGGCGGCGCCGGAGGTCGCCTGGGCGGTCTGCTGGGCGGAGCTGGTGAGCTGCTGGGCGGTGCCGGCGAGCTGGGTGGCGTCGCGCTGCTGCTGGGTGAGCGCGGCGGCGTCCTTGGCGGCCTGGGCGGTGCGGGCCTGCTGGGTGGTGGCGGCGGTGGACGCCTGGGCGAGCTGGCCGCGCAACGTGTCGAGGTCGCCGAGCACGCGCTGCGCGAAGGCGGTGCGGGCGGCGGCGTCGGCCTGGTTCTGGAGCCTGGCCTGCGCGGTCTCGGCGAGCTTGCCGGTGAGGTAGCCGTTGGCGCCGTCGTCGAAGCCGAGCAGCATCGCGGCGCGCCGCGGCGCCTGGCCGGCGGGGCCGGCCAGCCGCGCGCTGAAGTCGGGTGGCACGGTCACGGTGAAGGCGTAGTGGCCGTCGCGCAGGCCGCGGCTGGCCTGCGGCTGGGTCACGAAGCGCCAGTCGAAGAAGCGGTCCTGCTGGAGCTGCTGGACCAGCAGGTCGCCGGCGTCGATCAGCTCGCCTCGCGAGGTCACCGGGCGGTCCTGGTTGACCACCGCGACGGGCAGCCGGTCGAGCTGCCCGTACGGGTCCCATGTCGACCAGAGGTAGACGCCGGCCGACAGCAGTGGGACCAGCGCGAGCCCGAGCGGCACCAGCCGCGGGAGCGGCCCGCGGAACCGGCGGAGCTCGAGCAGCGCGAGCCTGATGGTTCTCACGGTGCCCCTCCCTTCTCGTCCTGCCGCGCGACCACGGACTCCCTGGCCTGCGCCGCGGCGGCGCGTTCGAGCGCGGACCGGTGCGGCAGCCGGACAACCACGTCCGCGGGCACCGTCTGCGGCGGTGGAGCGCCGGCGCTGGCCACGACGGTGCAGCCGGTGCCGGCGACGGCGCGCAGCGCACGCCAGACCCAGGGGACGTCCCCGGGCTCCAGTCCTTCGTCGACGTCGTCGACCACCACCGCGCCGGGGCCGGTGGCGACCGCCAGCGCGCAGGCCAGCAGGGTCTGCTCGGCGGGGTGCAGCTCGATCAGCAGCGCCTCGCGGGGCGGGTCGATGCCGAGCAGGCGCAGCGCGGCGGTCACCCGGGTGCCGGTGGTCGAGCGGGGCGCGGTGACGCACCGCTCGACGACCAGCTCCTCGACGCGCAGGCGCTGGTCCAGGTCGATGGCGGGGCCGGCGCGGGCGACGGCCACCAGCTTGCGGACCGCCGGCGAGCGCATCGGCAGCCGGTAGCCGCCGACGATGAGCTCCCCGGCGACCAGCCGGAGCCGTCCGGCGACCGCGAGCAGCAGCGAGCTGCGCCCGGAGCCGGCCGGTCCGGTCACGGCGACCAGGTTCCCGGGTTCGGCTTCCAGGTCGACCGATTCGAACGCGGTGCCGAGCGGCCCGCGTGCGGTGATCCTCCTGGCGACGATCCCAACGCTGGATGGGCTGGTCACTGGCCCCCCCGTGCCGCCAGGGCTACCGGATGGCAGCACCGAGGAGTGGCGGCAGTTCTCTTATCGGCTCGTGTCGCGTGCGACCCGAGATGTCGAGAACGGGGGGTTGCGGATCAGACGCCGGCGGCGCCTCCGTGGCGGGCGAGATAGGCGGCCGCCTCGGCGCGCCGGCCGACCTCCAGCTTGGTCAGGATGCTGGAGACGTAGTTCTTGACGGTCTTCTCCGCCAGGCCGAGCTCCTCGGCGATCTGTCGGTTGGTGTTGCCGGCGGCGACCAGGGCGAGGATGCGCTCTTCCTGGGCGGACAGGCGGGCGAGCTTCTCGTCCATGAGGAACTGGCGGTTGCGCCGCAGCCGGTCGAAGACGCCGCTGGTCACGGCCGGGTCGAGCAGGCTGCCGCCCTGGCCGACCGTGCGGATGGCACGGACCAGCTCGTCGCCGCAGATCTGCTTGAGGACGTAGCCGGCGGCGCCGGCCATGATCGAGGCGAACAGCGCCTCGTCGTCGGCGAACGAGGTCAGCATCAGCACCTTGGTGTTCGGCCGGCGGGCGCGGATGTCCCTGGTGGCCTCGATGCCGCTGCCGTCGGACAGGCGCACGTCCATGACGACCACGTCGGGGGCGGAGCGGTCGGCGACCGCCACGGCGTCCCGGACCGAGCAGGACTCGGCGGTCACCACGATGTCACCGGAGTCGGCGAGCAGCGCCTTGATGCCGCTGCGCACGACTTCATGGTCGTCGACCAGCATCACGCGCAGGATTGGCGAGCTCATGAGGGGGATCTTCACGCACCTCCGTCGGCTTGTGGCACGCCGGTGCGGGACCGGACGGCACCGTGCACGGTCGCAGCGGCCGGCGGGAGGTCCAAGGGCCTTCTGGCCCAGGGTCGGCGGGACCTTCGGGACCGGGCGGGCGGGACCGGGCGAGCTTCGCCGCTACAGCGGGATCAGCACCCTGACGGTGGTGCCCTCGCCCGAGCTGCTCTCGATCTGCAGGGTACCCCCGAGCGCGCCGGCGCGGGCGCGGAGGTTGTCGAGGCCGTGGCCGGGGTGGACGGTGTCGAGGTCGAAGCCGCGGCCGTCGTCGTCGACCTCGAGCACCGCGGCGCGGCCGGCCGGCAGGCCGACGCCGGTCTGGCGCCAGTAGAGCGAGACCCGGCAGGTGGTGGCGCCGGCGTGCCGGCCGACGTTGGAGAGCGCCTCGCGGACCAGCTGGATCAGGTCGGCGGCGCGGTCGCTGAGCGCGACGGCGACCTGCTCCTCGACCTCGACGACCGCGGTGACCCCGGCCGGTGTGGTGATCTCCTCGGCGAGCCGCCGCAGGGCCTGGTCGACCTGCCGTCCGGCGAGCACCCCCGGCCGCAGCTCGAAGATGTAGCTGCGCAGGTCGGAGATGACCCGGTCGAGCTCGTTGACGGCGGCTTCCAGCCGGCGGTTGATCTCGGGCGCGTCGCTGCGCGCGGCGGTGGCCTGCAGGCCCATGCCGACCGCGAAGAGCGCCTGGATGGCGCCGTCGTGGAGCTCCCTGGCGATCCGCTCGCGGTCCTGCAGCACCGCCAGTCGCCGCAGCTCGCGGTGGACGCTGGCGTACTCGGAGGCGAGCGCGGCGAGGTCGGCGAACCCTTCGACCAGCTCCACGTCGCGGGGGCCGAAGCCGGGCTCGCCGAGCCGCCGGGCGACCATCAGCGCGCCGAACGGGCGGCTGTGGGCGCGCAGCGGCAGGAACATCGCCGGGCCGTGGCGGCCCAGCCGCGCCGCCGGCCGGAAGGCGCGCGGGTCGACCGCCACGTGGGCGATCACCTCGCTGCGGCCGGTGCGGATGACCCGGCCGGCGATCGAGCTGTCGAGCGGCAGCTCCAGCCCGCGGAGCCCCTCCGGGCTGCCGGAGGCGGCCTCCATGACCAGCGCGCCCTCGTTGGGGCCGGGGATCATCACGCCGCCGAAGTCGGCCCGCGCGAGCCGCCTGGCGTGGTCGGCGATCAGCTCCAGCAGCTGCTCCAGCGGCGAGCCGGCGAGCAGCCCGGCGGCGACCTCGCGCAGCGCCTCGAGCTGCCGCCGGTGGCCGCGCGCCTCGGCGCGCAGGCCGGCGTTGTCGATCGCGACCGCCGCGTGGGCGGCCAGGATCTCCAGCGAGCGCCGGTCGTCCCCGTCGAACTCGGCGCCGTCGCGCTTGCCGGCGACGCACAGCTCGCCGAACGGGCGGCCGTGGACGCGCGCCTGGACGCACAGGACGCCGGGACCAGGAGGGGGGAGCGGGTCCTGCCCGAGGGCGGGCTCGCGGCTGCCGGTCGAGACCAGGTCGACGATCACCCCGCCGGCCCCGAATACCCCGAACGCGCACCACGCGGCGCCGGTCAGCTCGGCGGCCAGCGTGACCAGGCGGCGCAGCACGGCGGGAAGCTCGAGGTCCAGCGTGAGCGCGTGGCTCGCGTCGAGCAGGCGTGCCTCACGCTGGCCGTGCGTGGCAGCTATGGCAGTTCGCCCCCCTATCGCCGCTGCCCGTGCAGGTAGGAGCATGATACCGGCGGCCTGGCCGATCAGCTCCCAAACCGCTTTTCAAACCGCTGAGCTGCGCGGCTGGCCCAAAGGTCCCGCAACCGGGGGGCCGTGCGACCCGGGCGCCTGCCGGCGGGACCGGGGATAGTTCGCTACAGGCCGTCCGCTCCCCGCTCGATCGGGTGATGGCTGCCCGGACAGCGGCGGGGCGGCGCCCACGACGGTGGGCGCGAAGCCGGCCGGCAGCGGTCGCGGTAGGGGGGCCGACAGGAGGCTGGGCACGCTTGGCCGGAGTCGGTGGCCGTGGACCAGGGGGGTGCCGGCCCGCTAGGCGGGGTGCCGACCGCACGGCGGCACCCCGCCCATTTTTTCGCCCTTCGCAGCCCGCGCATTTTTCCGATCGGGCGCCATAGTGTTCAGGCCGAAGGAAACGGGACATTATTCGTCCCGCCTTGACGATTTCGATCTCCTTTGGCTACCCTCCTCGCTCGGTTGATCGGACAGGTTCGCAACCCCCACGGTGAACCCCCGGTCCGCGCCCCAGTGGCGCACCCATGCGCTGCGTGGTAGCGGCATGGAGGATGGGCCTCCCTCAGCGCCCGTCCGAGGTATTTCCCCCGATCCCCCATATTCCAGGAGGTTGTTTTGGCACGTCTGCGTGCACTCCTGCATCGCCACTTACCTCACACGGCCCGGCTCGGCGCGGTGCTCGCGCTCAGCGGTGCCGTCCTGTTCTCGGTCTTCCTGCTGCCGGCTTCGGCTTCGAGCAGCAGCGGGACCTACACCGTCAAGCTCGGCGACACGCTCTCGCATATCGCCGCACGTCACAGCCTTGGGAGCTGGCGTTCGCTGTACGACGCCAACCCCCAGGTCTCCAACCCCAACCTGATCCTCGTGGGCCAGCGCCTGACGATCCCCGCTGGTGACGGCTCGGTGCAGCACCGCTCGCTGGCCGGCGGGCACTCCTCGGTGGGGCACCAGGACCGTTCCAGCAGCGTGGAGCGCACCTCCTCGCAGGTCCGCAGCCACAGCTCGCAGCAGAGCGGCAGCTCGTCGCAGCACGCCTCCGGCTCGGTTGCGAGCGGCGGTGTCTGGGACCGGCTCGCGCAGTGCGAGTCCGGCGGCAACTGGAGCATCAACACCGGCAACGGCTTCTACGGTGGCCTCCAGTTCACCCAGGGCAGCTGGCACGCGGCGGGCGGCAGCGGCAGCCCGCAGAACGCCAGCCGGTCCGAGCAGATCAGCGTCGCCCAGAACCTGCAGAAGATGCAGGGTTGGGGCGCCTGGCCGACCTGCTCGCACAAGATCGGCGTCCGCTAACTCGAGCACGGAAATCCGCCGCCAGGTAGCGCAGGTCGCGCGACTCGAGCGCGGCAATTCGTGGGGAAGGTACGGCGCGCAGCTTTGGGCTGCGCGCCGTACCCGTTTTTGGCAATTGCTGCGACACCCGGAAAATAGGCAGATGGCAGGGCAATCGCGGGAATGACCGCCGCTTGCGCCCCGGGCAGCCGGGGGCGCACCGGCGGCGGCGGTGCGGGTAGGCTTCGGGCCAACGACGCCGTCAAGGAGGCTGCCGGGTGACCATTCCGCTGGCCGGTCCCGAGCTGTCCGAGGTCGCGCCGGGTGTGCTGGCCTACATCCAGCCCGACGGGAGCTGGATGATCAACAACACCGGCGCGATCCTCGGCGGGTCCGGGGTGCTGCTGATCGACACCACCTCGACCGAGGCGCGCAACCGCGCGCTGCTGGCGGCGGTCGGCGAGCGCGCCGCTGGGCTGCCGGTCCGCGCCGCGGTCAACACCCACCATCACGGCGATCACACCTACGGCAACTGGCTGCTGCCGGCGGGCATCCCGATCGTCGCCCACCGGCGCTGCCGCGACGAGGTGCTGCGCGCCGGCATGGTCGCCCGGGCGCTGTTCCCGACGGCCGACTACGGCCGCGTCGAGCTGGCCCCGCCGAACCTCACCTTCGAGCGGACCCTCACCCTGCACGTGGACGGCATCCGGGTGGAGCTGGAGTTCGTCGGGCCGGCCCACACCCTCGGCGACGTGATCGTCTGGCTGCCCGAGCAGGGCGTGGTGTTCACCGGCGACCTGGTGTTCCACGGCGGCCACCCGTTCCTGGCCGAGGGCTGCCTGGCCAACTGGCCGGCGGCGCTGGAGCGGGTGCGGCAGCTCGGCGCGCGCGTGCTGGTCCCCGGCCACGGCCCGATCGCCTCGCCGGAGGTGCTCGACGCGATGCTCGACTACGCCGAGTGGCTGACCGCGCTGTCGCGGGACGGCTTCGCCGCGGGGCAGGAGCCGCTGGAGGTGGCCCGCCGCGCCCGGCTGGACCGCTTCGCCACCTGGAACGAGCCGGAACGGCTGGTCGGCAACCTCGCCCGCGCCTACAGCGAGCTGCGCGGCCAGCCGTGGGGCGCGCCGCTGGACCTGCCGGCGGTCGCCAGGGACATGATGGCCTTCAACGGCGGCCCGCTGCGCTGCCTCGCCTGATGGACGGCACGGACTCCGAGCTGCAGGCGGTCAGCGCCGGCTGCCGCGGGAGGGGTCGGGGAGCTGGTAGCTGACCTGCTGGCCGCACTCGACGAAGCCGAGCCTGCTGGCCAGGCGCCGGGAGGCGGCCAGCTCCGCGCGGGAGCGCCACTGCGCGACCATGCCGGCCGACAGGGCCGCGCGGACCACGCTGCCGGCGACGGTCGCGCCGAGGCCGCGGCCGCGCCGGTCGGGGCGGGTGAGCACCCCGAGGTGGGCCAGCGTGCCGGCCCAGACCTGCGCGCCGGCGGCGGCGACCACCAGGTCGCGCTCGCGGATCACGTGCACCCAGTGGGTCCAGGCGGCCATGGCGCTCTCGGCGGCGTCGCCCGGGTCGCAGGCGGCGCCGAGCTCGTCCAGGCCGGCGTCGCCCGGCTCGG
>DASVXQ010000141.1:0-4751 GCA_036392615.1 Actinomycetes bacterium | reverse complement strand
GCCCGACCGGGTTGGACCGCGAGCGGTTGTCGCTGAAGCCGTAGCCGCCGTCCTGGCCCCCGAAGTAGCCGTCGTCCGGGGTGGTGCTCGGCTCGCCTTCTGGGTCGTCGCCGCCGGGGCGGGTGAGCTGCGTGCCGACCGATGGCGGTGGCGGGGCGCTGCCGGACGGATGGTCGTTGCCTCGGGCGCCGGCGACGCCGATCAGGCCGGCCAGCACACCGAAGGCGAGCACCGCTCCGGCGCCGGTGGCGCGCTTCCATCGCGCCAGGCGCTGGACCGCCTCGGCGCGGGCGGCCTCCCGCCGCGCGCGCACCCGGGGCCCCGGCGCCCGGTGGCGCTGTCCCGCTGGGCATTCCGGTTGCATGCGAACCTCCCGGCAGCACCTTCACTGCCGACACGCCAGCCACCATGCCATCGCCAGGGCTCTGGGCGACGATGGCACGCGTGGGAGCCGTGTCCAGGTCTCGCGGAATTGCTGGGGGGACCTGGAGCATACCCCACGAAGGGCCGCGGTGATGTTCGCGGCAGCCCGGCGGCCGGTCCCCACGGATGCGCCACCCGCGCCCGGCCCGCCTCGATCAGTCGGGCTCGACCGGTCCCCGCATCGCGGGGACCGGCGCTTCGAGCACCTCGATCCCCGCGCCCCACGGGTCGCGGGTGAAGAACCGGCGGCGGTCGCTCCAGGGGTGCGTGTCCTCGGTGTCGGCGCCGGTGGCCTCGACCCGGCGGCGCAGGGCGTCGAAGTCGTCGGCCACGACGCAGAAGTGCCAGGGCCCGGGAGGCGGCGGCTCGCCGGGAGAGAGGTGGACCTGGCCGCCCTCGAGCTGGAACCACATGCCGCGCTGGTCGAACTCCGACGGCTTGGCGACCTCCTGGAGCCCGAGCGCGCCGGCGTAGAAGGCGCGCGCCTCCGCTTCCGCGCCAGCCGGGTAGACGACGTTGACGTGCTGGAGAAGTCGACTTGTCATCGTGTGCCTCCAACGACTTGGCGACGTTCGCTGGCCCCAGGCTACGACGTGGCGCCGGCGGCGGGCTCCGGTCGCGGGACGGCGCCGAAGCGGCGATGGCGCCCCTGGTAGTCGAGCAGCGCGTTGAACAGCTCGTGCCGGTTGAAGTCGGGCCAGCGCAGCGGGGTGAAGTAGACCTCGGCGTAGTAGAGCTGCCAGAGCAGGAAGTTGGAGAGGCGCCGCTCGCCGGCGGTGCGGATCAGCAGGTCGACGTCGGGCATGTCCGGGGCGTCGAGGCGCTCGGAGATCGAGCGCTCGTCGATCCGCTTGGGCCCGTGGCCGGCGCGCGCCTCGCTGACCAGCTCCCGGACCGCGCGGGTGAGCTCGTCCCGGCCGCCGTAGTCCAGCGCCACCGCGAGGGTCAGCTGCGTGTCGGCGGCGGTCAGCTCCTCCGCCTCCCGGATGCGCCGCCGCACGTGCGGAGGGACGCGGTCGCGGCGGCCGATGAAGCGGATCCGTACGTTGCGGTCGTGCAGCTCGTGCGATCTGCGGACCAGCAGCGACTCGTTGAAGTTCATCAGGAAGCGGACCTCGGAGGCGGGCCGCCGCCAGTTCTCGGTCGAGAAGGCGTAGACGGTGAGCCACGACAGGCCGACGTCCAGCGCGCCCTCGACGGTGTCGAACAGCGCCGCCTCCCCCGCCTCGTGGCCCTTGTTGCGAGGGAGCCCGCGCTCCCCCGCCCAGCGGCCGTTTCCGTCCATGACGATGGCGATGTGATCAGGCATCGCGCGCGGGTCGAGGCCCGGTGGCATGGCCCGGGGATTGCGACTAGGCATCAGCGGTTCACCAGCGGGTAGGAGCGGAGGCGACGATCGAGGTGGTACTCGACGTAGCTCTTGACGACGTTGCCGGCCTCGCGGCGGGCCGCGACCCTGGGCTGGGTGGCGGCGGCCTGGTCGAGGTCCTCGCCGAGCAGGTGGGACAGCAGCGGCACCGTGCCGGGGTCGAGCAGCGACTCGCCGCCGTTGCGGCAGGAGGCGCACAGCGCGCCGCCACGGACGGCCGAGAAGGCCCGCAGCTCGGAGTGCCGGCCGCAGCCCGCGCACTCGGCCAGCATCGGGCGGTAGCCCTCGATGGCCATCAGCTTGAGCAGGAAGGCGTCCAGCACGACGGCGGGCTCGGGCGGGCGGCCGTCGAGCGCGCGGAGGGCCCGGACCAGCAGCAGGAAGATCCGCACGGCGGGCTCGCGCTCCTGGGCGACCTGGTCGACCGCTTCGAGCATGGCCGCGCCGGCGACCACCCGGTCGTAGTCGTCGCGCAGGAAGCGGAACGGGTTGACGACCTCGGCCTGGGTGATGATGTCCAGCTCGCGGCCCCGGTACAGCGACAGGTCGACGTGGCTGAACGGCTCCAGGCGGCCGCCGAAGCGGGACTTGGTCTTGCGCACGCCCTTGGCGACCGCGCGGACCTTGCCCTCGCCCTGGGTGAGCAGCACCACGATCCGGTCGGCCTCGCCCAGCCGGTAGGTCCGCAGCACCACGCCCTGCTCGCGATAGAGGCTCATCCGCGCACCAGGGCGTCCAGGGCGTCGTTGGGACCGCCCGCCGCCGTTCGGCGACGAAGCAGGTGCTCCAGCGTGTTGGCCAGCTCGATCAGGGCTCCCTCCTTGGGCTGCCAAGGCAGTGTAGCCGTCCTGGGGGACCTTGGCCGGCCGGCCCCGCCGGGTCTGGACCGCACCGCCGGGCCCGGACCGCACCGCCGGCGGCGTCAGGGGCTGGCGCGGATCGGCAGCTCGCTGAGCTTGCCACCGGCGACGGCGAGGCGGCGGGTCACCTGGAGGTTGTCGAGCATGCGGCGGTCGTGGGTGACCACCAGCAGGGTGCCGTCGAAGTCGGCCAGGGCGGCCTCCAGCTCCTCGACCGCGTCGAGGTCGAGGTGATTCGTCGGCTCGTCCAGGATCAGCAGATTCGTGCCCCGCGCCATGAGGATCGCCAGGCTGGCACGCGAGCGCTCACCAGGCGACAGGTCGGCCAGGCTCCGGCCCGCGTGCCCGACGCCGAGGTCGAACTTGGCGAGCAGCGAGCGGGCCTGCTCGGGGAGCAGATCTGTCTCCTCCCGGACCCGCTCCAGCAGGGTGACCGGCCGCTCGCCGCCGGGCGGCGCGGGCCCGGGGGGTGACGGTGTGCCGTCCGGTGGAGCGGCGCGGGCGGCGGTGGCGTGGCGGGATGGTGACGAGGTGGTGCCGGGGGCGAGGGGGCCGCGGTCCTGACCGAGGTAGCCGACGACCACGCCGCTGCCGAGGCGGGCGAGGCCGGTGTCGGGGGTGAGCTCGCCGGTGAGCAGGCGGAGCAGGGTGGTCTTGCCGGCGCCGTTGGGGCCGGTGACGGCCAGGCGGTCCTGCCAGGCGACCTCGAGGTCGGCGGGGCCGAACTGGAAGTCGCCGAGCCGCACGGTCGCGCCGGAGAGGGTCGCCACGACGTCGCCGCTGCGGCGGGCGGCCTTGAGCGACATGCGCAGCTCCCAGCCCTCCCAGGGCTTCTCGGGCGTGCCGAGCTGCTCGATACGGCGCTCGAGGGCCCTGGCGCCGGAAGCGGCGGCGGTGGCGCGCTCCCTGCGCCGGCCGGCGAGCGCCCTGTCGTTGTCGGTGGTGCGCATGCCGCGCCGGCTGACGCTCCACTCCTTGCGGCGGCGGATGGACGCCTCGAGACGCGTGCGCTCCTGCTCGACCGCTTCGTAGCGGGCATAGGCCTGCTCACGGCGGCGGCGCCGCTCCTCGAGATAGCTCTGGAAGCCGCCGCCGTACTCGCTGAGACGGTGGCTCACCAGGTCGAGCTCGGCGACCCGGGTGGTGGTCGCCGTCAGGAAGGCGCGGTCGTGGCTCACCAGCACGACGCCGCCACGCCCGCCACCGGTGGCGCCGTCGGCACGCTCGCCGGCCACGAAGCGCTCCAGCCGGTCGAGCCCGTCGAAGTCGAGATTGTTGGTCGGCTCGTCGAGCAGCAGCACGTCGAAGCGTGCGAGCAGGATGGCGGCCAGGCCGAGCTTGACCCGCTCGCCGCCGGAGAGACTGGCGGCCGGCAGGTCGAGGATCCGGTCGGGATCGAGGCCGACCTCGGCGAGCACGCGCGGCGCGCGGGCGTCGTGGTCGTCGGCGCCGAGCGCCAGGTAGCGCGCCAGGGCGTCGTCGTAGGCGGCGAGCTCGGGCGGGTTCGGCCGCTCCTGCGTGGCCGCCAGGCTGGACTCCATGGCCGCCTCGGCGGCCGCGACGCCGGTGCGGCGGCGCAGGAACGCGGCGACCGTCTCGCCGGGAAGCTCGTCCGGCTCCTGCGGGAGGTAGCCGACGGTGCGGCGCGGCGGGAAGAGCTCGACGGCGCCCTCGGTCGGTGGCTCGAGGCCGGCCAGCACGCGGAGGAGGGTCGACTTGCCGGCGCCGTTGCGGCCGAGGATCCCGATGCGGCTGCCCTCGTCCACCACGAGGTCGACCCGGTCGAGCACGACCTGGCCGCCACGGACGACCGACACCTTGCGGGCAGCGAGCACGAGGACGCCTCCTTGCTGGATCTTCCTTGCTGGACCTTGTTGGACAGGCCGGCCGCGGCCGCGGTCGGTCACTGGCGAGCCTGCCATGCGGCCGCGATCCGCGACACCGGATTTCCGCGATCTGTGGATATGCCGAAGCCCGGCCCCGGTGGGATGGGGCCGGGCTTCCTGGGGGGAGATCAGCCGTCGCGGCCGCTGCGCTCGACCTTGACCGTCTGGAAGTTGGCGTTCAGGTCGACCTCGACCTGGGTCCTGTCGGGCTGG
>DASVXQ010000140.1:0-4744 GCA_036392615.1 Actinomycetes bacterium | reverse complement strand
CTCCTCGAGGCAGCGCGCGTAGCCGGGGGCGTCCCGGCGGTGGCCGTAGACCATGTCGAAGTCGACCAGGTTGGTGAACACGAAGGTCGGCGCCTCGGCGCCGCGCAGGAACCGAACGGTGGCGTCGAGCGAGCTCTGGTTATCGCCGGTGTGGTCCGACCCGGCCAGCCCCCTGCCGGAGAAGATGTCCTCGATCTTGCCGACGCCCAGGGTGCGCACCCCGGCCTTCTCGACCGCCTCGAGGACGGTCGGGCCGGCGGGTGGCAGCGCGTAGTCGCGCCGCTCCTTGGTCCGGAAGAACGACCCGGGCTCGCCGTCGAAGGGCCGCGCGATCACCCTGCCGACGGCGTTGGGCCCGGTCAGCAGCTTCCTGGCGATCTCGCACCACCGGTAGAGCCGCTCCAGTGGCACGACCCGCTGGTGGGCGGCGATCTGGAAGACGGAGTCGGCCGAGGTGTAGACGATCGGCCGGCCGGTGGCCAGGTGCTCCTCGCCGAGCTGCTTGATGATCTCGGTGCCGGAGGCGGGCACGTTGCCGAGCACGGGCATGCCGATGGCCTCGCTGAAGGCGTCGATGACCTCGGCGGGGAAGCCGTCCGGGTAGGTCGGGAACGGCTCGGGCAGCACGATCCCCATCATCTCCCAGTGGCCGGTGGTGGTGTCCTTGCCGGCCGACCGCTCGGCCATCCGGGCGACCACCGCGACCGACGGCTCGGCGGGCGGGACGCCCTCGATGCCGGTGAGGCGGCCGATCCCCCAGGCGCCGAGGCTGGGCAGCCGCAGGCCGCCGACCGCCGCGGCGGTGTGGGCGATGGTGTTCGACCCGGCATCGCCGTAGTCGGCCGCGTCCGGCGCGGCGCCGATCCCCAGCGAGTCGCAGACGATCAGCGCGACCTTCCGCGGCCGCGCCGGGAGCCGGCCGTGCGGCTGCTCGCTCGGCCGCTCGTCCCGCGGCGGCGCCGCGGACCGGGTGGGACCCTGCCCGGCCGGCTGCTCCCCCATCAGCGCGCCCGCTTGCAGGCGATGCACAGCCGGGTGGCCGGCAGCGCCTCCAGCCGCTCCTCGGCGATCGGCTGGGCGCACTTCTGGCAGCGGCCGTAGGTGCCGGCGTCCATGCGCTCGAGCGCCGCCTCGACCTCGCGCAGGGTGTCCCTGAGGTTCTTGACCATGGTGAGCAGATTGACCCGCTCGGCGGTGGCTTGTCCGGCGTCCGCGAAGCCCGCCTCGAGCAGCGGATCCTCGATGCCGTCGGCATCCTGACGGGCGCCGAAGTCCTGCAACTGCCGGAGCAGCTCGCCCTGCTCGCCGCTCAGCCGCTGCCGCAGCGCCTCCGTCGTCCGCTGGTCCATCGCACTCCTCCATTCGTCAGCGGCTGCCCGAGAGCCGTCGGCGAGCGGCCGCCCCTGGCGTCGCCAATCGAGCCCTCCCAGCGCCGGGGACGGGGTGATGCCTGCTGTTCGCGGTCCTGCCGTGCCCGGCAGACCACGGGCGCGGAGGTGAAGATAAGTAGGCCAAGTAGGAAAGAAAGACTACAAGATCATTGTGCCCGGAGGGCCGGGCGAGGTGGAGCCCGGGGAGCGGGGCGCGGCGGCGCCCCTGCGGCCGGGCGAGGTCGAGCCGGTCGTGAAGCCGGGCACGGCATGGTCCGTGCGGCCGGGCGAGGTGGAGCCAGGGGAGCCGGACGCGGCGGTGGCGCGGGCGCGTGGGTGGGCGCGGAGGTAGACCTCGCGCAGCCGCTCCTGCGTGACCTTGGTGTAGACCTGGGTGGTGGCGAGGCTGGCGTGGCCGAGCAGCTCCTGGACGCTGCGGATGTCGGCCCCGCCGGCGAGCAGGTGGGTGGCGAACGAGTGCCGCAGCACGTGCGGCGAGACGTGGGACTCCAGCCCGGCGCGCTTGGCATGCCGGCGCAGGATCTTCCAGCACCCCTGGCGGCTGAGCCGGGTGCCCTGGGCGTTGAGGAACAGCGCCGGGCCACTGCGGGCGCTGGCCAGCGCCGGCCTGCCGCGGACGAGCCAGGCCTCCAGCGCCCTGCGGGCCGAGCGGCCGAGCGGGACCAGGCGCTCCTTGGCGCCCTTGCCGAAGGCGCGCACCGCGCCGTCGTCGAGGTCGAGGTCGTCGAGGTCGAGCGCGGTCGCCTCGCTGACCCGCAGCCCCGCCGCGTAGAGCGTCTCCAGCAGCGCCCGGTCGCGCAGCGCTCTGGGGTCGTCGCCGGCGACCGCGCCGAGCAACGCCTCGACCTGCGCGATCTCCAGCGCCTTGGGCAGCGACGAGGGCACCTTCGGGGTGCCGAGGTCGTGCGACGGGTCGCTGCCGGCGAGCCGCTCACGGACCAGGAAGCGGTGGAACCCCCGCACCGCGGCGAGGCTGCGCGCCACGCTGGAGGCGCGGTAGTGGGTGCCGACCGGGGTGGCGCCGGCGCGCAGCGCCCCGAGGAAGGCGACCACGTCCTGCTCCTCGGCCAAGGCGGGGTCGTCGATCCCCGCGGCGGCCAGCCAGCCGGCGTAGCGCTGCAGGTCGCGCCGGTAGGCGCTGAGCGTGTTGGCCGCCAGCCCGTGCTCGACGGCCAGGTAGTCGAGGAAGCGCCGCAGCGCGGCGCCGGCCGCCGGGCTCACGGGCGCGGTCGGCACGCCGCCGGCGCCGAGCGCGCCGGCGGTGGCCTGGCCGTCCGGGACGGTGCGCGTCGCGGTCACGCGCTCACGACCCTCCGGTGCCGGCGACCTGCTCCAGCGGCCGCCAGTCGAGCTGGTGCGCCTCCGCGACCGGCTGGCTGGTCAGCTCGCCCTGGTAGACGTTCACCCCCTTGGCCAGCGCCTCGTCGCGCCGGATGGCGGCCTCGACCCCGAGGTCGGCGATCTGCAGCGCGTACGGGATGGTCACGTTGGTGAGCGCGTAGGTGGAGGTGTGCGGCACCGCGCCGGGCATGTTGCCGACGCAGTAGTGGACCACGCCGTCGACCGTGTAGGTCGGGTCGGAGTGGGTGGTCACGTGCGAGGTCTCGAAGCAGCCGCCCTGGTCGATGGAGATGTCCACCAGCACGGCGCCGGTCTTCATCTCGCCGACCAGCTCGCGCGAGATCAGCCGGGGGGCGCGGGCGCCGGGGATCAGCACCGCGCCGATCACCAGGTCGGCCTGCACGACCAGCTCGCGGACGGTCCGGCGGGAGGAGACCAGCGTCACGATGCGGCCCTTGTGGATCGCATCCACGTAGCGCAGCTTGTCCACGTTGGTGTCGAGCAGGACCACCTCCGCCTCCATGCCCGCGGCGATCCAGGCGGCGTTCTGCCCCGCCATGCCCCCGCCGAGGACCACCACCCTGGCGGCGGCGACGCCGCTGACGCCGCCCATCAGCACCCCGCGGCCGCCCTGCTCCCGCTCCAGCAGGTGGGCGCCGACCTGCGGGGCCATGCGCCCGGCCACCTCGCTCATCGGCGCCAGCAGCGGCAGCCGGCCGCCGACCTCGACGGTCTCGTAGGCCACCGCGGTGATGCCGCTCTTGCAGAGCGCCTCGGTCAGCTCGCGGCTGGCGGCCAGGTGCAGGTAGGTGAACAGCACCTGGCCGGCGCGCATGCGCGGGTACTCCTCAGGGATCGGCTCCTTCACCTTCAGGATGAGGTCGACACTTCCCCACAGCTCGTCGGGGTCCTGGACGATCCGTGCGCCCGCCCGGACGTACTCCTCGTCTGGGATGCTGGAGCCGGTGCCGGCCTCGTGCTCCACCAGCACCTCGTGGCCGCGGTCGACCAGCTCGTTCACGCCGACCGGCGTGATGGCCACCCGGTACTCGTGGTCCTTCAGCTCGCGCGGGATCCCGACCTGCATTGGCGCGCCCCTTCCACTCACCGGGTGAGCCCTGCCGGGCCCCCCGGACCGGCCGACATTGGCCTCGGCCAAGTCTACGGCTTTGGCGGCCGCTGGCCAGAGACGGTTTCACCAGCCGGAGGCCGCCGCGCCGCGCGCCGCGCCGGCGCGTCCGGCGCCGGGCGGCCGGACGGGTCCGGCGCCCACCTCCCCTCGCGGAGCAGCCCGTAGAGCGTCAGCCCGACCAGGGTCTTGGAGTCGCCCGGCGTCCTGGTGGTCGCCAGCCGCAGCGCCTCCTCGTAGCTGAGCCGCACCACCTCCATGCCGGCCTCCTCCCAGTCGGCCTCCGGGCCGTCGCCGTCGATCGGGCGGACGCCCTCGGCGAGGTACAGGTCGACCACCTCGTCGCTCCAGCCGGGCGTGGTGTAGAAGGTGGTCAGCCAGGTGAGCGTGCCGCC
The DNA here is from genome assembly GCA_036392615.1 of Actinomycetes bacterium. Taxonomy (GTDB): domain Bacteria; phylum Actinomycetota; class CALGFH01; order CALGFH01; family CALGFH01; genus DASVXQ01. The sequence goes on along the minus strand of DASVXQ010000140.1, from coordinate 488 downwards.
CTCGACGCGCAGCTCCTCGGCCAGCTCGCGTCGCAGCGCGTCCTCGACCCGCTCCCCGGTGACGTCGTACTTGCCCGCCGAGATCTCCACCAGGCGGCCGCCGATGGCGTGGCGCCACTGGTCGACCAGCAGGACCGCGCCCTGCTGGTCGATCGCCAGGGCGGCCACCGCTCCGGGATGCTCGACCACCTCGCGCGTGCCGCTGCGCCCGTCCGGACCGGCGATGCGGTCCACCCGCACGGTGACGACGTGCCCGTGGAACGGCCGGCTGTGGTCGAGCACCTCGAACGGCGGCCGCCCTGCGATCATCCGGCGTGACCGTCGGTCTGCTGCTGCGCGCCGTTCTCGCCGGTGTGCGCGCCCTTGTCGCTCGCCGGCACGAACAGCCCGGTCTCCGGTCCCCTGGCCGGGGCCGGCTCCCGCTCGGGCGCCGGCGGCCCGGCTCCGGCCCGCTGCGCGGGCGCCGGCGGCTCGGGCTCCAGCCGGTG
>DASVXQ010000139.1:0-20550 GCA_036392615.1 Actinomycetes bacterium | reverse complement strand
CCTTCACCGAGCGCGCCAGCGGGGTCTCCAAGATGAGCCAGCGGATCGTGCTCGAGGCGCTGCTGCGGGTCGCTGTCTGGGCGGTCACCGGCGGCCGCCGCCGTATCCGGCCGCTGCACCCCCGCAGCGTCGCCGCCGGCCAGACCCCCTGAGGTCCCCGCCCGCCGATGGTCGCCGCTGTCGCGGGTCGAGGGTAGTGTGCCGGTCACGGAACCCAGGGCGGCCGCGCGCCGGCCGCGAAAAGGACGTACACCATGGACTGGAAGCTCGAGCTGGTGGGCGTGCCCGTCTCCGACGTGGACCGCGCCAAGGCCTTCTACACCGAGCAGGTCGGTTTCAACCTCGACCATGACCACACCGTCAGCGACGAGATCCGCTTCGTGCAGCTGACGCCACCCGGCTCGGCCTGCTCGATCGCCATCGGCAAGGGGGTCGTGGACACACCGCCCGGCTCGCTCCAGAGCCTCCAGCTGGTGGTCGCCGACGCCGACGCCGCCCGGGCCCAGCTCGTCGAGCGCGGAGTGGATGCCAGCGAGGTCCAGGAGTTCCCCTGGGGCCGGTTCGTGTTCTTCAAGGACCCGGACGGCAACGGCTGGTCGGTCCAGGAGATCCAGCGGCCCTCGTAGCGGGCCGGCCGGGTCAGCGCCCGCCGGCGGCGTCGCGGTGGGCGGCCCCGCCGTCCGCCGTCCCGCCGATGGCTTCGCGGTGCGGGGCCCCGCCGTCGCCTCCCGCCCCCGGGCGGGTGATGCTCGGGTGCAGGGCCACCACCAGGCGGTGCTTGCGGCCGCCGGAGGCGTGCTCGTCGTGGTACTTGCCGACCAGCGCGGTCACCGCGCGGCTGAGCTCCTCGGCGAAGGCGGCGCGGTCGGCGGCCGAGGCGAAGCGGATCTCGCTGTCGATCGCGAAGGTCGCCAGCCGCTGCCTGGCCGCGGCCGCGCCGCCGATGAGGTCGCCGACCTCGCGCACCAGCCGGGCGGCCAGGGCCAGCAGCCAGCGGGCCGAGAGCTGGTCGGGCCGGCGGGTGGGGTCGGGCGCCACCTCGGCGAGCGCGGTGGGGGAGATCACGTAGGAGGCCGCGGTGGCCTGGAGCACCCGCTCGATGCAGTTGCCCTTGCGGCGCTCCTCGACCAGCTCGACCAGCCCGTGGCGCTCCAGCGCGCGCAGGTGGTAGTTGACCTTCTGGCGCGGCAGGCCGAGCCTGGCCGCCAGCGAGCTGGCGGAACCCGGCTCGGACAGCTCGGACAGCAGCCGGGCCCGCACCGGGTCGAGCGAGACCTCGGCGGCACTGGGGTCGTCGATCACGGCAACGTCGAACATGCGGCAACGGTCGCACCGAAAAAAATGTCTGTCAAGAAGCCCGGGGCTGTCCAGATGGCCCCGGCTGGGCGCGCCGCGGGCGCGCCAGGCATCATGGCATCCCGTTGAGGCGACGCGTCGAGGAGGTCGAGGGCACGATGTGGCGGCGGCGAGCCCCGGACCCGGAGGTCGAGGCGGCCTGGCAGAGCTTCCTGCGCTTCGCCAAGGCGCTCGACGAGGGCAGCCGCGCCCTGCTGGCCGCGGTGCCCTCGGCCCGGCGGCCGGGCGCGCCGCTGGAGGCGAGCATCCAGGGCTTCCTGGCCGGTACCGCGGCCGCCCGCGAGGAGCTGCCCGGTTGGGCGCTGCCCGACCTGGCCGCCGCGCAGCGGGCCACCACCGAGGCGCTCGACGAGGCCGACCGCCGTGCGCTGGCCCTGCCCGAGGTCACCAGCGGCCTCGAGTTCGAGCACCGCACCGAGGCCATCGGCGAGGTCCTCGACGAGCTCGGCCCCGTCCAGGAGGCCGAGCAGGCCCTCCGCGCGCTGCGCCGCCGCTGCTGAGGCCGGGTGGCGTCGGGGAAATGGCTCCCTGTCGGGCCGGTCGTCTACCCTCCAGTCGTGACCGTCCACCAGCTCTCCCGCGCCGACGCGCGCCGCATCGCCGTGCGCGCGCAGTTCCTGGACGGCCGGCGGCCGACCGACCTGCTCGACGTGGTGCGGCACCTGACGCTCCTGCAGATCGACCCGACCGCCGCGATCGCGCCGACCGCCGATCTCGTGGCCTGGAGCCGCCTCGGGTCGTCGTACTCGCCAGCCCAGCTGGACGCGGCGCTGGAGCAGCGGACGCTGCTGGAGCTCCGGGCGATGATCCGGCCCAGCGAGGACCTCGCGCTCTACCGCGCCGACATGGCCGAGTGGTCGGCCCGGGGCGGGGTGCCCGGCTGGCGGGCGTCCCAGCGCGACTGGGTGCGGGCCAACGACGCCTGCCGCCGGGACATCCTCGACCGGCTCGCCTCCTCGGGACCGCTGCCGTCGCGCGAGCTTCCGGACACCTGCGCGGTGCCGTGGAAGTCGAGCGGCTGGACCAACAACCGCAACGTCACCCAGCTGCTGGAGTTCATGGTGCGGCGGGGCGAGGTCGCGATCGCCGGCCGCAGGGGCGGCGAGCGGCTCTGGGACCTGGCGGCGCGGGTGTACCCCGACCCCCCGGTGGTGCCCGCGGAGGAGGCGCGGCGCATCCGCGACGAGCGGCGGCTGCGTGCCCTGGGCATCGCCCGCTCCCGAGGGCCGGAGTGCTCGGTCGAGCCGGTGGACGTGGGCGAGGCCGGCGAGCCCGCCATGGTCGAGGGGGTCAGGGGCACCTGGCGGGTCGACCCCACCCAATTGGGCCACCTGGGCCAGCCGTTCTCAGGGCGTGCGGCCTTGCTGTCGCCCTTCGACCGGCTGATCCATGACCGCAAGCGCACGGTCGAGCTGTTCGCCTTCGATTACCAGCTGGAGATGTACAAGCCCGCCGCCAAGCGCCGGTGGGGATACTTCGCGCTGCCGATCCTCCACGGCGACCGGCTGGTCGGCAAGCTCGACGCCACCGCCGACCGCACCGCCGGGGTGCTCCGGGTCGATGCGGTCCACCAGGACGTGGCCTTCGACGAGCGCATGACCGCCGAGGTGGAGCAGGAGATCAAGGACCTGGCCGCCTGGCTCGAGCTGGACCTCACACCACCCGCTTGACCGCCCACCGCGCACCGGTTGCTCGGCTCCGGGTGCCAGTGCGCATCCGCTGCTGGACCAGCCACTCCAGGTGCGGACGATCCAGCAGAGCTACCGCCCGCCCTCATGACTGGGCTCAACTGCCTACCTGTTGACCAGTGAATCTGGGACTCGCCGGCGCTGTCGCACCTGGTGGCTGGCCTCACGCAGGGTCGTAGTAGATGGAGAGCCAGATGGACCAGGACCTCGATGCCATTCGGGCGCATGCGCCGGGACGACTGCTGGCGGAGGGTGGCGGCCCGTGTCCCAGGGACGAGTTGGGGCGGCCGCGTAGCCTGTTCCGGCCGGGCGATGTGCTGCGGGTCGCCTGCCCGCTCCGGGAGGCCGAGGTCTCCAGCGCCAATGAGTTCCACGTCTGCGTGCGCTGGCCGTGGGGTGGCTCCACAACGCCCAAGCCCGCCGGGACGAAGCATGCGGCTGGGACAACAGCGAGTGGAGAGGCCAGCTGTGCTTCGACCGCGACCCGGATCATCCTGACGCCGGCTGGCTGTTCCAGTTCGACCCGAGCCTGAAGGTGCTGCAGACCGGCGACCGTTGCCGGGTCGGCATCCCGCCGACGATCGTGCACGTGCTGGAGGTGTTCTCCTGGTGGTTTCCCCGCAAGTGGTCGGCGGACCCGCCCGCCAGCCTTGCGGTGCACGTGCTGCCGTTCGGCGTGCCGCATGATGTCGGGCGGGACGACCTGATCGACTCACTGCGCCCTTACGAGCGGGAGCCGATCCGGGCGGAGCTACTGTTTCGACCCTACCCGTACCTGCGCGGCCTGGACGTGGTCGCCGACCAGCAGGGGCGCCGGTGGACGTTCTGCGCGCCGTGGTGGTGGGTCGAGCTGGACCACGACGACGCGCGCCAGGGGCTGCCGGCGCCGCTGGCCGGCCCGGCATGGCCGCTCACGCTGCTGGCCGGGATCGATGGGGACCCGGGGCCCAGCCGGAGCGGGCGGCGCGGGTCGCGCAGGTGACCAAGGAGGGGGACCATGCGAGCCATCTGGCCGCCTGGTCGCGGTTGGCAGCCGCCACGCCGTCGGCGCCTGCAGGTGCGCGCCGCCGAAATGGCCAGCGTGCTGCGCGAACTGCCGGCCGCCGGCCGTTTGGTGTTCAGCGGCTGACCGGGCAGATGGCCGGCACGTGTGTGGTCGCTCGGGAACGCCCTAGCCCGCGGGCCAGGGGACGGGGCGGTCGGGCTGGGCGCCGCCGGCGGCGCGGCGCTTGGCGATGCCGGAGAGGGCCTCCAGGACCACGCGGTTGGCGAGGAAGGCGGTGGCCTGGCCGGGGCCGTCGTAGGGCGGCGACAGCTCGACCACGTCCAGGCCGACCACCGGCAGCTCCCGGGCGCAGCGGCGGACCGCGTCGAGCAGCTGGCGGGTGGTCAGTCCGCCCGGCTCGGGGGTGCCGGTGCCCGGCGCCATGCCCGGGTCGACCACGTCGACGTCGATCGACAGGAACACGCCGTCGCAGTCGTCGACCGCGATGGCGAACGCCTCGTCGAGGCACTCGTCCAGGCCGCGGCGCACCACCTCGGCCATCTCGAAGCTGCGCATCCCTCGCTCGGCCATCCACTCGAGCACGTGCGGCTCCGGCCAGTAGCCGCGCAGGCCGATCTGGAGGAAGCGGTCGCCCCGGGCCGCCCCGGACTCGATCAGGCGCCGCATCGGGGTGCCGTGGCCGAGCAGGGCGCCGAACTGCGTCTCGCCGGTGTCGGCGTGGGCGTCGAAATGCACCACCGAGACGCGGCCGAAGCCGAGGTGGCGGGCGATGCCGGTGACGTCAGGCAGCGCGATGGTGTGGTCGCCGCCGAGCACCACCGGGATCGCCCCAGCCCCGGCGACCGCGTACACCGCTTCCTCGAGGCGCTCCACCGACGCGACCATGTCGCCCGGCGGCATGGGCACGTCGCCGACGTCGACCACCCGCAGCTCCTGCAGCGGGTCGACCCCGAGCGCCAGGTGCGGCCGGGAGGCGTCGGCCGGGAGGTAGTCGGTGGTGCGGATCGCCAGCGGCCCGAAGCGGGTGCCCGGCCGGTAGCTGGTGCCGCCGTCGAACGGCGCGCCGATGATCACCACGTCCATGCCCGCGAACGACTCCGGCCGGTCCAGCTCGGCGCGTGGGACGCCGAGGAAGGTCACGTCGGGCCCGTACATGGTGGCCTGCACCTCACGATCGGTCGCGTGGCTTGCTCGGACGGGTGCTGGGGGAGAAGCCTACAGGGTCGTGGAGGGCATCCGGCGCGAGGGCGACGAGGTGCGGGCCACGCTGCGGCCCCGGCCCGAGTACCAGAGCAACCCTGGCCTACTGGCCTACCGCGTCCGCCTGACCAGGCATTTCGCCCTCGTCTGACTCTGGTTGACTACCCGGCTGACTACCGAGCAGCCCATCGATGGCGGTCACGGCCTGCTGCTGCATGCTCATGGTGACGTGCGAGTACAGGTCGAGCGTGATGCTGATGTTGCTGTGGCCGAGCAGCTCGCTGACGATCTTCGGATGCACGCCCATCCCGAGCAGCAGCGTTGCCGCGCTGTGGCGCAGGTCATGGAAGCGGATGTGGGGCAGCCCGGCGCGCTCGAGCAGTGGGTGATGGTCCCGCCGAAGGAACTTCGAGGGATCGGTGGCGCCGCCGACCCGGTTGGGGAACACGAGCCCGTGTCATGCCAGCGTTCCCCGACGCGAAGCCGCTCGCGCGCCTGGCCGGCCTTGTGCGCCTTCAGCGCGTCCACCGCCAGGCGCGGCAGTAGCACCTGTCGCCGCGAGGACTTCGTCTTCACCCGCCGGCCCAGATGCAGCGTGCCCGCGTCGAGGTTCACATCTGCCCAGCGCAGCCCGAACAGCTCACCCTCACGCATGCCCGTAGTGATCGCCATCACGTACAGGGCTTCGAGCCGGTCGCCCTTGACCGCCTGGAGGAACCTCCGGCCCTGCTCGGGACTGAACACCTGGAACTCCCGGCGCACGCGCCTCGGCGCGGAGACCAGGCTCGCCACAAATTCCTCAAGACGTTTTATCGGAATCCTGCGTCATCGGTCAATGCGAATCGACTCAATAATTTCTGCTAGCAATAGCTCATAGATTTTCGCTCTACTGATCCCGAGAGCTTCCGCCGCCTCCTCGGGCGTGAGCAGTAAGCGCGGTACCCTCCCGCCGCCCAGGGGAGCCGGCTCGCGGTCGCCAGCGTGCCGCGTAGTGGCATGGGCCATGCTCAGGCCACCTCCACAGCGCTTCACGCGCGACGCGCCGCATCTTTCGTGCCTCTTCGCCCATGGACCAGGCGGGCCATGCGTCGCCGGCGGTGGTGTAGCCGATGCCGGCGTACTCCAGGCCGGGCAGCTCCACGGTCCCCTTGGGTGGCAGGGGTCGGCCGTCCCGGTCCAGGGGGATCTCTGGTCCGTGGCGCTGCTGGTTGGCCCAGGCCCGCCGGCGGCGCGGAGGGTGCGGAAGGTGGTCGAGTAGCGGCGGCTTCTGGTCAGGAAGTGGCCAGGGTAGCCGAGCATGTGCGCCCAGCGGCGCAGCCCCAGGCCGGCCAGTTCCGGGTGTGCGCCTAGCTCCCAACAGGCCCGCACCAGCCGCCGGGCGTGCTCGGGCAACTCCAGCCGGTCGATCTCGGCGCCGCTGGTGATCGGTCGGTCAAGGCTCGGCCCGACCGTCCTGGCCGCCTTGGTCGCGTACTTGGTGACGTAGGCGGCGACCCGCTCACCCGACAGCACCCCGGCTGCGCGGCCCGGTAGTCGTAGCAGTCCGGGCACAGCGGCTCGCCAAGCGTGGGGTCGCCGTGGTCGTGACGGTGCCAGCAGGCCAGCCGCCGGCCATGCGGACAGCGCTCCCCGAGCTTGCCCGCGTGGCAGGGATGGACCCGTGCCGGCCTCTTCCCGTCTGGTGTGGACCGGCACGATCGACCATCCGCCGTGCTTATATGGTTTGTTTGGACTGCAAGGTCACTGGACGCCGACCAGGATGAACAGGCATGGCTGTTCGATGCACGCGAACGGCAGTCACACAGCCGCTGAGATGAGCTCTGCTACAGTCGGCGCCATGCGAAAACTCATAGTCCAGCAGTGGGTTACCGTCGACAACATCGCCGCGGAGGACGACGGCGGGCTGAGCTTCGTGTCAGGAGAGCCCTTTTCCGACACCACCAACCCTGCGTTCAAGGCGAGCGTGATGGGGTTCATCGACTCGGTTGACACGCTGATTCTCGGCGCGAATACCTACGCCCAGACCAAGGGCTACTGGCCGTACGCCGACGAGCAGGGCGAGTACGGCGAGAAGCTCAACAACCTCACCAAGTTCGTCGCCTCGTCGAAGCTGGATGAGGCCCCCTGGGGGGACTTTCCCGCCGCGACCGTGACGCGCGACCCGGTCGCCACCGTCCGGGAGCTCAAGGAGCAGAGCGGCAAGGACATCTGGCTGTGGGGGAGCTTGAAGCTCATGCACTCCCTGCTGGACGCCGACGTCGTCGACGAAGTCCGGATGCTGGTCTGCCCGGCGTCACGCGGCAAGGGAACGCGCATTTTCGAGGATCGGCAAGACCTGAAGCTGGTCGAGGCCACCGGGTTCGACAACGGCGTGGTAATTCTGCGCTACGAGATCAAGAAATAAGGGGAAAATCCTCACTCAAACAACCTGTCTGGGAACTGCAGCTAGCGATGGAGACAGCCCGCTTCCGCGACATCTACAACCGCATCCGGCCACACCAAGCTCTCGACGATCGAACGCCGCGCCAGGCCTACCTCGATACGTGACGCAGCGTCCCACTGAAGGCCCGGTCACCGCGACGCGGCACCGGGCGGGTCTTACGTTACGAGACATCCCGTGATCGAGCTGGCCGGCGACGGCTCTCAGCGCCAGGTAGTCCCGTCTCGACAAGCGGTTGCAAACCACAAGCGGAAGGAGCCCCGTGCTGAGGCAGGTCGCGGAGGGTGTGCTGATCCACCAGAGCGAGTTCTTACAGAGCAACGCCGTTGTCGTGCAAGGCCGGGCCGGCGTGTTGCTCATCGACCCCGGGATACGCGGCGACGAAATGGCCTGCCTCGCGAACGACCTTCGCGAGTCGGGCCAGCCCGTTGTGACAGGCTTCTCGACGCATCCGCATTGGGATCACCTGCTCTGGCACGCCAAGCTCGGCGAAGCGCCCCGTTACGGTACAGCCCGCTGCGCGGCTGCTATCCGAAATGTGCTGTCGGGCGCGGGTTGGAAGGCCCGCGTCGCCGGGATGTTACCGCCGGACATCGCCGGGGAGATACCGCTGGACGACCTGTTCGGCCAGATTACCGGTCTGCCCGCCGAAACTGCGCGGATTCCTTGGGATGGCCCTCAAGTCCGGATTGTCGAGCATCAGGCGCATGCCCCGGGCCATGCGGCGCTGTTGATCGAGGACCGCGGGGTTCTCGTCGCCGGCGACATGCTTTCTGATGTCTTGATTCCGATGCTCGACTTGAACGACACCGCTGACCCGATCGAGGACTACCTCGCCGCGCTGCGGCTGCTCGAGGGCGTGGCGGGCGACGTTGATGTCCTCGTCCCCGGCCACGGGTCCAGCGGCGGAGCTGATCAGGTACGCGCACGGATCGACCAGGATCGCGCGTACGTGCATGCCCTGCGCGACGCCGGTGTTCCCGGCGACCCGCGGGTCGGCCCATCGGCCACGTACGGCAAGGATTGGCTGCCCGGCGTGCATGAACGGCAACTCCAGCACCTCGCCCGAAGAAGCGAGCGCGACGGGACGCCCGGATAGCGATCCGCTTGCGACACAAGACGGCGCGGGCCAGCCAAGATAAGGCCGCCCGCTCCGTCGAGGCTGACTACCGCGATGACCACCAACGGCGCGGACGGCTCCGGTCCGACCTGGACCTCTGTGGACTGTCTGTTGGGCTGACCTCCTGCTGTAGACGACTATGGACCCTGCTGGACGCCCCGCAAGGAACCAGAGCTACCCGGGCATGCTCCACGGCGGCCTGTCCACCACCGCGCTGGACGACACGAGTGTCGAGTAAGGGCAGATATCAGGGTGAGGATCTGAGACCGGCACGCGGTTGCGGGCGGTGCCGCTGCTGGGGGAGCGTTGGCACACCCACACGCGTAACGGAGGACCCATGCCCGGACGCCTGAACGACGAGCCGCCAGTCGTGCCGACCCGCCGCGAGGACGTGCTGCCCCCTGGGGCGCGGCACTGCTTCGCCTGCGGCGACGCCAATCCGATCGGGCTGCACTTGGACGATATCCGCCGTGCGGGCGACGAGGTACGTGCCACCTTGCACCCGCGTCCGGAGTACCAGGGCTACCCAGGCGTGCTGCACGGCGGGCTGGCCGCGACGGCGCTGGATGAGGTCATGGGCTATTCCGCGATCCTGCTGGCCGGTATCTGGGCGGCGACGGCAACGATGGACCTGCGCTACCGCGCCCAGGTCCCCTACGACGCGCCCCTGCCGCTGGTCGCCGGCCTGGTTGACGCGCGCGGCCGGCGGGTGCGCGCCTGGGCGCGGCTCCACCTGCCCAGCGGCGGCGTGGGGGTCGAGGCCAAGGGGTTGCTGGTCGCCCTGCCCGAGGAGGTAGCCGCCCGCGCGCGCGAACTGTACGGCCCGATGGCGTAGCGCCCCCGTAGGCCGCCAACCATGCTTGTCTCCGCACCGTCCAGTCGATGGTCGTGCGGCGCCTGGCATTACGACTGCGGGTGGATCACCTGTACCTATTACTTCTCAAGGGAGGAGACTCTAGCCCTCACAACTACGTTTGGTTATGCAACGCTGGCTTCGGAGGCTATTGGATTCGCTAGCGGCCAGGCGCCGATAGTGGTCATCGGATTTTACTTCGGCCTTCTGGCTTGGAAGGCCCAGGAAGCTGTCAATCAGGGTCAATGTCTTGCTTTACAAACCTACAGCTTCACTGGCTTTGTGACTCCCTTAATCCGACTATGCTACTAAGGTAGAAACTACACAATGCTAGCTTTCGGGTATGGCGTCTTGGTCACGGTGGTGATGGGGCTGGTCGGTTGGTACTCTTCGCGCAGAACTGGACGCACGGATCGGCCGCTTGTCTACGGGCTCATCCTGTTGCTGACAGGGCTTGCCTACTTTATCTCCGACAGACTAGGACTGAATGGCAAGGCTGGCCTCACGTATGCATTGCTGCTTGGGGCATTCATGTTCTTCCTCCTCTTCTTGATGAACCGATACCGCAGGCCTCGATGACCTCGACGCAGAAACAGACTCCAAAAAAAATAGTGCGATGAGACGCCCCTGCGGAACCGCTCCCGCAGGGGCGTCTGTCATGTGTCGTCGGATCAGGCGGCTGGGTGGAGCTGCCGCCGCATCTGCTCGGTCAACAAGGCAACCTGAATCGTATCGAGCAGTGGCGGCAGCGCGCGCAGCATGGCGGTTACCCGGTCGGCGGCAAGCACCGGGATGCCCCTCGGTTATCGGCTCACCCCAGGGAAGCTGGTCGCCGTGCACGCACAACAGCCGGCGTGACGGCGGTGCCGAGCGCCTAGCTGAGCACGGCGGCCCCCAGCGGACGGTGGCCAGCACGCCGCTGAGGGGTGGTCTACGCCTACGCTGGCGACAACCCAGTCAACTCTATTGATCCCGAGGGCCTTAAACTATTACATCCCAATAGAGCCCGAGCAAGCATTTTTGCTTTATGGCCCGCTCAAGTTCGGCGCCCTTATAAACCCGGACCAAATGACCGGGATACTCCCGGCATGGGCGATCGCTGCCATTGGCGCCATGACTAGGTTTGGCAGGGGCTTCGCGGACCAAATGCTTGCCGCCGGTTGTCTATTGGTTGGATGTACGCTCGAAATAAAGACAACCTTCTTCGGGATACCTTGGGGTGGGTATGATTTCCTGCCCTTACCGGACGCCATTGACCCTGGTGACTTCGATCTATGAGGGGGTCCCATGAATCAGGTCGAGCAGCGGGTCATCCGAACCGTCCCACGCTGACGTTGACGGCGTACGCAGGGCGGCCGTTATGCCGGGTACATCCGAGACCGGGGCACACGGGAGGACTGGCATCAAGGTCGCGTAGGATCTACCGGTCCCTATCGAGAACCAACCGTCGAAGATCCTCTTGGAGGACTGAGTACAATACGCGAAGACCGCAAACGGGCTGTTCAAGACTTACTCGATGAACGGGAACGGGAGGTCGAAGAGCATTTCCGCGCTGCGCCAGTCCCTCTCTACGGGCTTCCGCCATCGTTTTGGGGACCTAGAATGGTATTCGAGTACCGCACAGTGGCCGGAGGCCGGGCAGCAAGGGAGGTCGACACGGTCACAGTGCAGCTCCAGCTCATTCACGGTGATATCCGCGAGAAGCCCCAACGACTCCTGATCGTTGGGACTTCCAAACACTCAACTCCGCCCCAGCAACCAACGCCGCTGCGACGCTTTCTTTGGGAACGCATCGCGCAGGAATATGTAGCTTCGCGACCGAAGCCGAAGCTGCTCGGCCGAGGGGTACCCAAGCAGGAATCCTTGGGCGAAGCCGAGCGGCCTGTCGTCGTGCCAATCGACCAGGTACCGCAGAGCTTTGCGCTCCTCGAGAAGGACGCCGTCCAGGTGGCCGAGCTCAACTTGCCTGACCACAGGGTCGTTCTGTGGGCTCATCGATGGCCGATCGAGGACGTCGAGCTGGTAACGGTGACCGATCTCACCCCGTATCTGGAGGCCAGGCGCCGGCTAGCACAACAGCGCCGGACCGCGCGCGGTCTTGATGAGCCAGATCGGTGAGGTCCTGCAAAGGCGCAAGCGCCGAGGTCAATGCCGACCAGCACAGCCTCCGCGACCGCCGGTTAGACCTGCCGGCCACGACCGCGGCCGCCCCGGCCGCTCCGTTGGAGCAGCTCGTCGCCCAGCCGGGCGGCCCCCTGCGGGGCAAGCCAGGCGCCACGAGCGGCATGCAGCGCCTGGTTGAGCTACCGCTTCGGTGGCGCGGGCACCAGCCGGCGGTCGGCGTTCCTTCCCGTGCCACGGCCATGCCGGCATCGACCACGTGCTTGGGCTGATGCTCGCCCACACCGACATATGGTCATACAACCTTGGCATCACGGTGCTGCCTTCCGTCTCACCGCTGCCCGACGACGCCGACGACAACCACCTGCGCCTGGATGTCGCCCCTGCGGGAGGCGTCGGCGCGATCGCCTGGGCGATGCGGCGAGTGGCAGGCTGCCCCACGTAGCCTCTGGTAGCACAATGCAGCTCCACGGCCTCGCGACCTGGCATCGGGTGGGCCGGTCAGCGACTCAGCGGGTCCGGGCGGCTACCGCTCGAACGGGCGCAGGGGCTCCAGGGTCTGGACCGTGACCGGCTTGGCGGCGTTGGCGAAGGTGACCGCGTCCTCCTGGCTGCCGACCACGAAGCCGTAGTGCATCGGCACGGCCAGGTCCGGGCTGATCGCCCGTGCCAGGCCGCCGGCCTGCCCGGCGTCCATGGTGTAGGTGCCGCCGATCGGCAGCATCGCCACGTTCGCCCGGACCGAGTCGAGCTCGGGCAGGTGGTCGGTGTCGCCGGCGTGGTAGTAGGTGTGCCGGCCGAGCGTCAGGATGTAGCCCACCCAGTTGTTCTCCCTGGGATGCGCCTGGAGCCGCTCCTCGACGATGTTGTAGGCCGGGACCGCCTGGATGTTCACGCCGGCGACCTCGACGGCGTCGCCGGGCGCCACCGGGGTGACGTCGCCGGAGAGCTCGCGGGCGATGTCGTGCGGCGCGACCAGGCTGGTGCCGTCCTTGCGCAGCCGCTCGATCTCGTCGGGCTGGTAGTGGTCCTGGTGGGCATGGGTGATCAGGATCAGGTCCGCCGGGGGACCCTCGGCCTCCCACGGGTCGATGTAGACCACCAGGCCGTCGCCCTCCCAGCGGTAGGCGGACTGCCTGAACCAGGTGAACCCCTCGAGCATGCGTAGCCTCCTGGAGCTTCGCGGGATCGGAAGGCGCGGACGCCTGACAGGATAGGCTTTCGGTCGAGGTGGGAGGCTACGAGCGTGGGAGGGCGGGTGCGATGCGACTTGCGCTGAGCGTCGGCTACTGGGGCATGGGCATCGATGCGGAGCGGCAGCTGGCCATGGCGACCGAGGCGGAGCGCCTCGGCTTCGACTCGGTCTGGGCGGCGGAGGCCTACGGCTCGGACGCGGCCACCGTGCTGGCCTGGCTGGCGGCGCAGACCAGCACGATCGGGCTCGGCTCGGCGATCTTCCAGATCCCCGGGCGCAGCCCGGCGCTGACCGCGATGACCGCGGCGACGCTGGACCGCCTGTCGGGCGGACGCTTCCGGCTGGGGCTGGGCGTCTCCGGCCCGCAGGTCGCCGAGGGCTGGCACGGCCAGCCCTACGCGCGCCCGCTGGAGCGCACCCGCGACTACGTCGCGGTGGTGCGCAAGGCCCTGGCCAGGGAGCGGGTCGCCCACCAGGGCGCCACCATGGAGCTGCCGCTGCCCGGCGGCGAGGGCAAGGCGCTCAAGCTGACCGTCAACCCGGTGCAGCGCCCGCTGCCGATCTACCTGGCGGCGATGGGGCCGAAGAACCTCGCGCTGGCGGGGGAGATCGCCGACGGCTGCATCGGCTTCCTGTTCGACCCGGCCCATGCCGGCGACCTCCGCGCCGCCCTCCAGGAGGGCGCCGCCCGCGCCGGCCGCGACCTGGACGGCTTCGACCTGGCCGTCACCCAGCAGGTGCGGGTCGACGCGGACCTCGACGCCGCGCGCGACGCCATGCGGCCGATGCTGGCGCTGTACGTCGGCGGCATGGGCTCGCGGCGGCGCAACTTCTACAACCGGGTGATGCGCCGCTACGGCTTCGACGACGTCGCCGCCACCGTCCAGGACCTCTACCTCGACGGCCGGGCCGACCGCGCCGCCGCGGCGCTGCCGCCGGAGCTGATCGACGCGGTCACCGTCTGCGGCCCGCCGGGGCGGGTGCGCGAGCGGCTCGACGAGCTCCGCGAGGCCGGGGTGACCACCCTGATCGCCGGCCCGATGAGCTACGACACGCGGGACGCCCTGGCCCAGCTCGACCTGCTGGCCAAAGCGGCCGGCTGAGCGCTTCGGGGCGGGATGCACGCGCCGGTTGTGGACAAGCGCCGACATCCCTCGCGGAGCGTGCCATACTTGCGCGCAGCAGGCCCGTCAGCCCGAACGTTCGCATCCGCGTGAGGCGGGATCGACTCGCGCCGCCCCGGATCCAGAGGGGCCGGCGCTTCCGTGCATCCGTTCGGCGCCGCTCGCCGCTCGGCGACGGTTCCCTGGGAGTCGTACGAGGAGGCACCATGGACGGTACGCGACGACGCCAGTTCCAGAACGCTTCGATCACCCGCCGCCAAGCGCTGGCGCTGGGCGCCGGCGCGGCCGTGGTGGGCCTGGCCGGCTGCGCCCCCAACGCCAACAAGGCGCAGAGCGGCGGTGGCGGCGGCACCAACCTGACCTTCCTCTCCAGCCAGTTCCAGCCGGTCGACGAGGCCGAGAAGATGCGCAAGCAGATCCTGGCCGGCTTCGACGGCAAGGTGAACTTCGTGAGCACCGAGGCGGGCCCCTTCCAGGACCGGGTCGCCTCGCAGGCCAAGGCCGGCAAGGGCGACATCGCCCTGATTGGTGGCACCCACGGCGACTTCGCCGGCTTCGCCTCCAACGGCGACCTGCTGGACCTCACCGACCTCGCCAACGAGCTCAAGGACCGCAACTTCAACCCCGACTACCTCGAGCTGGCCAAGCTCGGCGGCTCGCAGGTCAACTACATCCCGTGGATGCAGGCGACCTACATCATGGTCGCCCGCAAGGAGGCGGTGGACCTGCTGCCCGCCGGCATGGACGTGCAGGCGCTCACCTATGACCAGCTGGTCGACTGGGCGAAGGCGGTCAACGCCAAGGCCGGCGGACAGAAGCTCGGCTTCCCGGCCCAGCAGGACGGCCTCATCCGGCGGTTCTTCCAGGGGCACAGCTACCCGAGCTACACCGGCGGGGTGAACACCACCTTCACCAGCTCGGGCGCGGTGACCATGTGGAACTGGATGAAGTCGGCCTGGACGCAGACCAACCGCCAGTCGCCGACCTACCAGTTCATGCAGGAGCCGCTCCAGTCCGGCGAGGTGTGGATCGCCTGGGACCACGTCGCCAGGCTGCTCCAGGCGCTCCAGGCCAAGCCGGACGACTTCGTCGCCTTCCCGTCGCCGATCGGGCCCAAGGGCCTGGGCTTCGCGCCGGTGCTGCTGGGGCTCGGCATCCCCAAGAGCGCCTCCGACCCCGAGGCCGGCAAGAAGCTGATCCGCTACCTGACCCAGCCCGACACGCAGGCGACCACCCTGCGTGAGGTCGGCTTCTTCCCGCCGACCGCCTCGCTGTCACTGCCGGGCGACCTCGGCGCCGGCATCAAGCAGGAGGCGGACACCGTCCAGCGGCAGACCACCAGCGACAAGGGCCTGCCGTCGCTGCTGCCGATCGGGCTCAAGGAGAAGACCGAGGCCTACGACGACGTGTTCCGCACCACCTTCCAGGAAATCGTGCTCAAGAACCGCCCGATCCCGGCCACGCTCCAGGCCAAGGCCAAGGAGCTCCAGGCGCTGTTCGACGCGGTCAAGGCGCCCTGCTGGAAGCCGGACCCGGTCAGCAGCGGCACCTGCAAGGTCGGCTCGGCGGCCGGGTGAGCGGCAACCGAGCCGGGGCCCTCCGCGGAGGGCCCCGGTGAGCCAGGCCGCCGCCGTCCCCGCGCGCCGTCGCGGGCTCGGCTGGGCGCCGTACCTGCTGGTGCTGCCGAGCCTGGTCTTCCTGGCGGTGTTCTTCGCCGTGCCGATGTTCCAGGCGTTCGGCCTGGCGCTGCAGTCGCCCACCGGCAGCGGCTACAGCCTCGACGCGATGCGGCAGATGCTCACCGACGGCGCCTTCGCCCGCGCGCTCAGCACCACGCTGCTGCTGATGGTGGTGATCGTGCCGGTTCAGTTCGCGGTCGCGCTGGGCATGGCGATGGTGATCAACGCCCGGCTCAAGGGCGCCACCCTGTGGCTCTACATCTTCGCGCTGCCGCTGGGCATCAGCGAGCTGGCCTCGGGAATCGTCTGGTTCTCGATCTTCACCGAGCAGGGCTGGCTGAACAGCGTGCTCCAGCAGCTCGGCATCACCCACCAGTCGATCGTCTTCCTCGACTACCAGCGGCCCTGGCTGGTGCTGGCGACCATCGTGGTGGCCGAGGCGTGGCGCGCCACCGCGATCATCATGGTGATCCTGGTCTCCGGCCTGCAGGGCATCCCGCGCGACTTCCTCGAGGCGGCCGACGTGTTCGGCGCCAGCGTCTGGCAGCGGCTGCGCCACGTGGTGCTGCCGCTGCTCAAGCCGAGCATCCGGGTGGCGCTGATCCTGCGAACCATCCTGGCGCTGCAGGTGTTCGCCACCGTGGTGGCGCTGGCCGGCGGCACCACCACGGTGCTCGCCAACGAGGCCTACCGCTGGTACTACCGCCTGCGCGACCCGCGGGTGGCGGCCGCCTACGCCTCGCTGGTGCTGCTGCTGTCGCTGGTCTCCACGGTGGTCTACCTGGTGACCATCCGCACGAACGAGGAGCGGCTGGGATGACCGCCCAGGCCGAGACGCGCGCCCCCGCGGGCCGGGAGCGGCAGGCGGTCCGCCCGGGCGCGCGGCGGCGCAGGCTCGGGCGGGCGCTGCTCTACGTGGCCGCTGTGCTGCTGTCGCTGTGGGTGCTGGTGCCGCTGTACCTGATCACCGTGACCGCGTTCACGCCCAGGGACCACATCTTCGACTTCCCCAAGCCGGTGGTGCCGACCCACCTGTCGGGCGAGACGGTCGACTTCTTCGCGCGCTCGTCGGGGGTGCTCAGCGCGCTCGGCGCCTCGGTGCTGGTGGCGCTGATCACCCTGGCGATCTCGACCGCGCTGGGCGCGCCGGCCGGCTACGCGCTGGCGCGCTACGCCTTCCGCGGCCGGGCCGCCTACCGGCTGGCGATCCTGTCGACCCGCGCGTTCCCCATCGTGATCCTGGCGATCCCGCTGGCGGTGACCTTCCTCACCTGGGGGGTCTTCGACACGCTCATCGGCGTGGCGCTGATGCACACCGCCCTGGCGCTGCCGTTCACCGTGCTGGTCACCTCGAGCGTGTTCGTGAGCGTGCCCAAGGAGCTGGAGGAGGCCGCCCAGACGCTGGGCTGCACGCCGTTCGGCGCGTTCGCGCGCATCGTGCTGCCGATGGCGCTGCCCGGCCTGGCGGCGGCGGGCATCTTCACCTGGGAGCTGTCCTGGAACGAGGTGTTCGCCGCCACCATCCTGACGCTCGACCATCCCACCCTGCCGGCGCTGGTGGTCAACACGCTCCAGGGCGCTTCGCTGCCGTACCGCTTCGCCGCCGCCTGGTTCATGCTCGCCCCGGCCCTGGTCGGCATCTTCCTGATCCGCCGCTACCTGCTCGGCCTCTGGAGCCGGGTCGGCCACTAGACGCTTTCGGAAGGGAGGGTTCCGCGATGGCGCGGATCGTGCTCGAAGGGGTCACCAAGCGGTTCGGCAGGACCACCGCGGTCGACGCGGTCGACCTCGAGGTCGAGGACGGCGAGCTGGTCGTCCTGCTGGGGCCGAGCGGCTGTGGCAAGACCACCCTGCTGCGCTGCGTGGCGGGGCTCGAGTACCCCGACGGCGGGCGGGTCAGGATCGGCGACCGCGACGTCACCGACCTGCCGCCGCGGCAGCGCGACATCGCCATGGTGTTCCAGAGCTACGCGGTGTTCCCGCACCTCAAGGTGTTCGACAACATCGCCTTCGGGCTCAAGATGCGCAAGGTCGACCGCTCGAAGATCCGCGAGTCGGTCGAGCGGGCCGCCAGCCTGGTGGAGCTGTCCGACTACCTCGACCGCTACCCGGCGCAGCTCTCCGGCGGCCAGCGCCAGCGGGTGGCGGTGGCGCGGGCGATCGTGATGGAGCCGGCCGTGCTGCTGATGGACGAGCCGCTGTCCAACCTGGACGCGCTGCTGCGGCTGACCTTCCGCGCGGAGCTGAAGAAGCTCGTCTCCGAGCTCGGCACCACCGCGATCTACGTCACCCACGACCAGGTCGAGGCGCTCAGCCTGGGCGACCGCATCGCGGTGATGAACCAGGGCCGGATCGTGCAGCACGACACGCCCACCCGGGTCTACGCCGAGCCGGCGAGCCGCTTCGTCGGCGGCTTCATCGGCAACCCGCCGATGAACTTCCTGGCCGGGCGGCTCGGCGGCAACGGCCGGCCGGAGCTGCGCATCGGCGAGCATGCCATCGAGCTGCCCGCCGGCATCGCGCCGGCGGGCTCCGGCGAGACGCTGGTCGGCATCCGCGCGGAGAACATCGCGCCGGCCACCGAGCCGTCGCCCGGCGCGGTGCCGGCCCGCACCCAGGTGGTCGAGCCGCTCGGCTCGCACCTGCTGCTCACCGCCGCGATCGGCGAGCAGCTGCTCAAGGTGGTCGCGCCGGTGGACTTCCCGGCGCAGCCCAACCGCGACCTCTGGCTGCGGCTGGAGCCGGCCAAGCTGCGCCTGTTCGAGCTCGACGGCGACCGGCTCCCGGCCTCTTAGAGCGCCGGCACGTATCCGCGGTGCGCGCCAGCGCCGCCTCCTGTCGCCGCGGGTGATCCGGCGCGGGCACCGACACATGCCGGCGCTCTAGCCGGTTGACGCCGACCCCTCGGCGGGGAGGCCGAGGGCGGCGCGCAGGAAGGCGAGCTGGATGAGCAGCAGGTTCTCGGCGACGGCTTCCTGCGGGGTCATGTGGGTCACCCCCGAGAGCGGCAGCACGCTGTGCGGCCGGCCGGCGGCCAGCAGCAGGCTCGACAGCCGCAGGGTGTGGGCGGCCACCACGTTGTCGTCCGCCAGCCCGTGGATCAGCAGCAGCGGCCGGCGCAGCCCGGCCGCGTCCGCCAGCAGCGAGCTGCGGCGGTAGGGCTCGGCGTCCTCGCGCGGGTCGCCCAGGTAGCGCTCGGTGTAGTGGGTGTCGTACAGCCGCCAGTCGGTCACCGGGGCGCCGGCGACCGCCGCGTGGAATACGTCCGGGCGGCGCAGCACCGCCAGCGCGGCGAGGTAGCCGCCGAACGACCAGCCGCGGATCGCCACCCGGCCGAGGTCGAGCTCCGGATGGTCGGCCGCGACCGCGTGCAGCGCGTCGACCTGGTCCTCCAGCGGCGGCCCGGCGAGGTCGTGGTGCACCGCGCGCTCCCAGGCCGGCCCGCGGCCGGGCATGCCGCGGCCGTCGGCCACCAGCACGGCGAAGCCCTGGTCCGCGAACCACTGCGGCACCAGGAAGGCGGCGCTGCTGGCGAGGACCCGCGGCCCGTGCGGCCCGCCGTAGGGGTCGAGCAGCACCGGCAGCGGGCCGTCGAACGGCCGGGACGGCAGCAGCAGCGCGGTCCGCAGGCCCCGCTCGCCGGCGCGCAGCATCGTCGGGCGGGGGCGCAGCACCGGCGTCTCGGCCAGCGAGGCGATCGTGGCGGCCTGCCGGTCGCCGCGCTGCACGACGGTGAGGGTGCCGTCGGTCTCCAAGCTGGCGGCGGAGCGGACCAGCGTCCCGCCGGCGCCCTTGGCCGTGTGGACCCCGGCCGCCGGGGTGAGCCGCTCCAGCTTCGGCACGGCGCTCCCGGCGGGCGCCGACAGCCGCCAGACGTGCAGCTCGGTGGGGTCCTCGCAGGCGCGCAGCAGCACCTCGTCGCCGCCGGCGCCGAGCACCTCGAGGACCTGGAGGCCCGGCGGGGTCACCGGCTCGCCGTCCAGCACCAGCCGGCGGGTGTCGCAGGCCGGGTCGTCCACCGTGCCGACCAGCCGCCCGCCGTCGAGCCACGCCGGGACGCCGGGGACGATCTCCAGCCAGACGGGGTCGCTGGCGGTCGCCAGCGTGCTGGTGTCGCCGCTGTCCGGGTCGGCCGCCAGCACCCGCATGACCGTCTGGTCGCGCGACTGCACCAGCAGGGTGAGCGGGCCGTCCCCGGGCCAGGCGACCTCCACCAGGTAGGGCAGGGCTGTGCGGTCCCAGGTGACCTCGACGCGGCCGCCGTCCAGGCCGAGCACGAACAGGCGCACCTCGGCGTTGTCGCTGCCGGCGGCCGGGTAGCGCAGCATCACCGGCGGGACCATCGGGTTGGCCGGGTCGGTCAGGTGGAAGCGGCGCACCGCGCTGGTGTCGACCCGCGCGACCGCCAGCCGTTCGCCGTCCGGCGCCCACCAGTAGCCGCGGGCGCGGCCCATCTCCTCGGCGGCGACGAACTCCGCCAGGCCCCAGGTGACCTCGGGGTCGTCCTCGCCGGCCAGCAGCCGGTCGGCCTCCCCGTCCAGCTCGATGGCGTGCAGCTCGCCGCCGGTCGCGTAGGCGACCCGGCGGAGGGTCGGGTCGGGTCGCGGGTCGAGCGCCGCGCCGGCCGTCGGCAGCTCGCGCACCCACGAGCCGGGGTCGCCGCCGGCGCCGGCGGCCGCGTCCAGGTCGGCCACGAACAGCCGGCCGCCGAGCGCGAACGACGCCAGCCGCAGGGCCGGGTCGGTGGCGTAGGCGACCACCCCGCCGG
>DASVXQ010000138.1:0-4069 GCA_036392615.1 Actinomycetes bacterium | reverse complement strand
CGGGCGGGCCGCCCCCGGCGGTGCCGCCAGGCCAGGGCGCCGGCAGAGGGCCGGCTCCCGGCGCGCCCGACGCCGACCGGCTCACCAGTACCGGCTTGCCACGGCGCGTGCCACGCGCCAACCTGGCGCCGGGGATCGCCGCCACAGCCCCCTCGCCGCAGCCGGTGGGGGAGCAGGGGCGGCACCTGCCGCGACAGGTTTCCAGGGCGGCACGATCGCCCGAAGATGTCCGTGCGATGCTGTCGAGCTACCGTAGCGGCCTGGAACGGGGCCGTCGCATGGCGGCGGGGCCGCAGGCCCCGCAGTACCAGGGGGGCGACGACGAGATGGGCGACGGCCCCAATGGCGCTGAGGAGCACCGATGATGACCCAGCTGAGCAAGGACGCGCAGAACCTCAACTGGCTGGTAAATACCTTCGTCCGGGGAACCCCGGGGGTGGCGCACGCGATCGTGGTCTCCTCCGACGGGCTGCTGCTGGCCGTCTCCGAGCGGCTCGACCGCGGACGGGCCGACCAGCTCTCCGCGGTCGCCTCCGGCATGGCCAGCCTCACCGCCGGCGCCGCGCGCCTGCTGGAGGCCGGCGAGGTCAACCAGACCGTGATCGAGATGGAGCGGGGATTCCTGTTCGTCATGACCATCGGCGACGGCTCCTGCCTCGGCGTGCTGGCCGCGCCGACCTGTGACGTCGGCCTGGTCGGCTATGAGATGGCCCTGCTGGTCGCGCGGACCGGCGACGTGCTCACCCCGCAGCTCCGCGCCGAGCTCCAGGCGTCGCTACCGAGATGAGCAGCGACGACCCCCACGGTCACGGTCGGGCGCGTCACGGACCGGTTGTTCGCCCGTATGCGATCACCGGCGGGCGGGCGCGCCCGCGGCACCGGGACCTGGAGGTCGAGGCGCTGGTCAGCACCGCCTGGAGCGTTGAGCCGGCGCCCTATCTGACCTACGAGCGGCGCAGCATCATCCGGCTGTGCCAGGAGGTCCAGTCGGTGGCGGAGATCGCCGCCCGCATGGAGATGCCGCTGGGGGTCGCGCGCGTGCTGGTGGCCGACATGGCCGAGGAACGGCTGGTCAGCATCCACCGGCCGAGCGAGCTGGTCGGCGACCGGCCGAACCTCGGCCTGCTGGAGCGCGTCCTGTACGGCCTGCGCAACCTGTGATTGATAGGCTTCGGCCAGATCACGCCACCAGGCTCGAGGAGACTTCATGCGGTTCTTCGTGACCGGCGGAGCCGGCTTCATCGGCTCCAACTACGTGCGGCACCTCCTGGACGTCGACCCCGACGCCGAGGTCACCAACTTCGACAAGCTGACCTACGCGGGCAACGCGGCCAGCGTCGCGGACCTCGACTCCAACCCGCGTTACCGCTTCGTGCGCGGCGACATCTGCGAGCCGGCCGACCTCGCCGAGGTGCTCCCCGGCCACGACGTGATCGTCAACTTCGCGGCCGAGACCCACGTGGACCGCTCGATCGTCGAGCCGCTGGAGGCGGTGCGCACCAACGCCCTCGGGGTGGCGACCCTGGCCGAGGCGGCCAGGACCGCTGGGGTCCAGCGGTTCCTCCAGGTCGGCACCGACGAGGAGTACGGCACCATCGTCAAGGGCTCGTTCTCCGAGCGGGACCGGCTGGAGCCGTCCTCGCCGTACTCCGCCGGCAAGGCGGGCGGCGCGCTGGTGGCGCTCGCCTACGCCACCACCCACAAGCTCGACGTGGTGGTCACCCGCTGCACCAACAACTACGGCCCCTACCAGTTCCCCGAGAAGGTCATCCCGCTGTTCGTCACCAACCTGCTCGACGGGCAGAAGGTGCCGCTCTACGGCATCGGCGGGAACATCCGCGACTGGCTCTACGTGACCGACCACTGCGCCGCCATCGACCTGGTGCTGCGCCGCGGCAGCGCGGGGCAGATCTACAACGTCGGCGCCGGCAACGAGATCACCAACCTGGAGCTCACCCGCGAGATCCTGGCCGCCTTCGGCGTCGGCGACGAGATGATCGAGTACGTCAGCGACCGCCCCGGCCACGACTGGCGCTACTCGCTGGACTCCACCAAGGTGCGCGAGCTCGGCTGGGAGCCGGCCCACGACTTCCGCGCCGGGCTCGCCGAGACGATCGAGTGGTACCGTGCGCACGAGGCGTGGTGGCGGCCGCTCAAGCCGAAGGGCGCCAACCGCACGCTGGACCACGGGCGCCGCGCGGAGGCGTAGCCGTGCGGGTGCTGATCACTGGCGCCGGTGGCCAGGTGGGCAGCGACCTGGCACGCGAGTTCGGCGACGCCGGCCAGGTCGTGGCGCTGCGCCATGCCGAGCTGGACGTCGGCGACTGGCCGGCGGTCGCAGCGGCGGTCAACGAGATCGAGCCGGACCTGGTGCTCAACGCCGCCGCCTGGACCGACGTGGACGGCTGCGAGTCCGACCAGGACCGCGCCTTCCGCGACAACTGCCTCGGGCCGCGCCACCTCGCGCTGGCCTGCGCCGAGGTCGACGCCGAGCTGCTGCACCTGTCGACCGACTACGTCTTCGACGGGCAGGCGCGCCTGAGCCGGCCCGAGGGCTACGGCGAGTACGACCCGGTCGCGCCGGCGAGCGTCTACGGCCGCTCCAAGCTGGCCGGCGAGCAGGCGCTGCGGGAGGTCTGGAGCCGCCACTACCTGGTGCGCACCTCGTGGGTCTACGGCCACGCCGGGCGCAACTTCGTCACCACCATCCTGCGGCTGGCGGCCGAGCGCCCGATCCTCCAGGTGGTCGCCGACCAGGTGGGCAGCCCGACCTGGTCGGCCGACCTGGCCGCCGGGCTGCGTGCGCTGGTGCGCACCGGCCGGCACGGCACCTACCACCTGACCGGCGGTGGGAGATGCTCCTGGTACGAGCTGGCCCGCGCCATCCTGGAGGCCACCGGCCAGGACCCCCAGCGCGTCCAGCCGGTGACCACCGACCAGTTCCCCCGTCCCGCCCCGCGTCCCGCCTGGTCCGTGCTGGACAACCGCCTCGCCCGCCTGACCGGCGTCCCGCCCCTGCGCCCCTGGCGGGACGCGCTGCATGCCTTCCTGGCCGAGGTCGGCTCCCTGGTTCCCGATGCCGGGGGCTCAGCTGGAGCAGACTCCTGAACTCCTCAGAGCTCAGACCGGCTTGGCGGAGAACGACCGGGAGCGCGCCACTCACGCGGGTGCGGACTTCGACGGGAGCGACGATCGGGTGTGCCGCCTGGACGGGTGGGGCGTCCTCGGAGTACAGCTCGAGCGCCTCTCAGCGGAGCCGGTGGGCGCTGAGAAAGTCCCAGACCAGGCTGGCGACCGGCTTGCCGGCGACCGTCCTGGGCGAGGCGTGCATGGCGGCGGTGATCCGGTAGGCGACCAGCTCGGCGCCGGCGCGGCAGCCGCTCCAGCGCATGCCGGTGACCGTGCGGCTGCCGAAGAACTCGTCGTAGTCCGGGTCGCAGCCGTCGCGCCGGGCCCACCCCGCCAGCCAGGTGGGCACCGACGGGACGCGGAACGGCGAGTCGTTGCTGGCTGGACTGCCGGCGTAGGGGACGATCGGATCGCCGGTGTTGTGCAGGTCGAGGATGGACGCCGGCCGCGATGGGTGGCAGCCGCCCGGCTCGGTGGTGAAGCCGCCGGAGATCGAGGCGAACGCGGCGATCCGGCCGGCGAGCTCGCAGGCGAGCCAGTTGGCCATGCCGCCGCCGGCCGAGAAGCCGCCGGCGTAGATCCTCGCCGGATCCACGCACAGGCGGCGCTGGAGGTCGTCCAGCAGGTCCGTGGTGTAGCGCAGGTCGTCGACGCCATCGTTGATGCGCCCCTCGGTCGCCCAGGAGGCCCTGCCGGGGTCGCCGAGGCCCTGCGGGTAGACCGCCAGGAAGCCGCGCCGGTCGGCGAGCTCGGAGAAGCCCGAGGTGGCGTCGATGTCCGTGGCGCTGCCGCCGGAGCCGTGGAAGAACAGCAGCGCCGGGACGGCCGTGCCCGGCCGGTAGCCGGTCGGGACGTGCACCCGGTAGGTCCGCCCGGTCGTCCCACCCGCCAGCGCCGGGTCGGCCGCCACCCCGAGGTCCCCCGAGCCGCCCGGGCGCAG
>DASVXQ010000137.1:0-1957 GCA_036392615.1 Actinomycetes bacterium | reverse complement strand
CGGACCCCGGCCGGGCCGGCCGGGCGGGCTGATCGGGCCGCACGTGGTTCGGCCCCTGGTTGCGGGGCCGGCTGGGACCGGGCCGCGACACCTCCGCCGGCTTGCCTGGCGGCGGGGGCGGCTGCGCGGCGGGCGCCTCGTCCACCTCGGGGAGCTGTTCGGTGTCCCCGGAGGGCGCCTCGGTCGCCTCCGCCCCGGCGGCCTCCGACGGCTCGGCTGGCTCCGCCGCTTCCTCGGCCTCGGCCGGCTGCGCCGCGGCAGCCTCCGGCTGCGGGCCGTTCGTCTGGCCGGCCGGCGGGGTCGGGTCGACCGGGACGACCGCCTGCGCCGGCAGGGTGATGGTGGCTGCGGCCGGCTCGGCGGTGGCGGCGCGCTCCAGCAGCTCGCGGAGCTCCGCGGCGCTGGGGCGCTGCGCCGGGTCCTTGCTCAGCAGGGCGACGATCACCGGGGCGAGCTCGCCGGCCCGCTCCGGGGCGCGCGGGGCGTCGTTGACCACCGCGGTGAGGATGGCGATCTGCCCGTCCCGCTCGAACGGCGGCCTTCCCTCGACCGCGTAGTAGAGCGTGGCGCCCAGCCCCCAGAGGTCGGCCTCCGGCCCGGCGGCCGCGCCGCTGGCCTGCTCGGGTGCCATGTAGGCGGGAGAGCCGACGATCAGGCCGGTGGAGGTCAGCTTGGGGTCGCCCTTGACCCGGGCGATGCCGAAGTCGGTCAGCCTGGCGCTGTCGCCGAGCACCATCACGTTGGCGGGCTTGACGTCGCGGTGGACGATGCCGGCCTGGTGCGCGGCCGCCAGGGCGGCGGCCACCTGCGCGCCGATCCGCGCCGCCCGGCGCGGCTCCAGCGGGCCCTGCTGGGCCACCACCTGCGCCAGGGTGGGCGCGTTGATCAGCTCCATCACGATGAAGGCGTGGCCCTGCTCGTTGATGACGTCGTAGAGGGTGACCACGCCCGGGTGGTTCAGCCGGGCGGCGGCGCGTGCCTCGCGCAGCACCCGCGCGCGCATCGACGAGCGCTCGCTGTCGGGGATGGTCGGCGGCAGGCGGACCTCCTTGATGGCCACCTCGCGACCCAGCAGGGTGTCCTGGGCGCGCCAGACGACCCCCATGCCGCCCTGCCCGATGGGCACGGCGAGGGCGTAGCGGTCGGCGATCAGGCGTTGGGCGGCGCGGTCCGGCATGGAGCCCAAGCTACCCGATGCGGCCGCGAGGCCACCACCGGCCGAGGTGACGCACTGGCTGGACCGCCCGGCCGCGCGCGGTCAGTTGGCCGGCGGCACGAACGAGGCGAGGGCGGTCTGGAAGAGCGACTGCGCCACGCCCCAGTCGGTCTCGCGGGACTCCATGAAGATGGTCACCCAGCGGCCCTGGCCGCTCGGGCCGGGCGGGGTGTTGGTGCCGAGCTCGTCGGCGCGGTAGGGCTGCTGGTCGTCGCCCAGGAAGGTGAACTCCAGCAGCGCGCCCGGCCGGCCCTGGAAGTCGCTGGGGTCAAGCCTGGTCTGCTGGTAGCTGCCCTGGTGGAAGCCGGCGTGCTGCTGCGACGACTGGAGCTGCGCCGCCACCGGGTCGGGCACCGGCTCGTCCGAGGTGGTGACCCGCAGGAAGGTCGGCACCGAGCGGTCGTGGAACTCGACCGTGTGGTCGTTGGGATGGACCACCTCCCAGCTCGCCGGATAGGCGATCCGGTAGCCGCTCGGGTCGTCGGCGAACACCGTCCAGCCGGCCGGCACGGGCGCCACGGTGGTCGGCGGCGCGGCGGTGGTGGTCGGGGCGGCGCTGGTGCTGGTGGCCGCGGCGGTGGTCGGCGGCGGCGCGGCCGCGTCCGTCTGGGTGCCGGCGCCGGTGGGGTTGCCGATCACCGCGACGATCAGCGTGAACGACAGCAGCGCCAGCAGCGTCGAGCCGACCCCCACCACCAGCCCGCGGCGGCCGGGGTCCAGCAGCCAGTCGAGCACGGCGCG
>DASVXQ010000136.1:0-34489 GCA_036392615.1 Actinomycetes bacterium | reverse complement strand
CGCAGTTCATGCAGTTGCCGCCGGAGCAGCGCACCCGGCTGTTCACCGCGCTGGCCGCCGCGGTCGCCGCCGGCGGCCTGCTGCTCGCCGGTCCGGGTCGTGCTGAGGCGACGCGGCCCGGGCCGGCGAGCCACGGCGACGCCGCCCAGGAGCCGGTGGCCCACGCGGGGCCGCCGCTGGCGCGCGGGCGCGCCACCGCGTGGCTGGTCGCCCTCGGCGTGGCGGCCTCCGGAACGCTGCTGGTCCACGCACTGGCCGGCCACGCGGCGGCGCCCGGTCCATGGCGCCCGGCCAACCTCGCCTCGCAGTGGCTCCACCTGCTCGCCGTCGGCGTCTGGATCGGCGGGCTGGCCTGGCTGCTGGCCGGCCTCGCCGGCGAGCGGCGCGAGGGCGCCGGCCGCATGGCGGCTCGCTTCTCGCTGCTGGCCACGGTCAGCCTCGCGGTGGTGGCGCTCAGCGGGCTGGAGCGCGCCGCCCAGGAGCTGGGCGGCTGGCGGCACCTGCTGAGCACCTCCTTCGGCCGGGCGCTGGACACCAAGCTCGGCCTGCTCGCCGTGCTGCTGGCCTTCGGAGCGGTCAACCGCTTCCGGATCGTGCCCGCCCTGGCCGGCGGCAGCGGACGGCCTTCGCGGCTGCGCCGCACCGTCCGCGCCGAGGTGCTGGCCGCCGGCGGGGTCCTGCTGGCCGCCGCGGTGCTGAGCGAGCTGCCACCCGGAGCCGACGCCGGCGCACCGCCGCCGGTCCGCCAGCCCACCGGGATCGAGGCCAGCGGGTCGGACTACGCCACCACCATGCGCGTCACCCTGCGGGTCAGCCCGGGGTCGGGGGGACCGAACCGCTTCGTCGCCACGGTCGCCGACTACGACAGCGGCAAGCCGCTGCCGGCGGGCCGGCTCCAGCTGAGCGCCGCGCTGCCCTCGCGGCCGGACGTCGCCGCGGCCCAGCTCGACCTGCGCCGGGCGGCCGACGGCAGCTGGCAGGGACAGGGATCGGTGCTGACCATCGCGGGAAGCTGGGCGATCACGGCGCTGGTCGAGCGGCCGGACGGCGGCGTCACCGTGCCGATCGCGCTGCGCGTCGGCCCCGCGCCGCCGCGCTGAGCGGAACGGCGCGGGCCCGCACGACGGGCGTATATACCACAGTCCTCGCTAATGCGTCGGTAATCGGCGGCTTTACAATCCCCCGCATTCCCCGCATACACTTCCCGAGGACGAAGCAGGCAGCACCGCCCAATCAGACGAGCGTCGGAAGCGCCGCGCGGCGCGCCACCCAGACCACCTGACGCCGCGGAGGCAGTGTCCATGGCCAACGCCGTGGTTCCCAGCGCGCCAGCGCGCACCAACCGGTCCAGGCTCCACCACGCCGATGGTGGTGATGCCGTGTGAGCGAGCGGATCGAGTTCCTCGTGCTCGGCCCCCTCGAGGCGCGCCGCGGCGGGCGGCAACTCAAGCTCGGCAGCATCAAGCACCGCATGGTGCTCGCCAAGCTGCTGCTGCACCCCAACAAGGTGATCTCGACCGACGAGCTGATCGACACCGTCTGGGGCGAGCGCCCGCCGCCGACCGTGCGCCAGTCGCTCCAGAACCACGTGGCCGCGCTGCGCCGCGTGATCGAGCAGGCCGGCACCCCAGTCGGCCAGCCCCGCACGCTGCTCACCCGCGACCCGGGCTACCTGCTCCAGGTCGATCCCGACCAGGTGGACCTGTACCGCTTCCGCCGGCTGGTCGACGAGGGCCGCGCCGCGCTGGAGGACGGCGCTCCCTGCAAGGCGGCCAGGCTGCTGCGCGAGGCGGTGGGCCTGTGGCGCGGGCCGGTGCTGGCCGACGTGGTGGCCACCGGCGCGAGCTGGCCCGAGCTCGCCGGCGTCGACGAGCTGGAGATCGGCGCGATCGAGACGCGCATCGAGGCCGACCTGGTCGCCGGCCGCCACGCCGAGCTGGTCGGCGAGCTGGAGGCGCTGATCCGGCGGCACCCGCTGCGCGAGCACCTGCACGGCCAGCTGATGCTGGCGCTGTACCGCTCCGGCCGGCAGGCCGACGCGCTCGGCGCCTACCGGGATGCCCGCCACACCCTGGTCGACGAGCTCGGCATCGAGCCGAGCGTCCGGCTCCAGCGGCTGGAGCAGGCGATCCTGGCCCAGGACCCCGCGCTCGAGCTGCTCGGCCCGGCGCGCGACGGCGACCGGGACGACGCGGCCAGGGCGCCGGGCACCCCGGCGGCCGAGGCGCCACAGCATGGCGCCGAGGCGGGCGGTGCCGAGCGGAAGCTGGTCACGGTGCTGTTCGCCGAGGTCGACGAGCCCGCCGGCGAGGCCGGCGAGCGCGACCCGGAGGACGTCTCGACCATGCTCGACCGCAACCTCGAGCGCATGCGCGCCGAGATCGCCGGCTTCGGCGGCTGCGTCGAGCACGCCATCGGCGGTGTCACCATGGCGGTCTTCGGCGTGCCGCAGACCCGCGACGACGACCCGGAGCGCGCCGTGCGCGCCGCCCTGGCGATCCGCGACGCGCTCAGCGACCGGGTCGAGCTGCGCATCGCGGTGGCCACCGGCGAGGCGCTGGTGACCCCCGGCGGTGGCCCCACCCGCGTGGCCGGCGACCTGGTGACCACCTGCGCGCGCCTCCAGCAGGCCGCTCCGCCCGGCTCAGTGCTGGTCTCCGAGGCGACCGAGCGGGCCACCTCCCGGGTGATCAGCTACGGCCCGGCGAGCCTGCTGGCGCTGGCGGGCCGGGCCAGGCCGGTGACCGTGTGGAGCGCTCTGGAGCCGCGCAACCGCACCGGCATCGACGCGATGCTGGGCGGCAGCCCGGTGCCGCTGGTCGGCCGCGAGCGCGAGCTGGGGCTGCTGCTGGACGCCTTCGACCGCGCCCGCGTGACCCGCTCGCCGCAGCTGCTCACCCTGGTCGGCCAGGCCGGCATCGGCAAGACCCGCCTGGTGGCCGAGCTGTGGCGCGCGGTCGAGGCGGAGCACGACCTGATCGCCTGGCGCCAGGGCCGCTCGACGGCGTATGGCGAGGGCGTCACCTTCTGCGCGCTGGCCGAGATCATCAAGGCCGAGGCCGGCATCCTCGAGACCGACACGCCCGACCGGATCCAGCGCAAGATCGCGCAGGCGGCGGACTATGCCATGGACGGCGACCCCGGTGCCGCCGCATGGGTCGGCGCCAGCCTGCGCCTGCTGCTCGGCGCCGGCGACGAGCGCTCGCAGCCCGGGCGGCAGGAGGAGTCGTTCGCCGCCTGGCGCCGCTACCTGCACTCGCTGGCGACCCGGCGGCCGCTGGTGCTGGTGATCGAGGACCTCCACTGGGCCGACGACGCGCTGCTCAACTTCATCCACAGCCTGATCCCCCAGCCGGGCGGCCCGGCCTCGGGCGCCGCCATGCTGGTGGTCGCCACCGCCCGGCCCGAGCTGCTGGAACGCCGCCCCGACTGGGAGCGCGGCGGCAACGGCCGCACCACCGTGCGGCTCGAGCCGCTGTCGGCCGACGACACCACCCGACTGCTCGGCTCGCTGCTCGCCCACCACCGCTTCCCCACCGCGATCGGCCCACACCTGGCCGCCACGGCCGGCGGCAACCCGCTGTTCGCCGAGGAGTACGTGCGGATGCTGCGCGACCGCGGCCTGCGCGCCGAGGACCTCGAGGCCCCTGAGGCGGCGGCGCCGGCGCTCGGCACCCCGCCCGGCCAGGAGCGCTCGCACCCGGAGCTGCCGCTGCCCGAGACGGTCCACGCGATCATCGCCGCCCGCCTCGACGGGCTCGAGCCGGTCGAGAAGGCGGTGCTGCACGACGCCGCCGTGCTGGGCCGCATCGGCTGGAGCAGCGGCATCCAGGCGATCGGCGGGCACGACCGCGGGGTCCTGCGACAGGCCCTGGAGCGCCTGGAGGCCAAGGACTTCCTCTACCGAGCGACCCGCTCGTCCATGGCCGGCGAGCAGGAGTACGGCTTCCGCCACGTGCTCGCCCGGGACGTCGCCTACGGGCAGATCCCGCGGGCCGAGCGGGCGCACAGGCACCACCGGGCCGCCGAGTGGCTCGAGTCGCTGCTGCCCGACCGCGGGCCGGAGCGGCCCGAGCGCCGCGCCGCCAACCTGGCCGAGCTGCTCGCCCACCACTACGGCCGCGCGCTCTCGTTCGCCACCGCCGCCGGCCGCGCCGACGAGGACCTGGCGCGCCGCACCCGGATGGCGCTGCGCGACGCCGGCGACCGGGTGACCGCGCTGGGCGTGCACGCCACCGCGTCGCGCTACTACGGCCGGGCGCTGGAGCTGTGGCCGGCCGACGACCCGGACCGCCCGGAGATCGAGTTCCGCGCCGGCCGGGCACGCTGCCACAGCGAGGGCACCGGCCAGGAGCTGCTCGCCAGCGCCCGGGACGGCCTGCTCGCCGCCGGCCGCCGCGAGCGCGCGGCCGAGGCGGAGATCCTGCTCTGCCAGCTCGCCTGGGACCACGGCCGGGCCGGCCGCAGCGCGCACGTCGAGCGCGCCCTGGACCTGGTCGCCGGCGCGCCGCCGTCGCGCTCCAAGGCGGTGGTGCTGCGCGGCGGCATGATGCACTCGATCCTCATGGAGGACTGGGACCACGCCATCGCGCTGGCCCGCGAGCTGCTGCCGATGACCGTCGAGCTGGGCCTGCGCGAGGTCGAGGCCAATGCCTTCGAGGTGATGGGCATCGGCAAGAGCTACCTGGACGGCAGCCACGAGGGGCTTGCCGACCTGGAGCACGCCATCGCCATCGCCGAGGAGGTCGGCTCGATCAACCCGGCCGGCCTGTACGGCAACCTTGCCGCGGTGCAGGCGATCCTGGGCGAGCTGCCGCGCTGCTTCGCCACCTGGGCGGCGGCGCTGCGGGTCGCCGAGCGCTTCGGCGCGCCGCGCTGGCTGCGCTCGATCGAGCTGTGGCGGGTCGCCGAGCACTACTGGACGGGCCGCTGGGACGAGGTCGTCCGGCAGGTCGACGCCCTGGTGGTCGAGGCTGCCGCCGGCGGCGGCGACACCCAGGAGTGCGCCTGCCGCATCTGGCGCGGGCGCATCCGCCTGGCCCGCGGGCAGGCGGCCGCGGCGCTGGCCGACTCGGCCGCCGCGCTGGAGCTGGCGCGCGCCTCGGACGACCCCCAGGACCTCGATCCGGCGCTGGCCTTCCACGCCCGCTGCCTGCTGGCCGCCGGCCGGGCCGACGAGGCGGGCCAGCTGATCGACGAGCTGGTCAAGGCCCTCGACCGCCGGCTGCTCAAGGCTGAGGTCGGCATCGACCTGGGCAGCGTGCTGGCCGCGCTCGGCTACCCGGCGCGGGTGCTGGACAGCGCGCTCGGCTCGCCCTGGCTGGACGCGACCCGCGCGCTGGTCGAGGGCGACGCGCGCCGGGCGGCCACCATCTACGAGCGGATCGGCTCCCGGCCCGACGCGGCCGGCGCGCACCTGGCCGCCGCCCGCGACCTGCTGCGCCGGGGCGAGCCGGTACCGGCCAAGTCCGAGCTGGCGGCGGCGGTGGCGTTCTACCGCGAGGTCGGTGCGGGCGCCGACCTGCACGAGGCCCAGGGGCTGGTGTTCTCTCTGGCCTGAATGTCCCGTTTTGGCCCACGATGGGGGACAAGAAATCAGCTGTTCTACTGAGGTGTCACACCCCGCGCCCCGGAGTACAACTGTGAGGGAGATAGTGTTCCCTCTCTTGTGGGAGGCGGGGTACGGCGTGAATCGCAGCACCACCAGCGAGACACCGCGCCAGCGGTTGCTCAACACCGCCACGGCGCTCCTCGACAAGGAGGGGATCCAGTCCGTCGGCATCAACCGGCTCATAGCGGAGGCCGGAGTGGCACTCATGACCCTCTACAGGCAGTTCGGGGACAAGGACACGCTCGTGGCCGCATCACTGGAGCACTGGAGCACCGACTGGCTCCAGTGGCTGACCGAGCAGCTGGACCGCCGCGGCGACGACCCGGACGCGCGCTTCAACGGCCTGTTCGACGCGCTGGGCGACTGGTTCACCAGCGACCGCTTCTACGGGTCGTTCATCGCCAGCGCCGCGACCGAGCTGCGCGGCGAGCCGGACCACCCGGCCCACCGCGTGATCGACGGGCACCGGCTGGCCGTCCGGCAGCTGCTGGAGGACCTCGCCCGCGCGACCGGCTCGCGTGCGCCGGAGGAGCTGGCGTCCCAGCTCCAGGTGCTGATCGACGGCGCCATCGCGACGGCCGCCTTCGACCGCAGCCGCACCCCGGCCGAGGAGGCCAGGACCATGGCGCTGGCCGCCAAGGCCGCCTCACGCGGCTCGTGACCGTAGCCGGCAACGTTGCCGAGGCACTAGTCGGCGCCGGCCGACGCCTGGCCAGGTGGCCGGGCGCCGGCGCTGGCACGCAGCGCGAACAGCGCGAGCTGGCGAGCGACCCGGGCGACCTGGGGCTGCCCGTCGATCAGCGCGCCGATCACCGCGCCCTCGAACAGCATCTGGAGCTGCGAGGCCAGCTCGCCGGGGTCGGGCGCGCCGACCTCCTCGGCGAGCTCCTCCATCAGCCGGCGCAGCGAGTGCCGGTTGGCCGCCACGGCGGCATGCTCCGGGTGGCCCGGGCCGGGCAGCTCCACTCCCCCGATGAGACCGTTGGCGATCCGGGTCTGGAAGTCGTCGCTGGCGAACCAGTCCTCCAGCACGTCCCACAGGACCAGGAAGCGCGACCCCGGCCCGCCGCGCCGCGCCAGCTCTCCGGGGAGCCACTGGAGCCAGTGCTCCGCGGCCCCGTTTCGTCTGTCGTTTCCGTTCAACGTCCCGCCTGACATTCGCGTCAGTGATGAACCGGTCGGTTCCTGCAAATGGCGCAACTATCTCCTCATGGTCGTATTTCCGGACCTCTTCGTGCAAGACCGCATTGCCCCGAACGGCTCCGGCGGGCAACTCGGACGGGGCCTTTCCCCGGGCTGGCGGGCTTCCTCAGGGCGGTCGCCCCCCGGGCCACTCCTCCGGCACCCTTGGCGCGGATGGGGCCCTTCCTCAGCCCCCTACTCCCGGGCCTTTGGCGCGGCACACGAAACAAATGGCTCGCTGACCGAAATACGGTCTTGTATGGAGAGATAGAGATCGTTATCATTACCTTGAGCTCACCCACCCACCGCGGGGGTTGGGACGAGGTGGGCTCGAGGAGGCCCTCATGGTCGCGGTGCTCCGCTCGCTCTTCGTCCTCTCCGCCGCCGCCTTCCGCCTGGCCGCGAGCCCGCGACGGCTCGCCGAGCAGAAGCATTGGCCCAGCGACGGGATCGCCCGCCAGGCGTTCCTCGCCGCGACCGCCATCAGCGCGGTGGTCCTGCTCGCCGCTTCGGCGATCCATCCCAACAAGCTGATCTGGAGCTGATCGGCCCCAGGCCACCCCGGTCCCACGGCGGCGCGCACCAGCGCCGCCGCTGCACGTTCAGCGCAAACCGCTTGATCGAAACGGTTACCCTTGAGGCAACCGAGCCAGTTGGAGCATTGGAGCGTTCGGACCCATCCATGGCTGATCCCGCCGCGCCCCGCGCCACCCCGCGCCAGGCCGAACGCCGCCTCGTCACCATCCTGCTCGCCGAGGTCGACGAGGCGGTCACCTCCTGGACCGACCTCGACCCCGAGGACGTCGAGCGGAGCATGGCACTCGACGTCGCCCGGGTGCAGGCCGAGATCGAGCGGTTCGGCGGCGTGACCGAGCAGCGGGTAGGCGGCCGCACCCTGGCGGTGTTCGGCCTGCCCCGCACGCACGACGACGATCCCGAGCGCGCGGTGCGGGCGGCGCTCGCCATCCGCGCCGCGGTCGGCGCCACCCGGGCCCGAGCCAGGACGCGGGTCGCGCTGGCCACCGGCAGAGTGCTGGTCCGGCCGGCCGCTCGAGGGAGCGCCGGCCAGCGCGTGCTCGGCGACCCGATCACCATCTGCACCCGCCTGCTCGAGGTGGCGCCGCCCGGAGCGATCCTGGTGGCCGAGACCACCGTGCGGGCGAGCGAGCGCGCGGTAGCCTACGGCCCCGCCGGCATGGTGGCGCTGCGCAGCGGCGAGCCGGCGGCGGTGTGGAGCCCGCTCGACCCCGACAGCGCGCCCGGCCCGGGCTTCCAGGGCCGCCGCGCTCCCCCGCTGGTCGCGCGCGCGGCCGAGCTCGGCGCGCTCATCGACCAGCTGGCGGCGGTGGCCGCGGACGGCAGGCCACGGCTGGTGACCGTGCTGGGCGAGCCGGGCATCGGCAAGAGCCGCCTGCTGGCCGAGCTGGCCACCACGGTCGAGACCAGCGCCACCCCGGTGACCTGGCGCCAGGGCCGCTCCCCTCCCTACGGGGCGATGGCCTTCCTCGCCCTGGCGCAGGTGGTCAGGGTCGAGGCCGCCATCCTCGAGAGCGACACCCTGGAGCAGGCCGAGCGCAAGCTGCGGCGCGCGGTGCGGTCGGTGCTCGATCAGGATGGCCCCGAGGCGACGGGCTGGATGACCGGACAGCTGCTTCGCCTGGTCGGCGGCGCCTCGCCGGCCGGTGCCGGACGCCCGCTGGAGAACGGCGCCTCCAACGAGGAGATGCTCGACGTCTGGCGCCGCTTCCTCTATGCGCTGGCGCGGAGGCGGCCGCTGGTGCTCGCGGTGGAGGACGCCCAGTGGGCCGACCAGGCGCTGCTCGACTTCCTCGAGAGCCTGGTCGACCCGCGGCTGGCGCCCTCCGGGGGCGCGCCGCTGCTGGTGATCGTCACCGCCCGGCCGGAGCTGGCCGAGCGGCGCCGGCGCTGGGGCGGCGGCGAGTGGGCCGGCACCACCATCCGGCTCGAGCCGCTGTCCGACGCCGCCACCGCCGCGCTGTTGGCCGCCCTGCTCGACCACCACGGGCTGCCCGCCGAGGTCGCGCCGGAGCTGCTCGCCAAGGCCGGCGGCAACCCCTTGTTCGCCGAGGAGTACGTCCGCATGGTGCGCGACCGCGGGGCGGACCTCGGCGTACCCGGTGGTGGCGCGCTGCCCGTGCCCGAGACCGTCCACGGGATCGTCGCCGCACGGCTGGACGCCCTGCCCGACGCGGAGCGGGCGGTGCTCCAGGACGCGTCGGTGCTCGGCCCGGTGGGCTGGGCGGCGGCGCTCGCCGAGATCGGCGGCCGGGACACCGCGGAGACCGTCGCGCGCCTGCGCCGCCTCGAGGCAAGAGAGCTGCTCCAGCTCGACCTCAGCGGCGAGGCGGCCGGCCATGGCCGCTACGCCTTCCGGCACGCGGTGGTGCGGGACGTCGCCTACAACCAGATCCTCCGTGCCGAGCGGGTCGACAAGCACCTGGCCGCCGCGGCCTGGTGGCGCCGCGCCGGCGTCGGCCGCGCCGGCGAGCGCGCCGACCTGCTGGCCCACCACTACCGGTCGGCGCTGGGGCTGTCGCACGCCACCGGGGAGGAGATCCCCGGTCTCGAGCAGCTGGCGCTGGACGCGCTGCGCGACGCCGGCGACCACGCCGAGGCGCTCGGCCTCCACAGCGGCGCGGCGCGCTCCTACGCGGAGGCGCTCGGGCTCTGCCCGCCCACCGACCCGCGGCGTCCCGAGCTGTTGCTGCGCCTCGGTCGCGCACGCTGCCGCGGCGAGGGCGCCGGCCAGGAGGCCTTGCTGGCCGCGCGCGACGCCTTCGAATCGCGCGGCGAGCGCGAGCCGGCGGCCGAGGCCGAGCTGCTGCTCGGCGAGCTGGCATTCCTCGGCGGGCGCGGCGGCGAACGCGCCGCCCACCTCGACCGGGCCCGCGCGCTGGTCGCCGACGCCGCCACCTCGCCGGTCAAGGCCGCGGTCGCCAGGGGATGGATGGCCCACCTGGCGATGGCCAACCGCGACGCCGAGGCCCGCCAGGCCGCCGCCGAGCTGCTGGCGATGGCGGGGGAGCTCGGCCAGCGCGAGCTCGAGGCGGACGCGCTCGGCACCATCGGGCTGGCGCGGGTCGACGCCGGCGACGCGGGCGGGCTCGCCGACCTCCATGACGCCATCACCACCTTCGAGCGCGAGGGCACGCCGGGTATCTCCTGGCACCTCAACCTGGCCTACGCCCTGGCGGCCCTGGGCGACCTGCCGCGCTGCTTCGAGACCTGGGAGGCGGCCGAGCGGCTGGCCGAGCGCTTCGGCTCGGTGCGGGCGCTGCGCTCGATCCAGCTCCAGCGGGTGGCCCAGCACTACTGGACCGGCCGCTGGGACGAGGCGGTGGCGGTGGTGGACTCGCTGGTCGCCGGGGGCGCCGATGAGGGCCACTACCTCGAGTCGGAGTGCCGCGTGTGGCGCGGCAGGATCCGGCTGGCGCGCGGCGACCTGGAGGGGGCGCTGAGCGACTCGACCGCGGCGCTGGAGCTGGCACGGCGCACCGCCGACCCGATGACGCTCAACCCCGCCTGCGCCTTCCGCGCCTGCGCCCTGCTGGCCGCCGGCAGGGAGGGCGCCGCCAGGGCGATGACCGGCGAGCTGCTCGCCGGCCTCGGGAGCAGCCTGCCCGGCGCCGAGCTGAGCGCCGACCTCGGGATTGCCATGGCCGCCCTCGGGCACCCGGTCGCGCTGCTGGACCGGCGCGGCCTGCCGCCGTCGCCGTGGCTCGCCGCCGCGCGCGCCCTGATCGTCGGCGAGCCGGACCGCGCCGCCGACCTGTACGCCAGGATCGGGGCGCGCCCCGAGGAGGCCGGCGCGCGGCTGGCCGCCGCCCGCCTCGCCCTCGGCGCCGGCCGGCCCTTCGACGCCGAGCCCAACCTCGACGCCGCCGCCCGCTTCTACCGCGAGGTCGGCGCCCACGCCCGCCTCGCCGAAGCCGAAGCCCTGGGTCTCGCCTGAGCGGGCTTCCCGCCGCCAGGCGTTCGTTAGGGATGCATTAGGCGGGGCTGCCAACCTGCCGGCATGCGTTACTCCAACCGGTACCCGCGGCACCTGACGTCCCGGCCGCCACGCGAGCGGGGGGCGGTGCTCGGCCAGTTCCTGCTGATCGCCATCACCATCGTCATCGGTGGGCTGCTGGCCATGGCGGTCACCCGCCACGGCGACCCGGCGGCCACGGAGACACCGGTTGCTCCGGAGGCCTCCAGCCAGCCCACGAGTCCGCCGCCCACGGCCGGCACCCCCGCCACCGCGCCGGCGGAGGCCGCACCGTCCGGTGGTGCGACCTCCTCGTCCGGCACGCCCGCCGTGGGCGGCGGCAACCTGCTCGCCAACCCGGGCTTCGAGGCCGGCCTGGACGGCTGGAGCGCCCTCGGCGGCGCCAAGCTCGACCTGGGCGACGACTCCCGCGAGGGAAGCCTGGCGCTCAGCCTCGCCGCCGGCGCCGGCTCCGCTCCCGGGGTGGCCACCCGGCGGGTGACCGAGTCCGAGGCCCACCGCTCGTACACGGCCAGCGCCTGGGTCAGGGCCGCCCGGCGGGGCACCACCGCCGAGCTGAACCTGGTCGAGTACGTCGGCGCGCAGCGGCTGTCCGCCGACACCTCCGGCGCGGTGCTGGCCGGCGGGCGGTGGCAGCGGCTCGACGTGCACCACGTGACCCACAAGGCCGGCTCCGAGCTGGCCGTCGAGGTGGTCGCGCCGAGCCTGCCGCAGCGGGCCACCCTCGCGGTCGACGCCCTCGAGGTCCGGCTCGGCCCGACCAGCAACGCCTTCGTGCCGGAGACCACCAGATGACCCCCGATCCCCCGCCTCCCCCCAGGCCCAGAAAGGACGGCAGGACGACCATGCGACCGTTCCGGTTCCTGCTCGCCGGCGGCGCCGCCGCGCTGCTGCTGCTGCCGACGGCGGCGTCGGCGCAGACTCCCCGCGCCACGCTCCGCGACATGACCTGCAGCGGCGTCGCCGCCGCCGGGACGGCCATGCCCAGGAACGCCAGCCTGCGCCTCGAGCTGGTCGACCAGGACCACCACACCACCCTGGCCCGCCAGAGCGTCACCACCTCGGCGGCCGGGACCTTCACAACCACCATGCGCGGCCAGCTCAACCGGGTCGCCAGCATCCATTTGACCGTCGCGGGCGCCGATGGACGGCAGCTCGCCTTCGCCGACCACTCGATGGACGCGGCCATGCCGATGTGCAGCCTGCCCTTCACCGGGGCCGGCGCCACCACCCCGCTGCTGTACGGCGGCGCGGGGCTGATGGCACTGGGCGCGCTGATGATCGCCCTGGCCACCTGGCGGCTCTCCAAGAGCTCGCCGCCGGGCCAGGAGCGGAGCTGACCGACGATCCAGCGGCCGCTGGAAACGCTCGAAGAAGGGATGCGCAGATGGCCGCCGCACTGCCGCCAAGGTCACCGCAGCCGGTCCCGGCTACCACCCCCCTCGGCCCGGCACCCGATGCGGGACCGCGCTGGTCAGGCGGCCTGCGACGGCCGGCGGCGGCCATCCGCGCATCCCTCGCGCGCGACCGGGGCCTGGACGCCGGCCTCGCGGGCGGCACCCCCACGCCGTCCGCGAGGCCGGGCAGACCGGCCAGCACGGCCGGCGCCGAGCGTCACCAGATGTCTGGGCCGGCGGGGCTTCCTCCGCCCCCGCAGTCCCGCCGGCCCGGCAATCCCCCACCCGTCTGGGACGAGGCCGAGCAGCGCGACGTCGAGCGCCTCGCGACCATCGCGCACGAGCTCCGGACTCCCCTGACCAGCATCATGGCGATGCTGGTCACCGTCGAGCAGCGCGGCTCGCAGCTCGGCCTCGGCCAGGTGATCGACTACGCCAGGACCGGGCTGCAACAAGCCCGCAGGCTCAACAACATGATCGACCAGCTCCTCGCCAGCGCCGAGCCGGGCAGGGCCACGCTCCAGCCCCACCCGGCCGAGCGCGAGCTGGTCGACGCCGCCGACCTCGCCCGCCAGGCGGGGCATGTGGCCAGCCTCACCTACCCGGGCAGGCCCATCGCGGTCGAGGTCGGCGGCCCTCTGCTGGTCCAGGGGGACCCGGACCAGATCCTGGAGGTGCTCGACAACCTGATCGGCAACGCCGAGAAGTACACCCCGGCCGGCACCGAGATCTGGGTGGAGGCCCGGCGGGAGGGCCGCTCGGCGGTGCTCGCCGTCGAGGACGCCGGTCCCGGCGTGCCGGCCAGGGAGCGCGAGCGGATCTTCGAGCAGTTCACCCGCCTGGAGCACGGGCCGTACCGGGAGCCGCGCGGCCTCGGTCTCGGCCTGACGATCGCCCGCCAGCTCGCCCACGCGCAGGGCGGCGAGCTGGTGGCGGTCGACCCGGCGCGCCCCTCGACGGGCGCGCGCTTCGAGCTCCGCCTGCCGCTGGCGCCGATCCGGCGGCCGCGCAGCGGCATCGCCGGCGCGGTCCTCCCCTTCCCCTGACGGCGACGGGGTCAGCCCATGCGGGCGCGGCGCTTGAAGGCCAGCACGGTCAGGGCGAAGGTGAAGGCGCAGAATGCCAGGCTGGCGCCGAATCCCTTGACCAGCAGCGGTCCGTCGAACCGGAAGATGAAGCTGCGGGCCGCCTCGAGGATGTAGGTGACCGGGTTGATGGAGACGGCGGTCTTGAACCAGCCGGTCATCAGATTGCGCGGCAAGGTGCCCGGTGTGAGGAACAGCAGCGGGAAGAACACCACGAAGGTCGTCTGTGTCGCCCGGACGGACCCGGTCGCCAGCGCGACCGCGATGCTGATCGCGGCGAACCCCATGCCGAACAGCACGGTGAGCGACAGCAGGCCGAGCGCGCCGAAGACCTCGTGGCCGGCGAAGCGCACGCCGATCACCCAGCCGAAGGCGATCAGCAGCACGCTGTAGCCGATCACCGCGAAGACCTCGCCGATCAGCGTGCCGATCACCATCGCCGAGCGGTGCACCGGCGTCAGGCTCAGCTTGTCCCAGTAGCCGTTGGCGATGTCCAGCACCAGGGCGTTGCCGCCGGAGGTGTTGGCGGCGGCGAACAGCACCGCCACCGGCAGCTGGAAGGCCGCGTAGTTGGAGATCCCGAAGGCCCGCTCGGCGACCTTGCCGAGCGCGCCGAGCTGCACCACGAAGAAGAACAGCGGGATGATCAGCGCCGGGATGAAGGACTCCGGCTCGCGCAGCAGGCCGCGGATCGAGCGGCCCGCCATGGCCGCGACGTCGGAGAAGTAGCCGGTCGGCGCCGCGAGGGTGCGCGGCTCACCCTGCTCGATCGGGCGGCCCGGCTCGCCGAACCGTTCGGTCGCCGCGGTCATCGGCCCACCCCCTGTCCGGTCGGCACCCGCTGGCCGTCCTGGCTCGCGTCGCCATCGGCGCTGGCCTGCATGCGGCCGCCGGTCGCCGCCAGGAAGACGTCGTCGAGGGTGGGTCGGGAGACGCTGATCGGGCCGGTGCTGACGCCGGCGCGGTCCAGCCCGCGCACCACCACGGCGATCTTGCTGGGACCGTCCGGGACGAACAGCGTGTAGCCCGTGGCGGTGCCGCGCAGCTCGCCCGCCGGCAGCTCGCCGGA
This sequence comes from Actinomycetes bacterium, assembly GCA_036392615.1. Classification (GTDB taxonomy): domain Bacteria; phylum Actinomycetota; class CALGFH01; order CALGFH01; family CALGFH01; genus DASVXQ01. The sequence continues at coordinate 20,133 of DASVXQ010000136.1, read as the reverse complement.
GGACTGCATGTCGAGAATGGCGCTGCGCGCGGCGCCGGACTCGCGGTCGTCCACGGAGATGTCGATCACGTCGGCGCCGACCTCGGCCTTGAGCGCGGCCGGGGTGCCCTCGCGCACGATCAGGCCACGGTTGATGATCCCCACCCGGTCGGCGAGGTGGTCCGCCTCCTCGAGGTACTGGGTGGTGAGGAAGATGGTGGCGCCGTACTGCTGGCGCAGGGAGCGCACACGGTCCCAGATGAGCGTGCGCGAGGTCGGGTCCAGCCCGGTGGTCGGCTCGTCGAGGAACAGCACCCGAGGCCGGTGCAGCAGCGCCGAGGCGAGGTCGAGGCGCCGCTTCATGCCACCGGAGTAGCCCTGGATCCGCCGGTCGATCGCGTCGGTGAGGCCGACCAGCTCGGTCACCTCGTCGACCTGCCGGGTCAGCACGCGGCCGCGCAGCCCGTAGAGCCGCGCCTGCAGGGTGAGGAGCTCTCGGCCGCTCTGCTTGGGGTCGAGACCGGCCTCCTGGAGGGCGACGCCGATCAGGCGGCGCACCGTGTTCGGCTCGCGGACGACGTCGTGTCCGAGCACCGAGCCGGAGCCGGAGGTCGGTTCGAGCAGGGTGGTCAGGATACGGACAGTGGTCGACTTGCCGGCGCCGTTGGGGCCGAGGAAGCCGTAGATCTCAGCTTCCTCGACGTCCAGGCTGACGCCGCGGACGGCTTCGACCTCGTCGAAGCGCCGGACGAGTTCCTTCGCATGGATGGCTACAGACATGCAGCCGAGTCTAGTGGAGCCATGCGACAGCGCCAGGAAATTACCGTCCTGCCTGGTCGGGCGCTATTGCGGCGAACCGGATGCGGTCGTCGCGGAGGTCGACCGCCGGCTCGGCGAAGCCGGCCGCCTCCAGCCGTCCGGGGAGCTCGTCCGGCGCCACGGGCAGGAAGACGTCGCCGACGTGCAGCTCGCGCCGCGCCGGCGTGTCCGTGCCGTCGGTGCCCACCAGCACCCCGCCCGGGCGCAGGACCCTGCGCAACTCGGCGAGCATGCGGTCCTGCACAGCGCGGGTCGGCACGTGGTGCAGCATGGTGAAGCAGGCCACCGCGGAGAAGCGGGCGTCGCGGAACGGCAGGGCGCTCGCGTCGGCGGCCACCACCTCGACGTTCGAGCCGGCGAGCCGGCGGCCGAGCGCGGCCGCCAGCGCCTCGTCCAGCTCCACCGCGACCACTCTGGGTGCTCGCCCGCGCAGGTGGTCGGTCACCAGCCCCGGGCCGGCGCCCACCTCGAGGACCTCGTCGCCGAGCCGGCGGCCCTCCAGCACCCACGGGAGCAGGCGCTCGAGCAGCTCGCCCCACTCGGCGCTGGCGCACAGCCGGACGTGCTCGGGAGTCATGGCCGCAGTGTAGCCGTCCTGCCTAGCGCCCGGCCGCGTAGCCCTGGCGGCCGCGCGGGTTGGCGCCGGCCATCAGGAAGCCGGTCTCCGGGTCGCGCCCGACCGCGCAGAGCCGGCCGAGCGCCCAGGGACCGGCGCCCTCGACCTGGTGGCCGCGCGAGCGCAGCTCCTGGATCACGGAGTCCCCCAGGCGCTCCTCCACCAGCAGCGCCCCCGGCCTGGACTGGCGCGGGTAGAACGAGCTCGGGAAGTGCTCGCTGTGGAAGTTCGGCGCGTCGATCGCCACCTGGAGGTCCATACCGAAGTGCAGGTGGTTGAGGAGGAAGCTGAGCGCCCACTGGTCCTGCTGGTCGCCGCCCGGGGTGCCGAACGCCAGCCACGGCTGCCCGTCGCGCAGCGCCAGGCTGGGCGAGAGCGTGGTGCGCGGCCGCTTGCCGCCCTCCAGCGAGTTCGGCAGGTCCTCGGCCAGCCAGAACATCTGGCCCCTTGTGCCGAGGCAGAAGCCCAGCTCAGGGATGACCGGGGAGCTGTGCAGCCAGCCGCCGCTGGGGGTGCAGGCGACCATGTTGCCGAAGCGGTCGGCGACGTCCACGTGGCAGGTGTCGTTGGCATCGGGGTTGTCGCGCGCCAGGGTCGGCTCGCCGACGCCCATGCCGGCGGCCAGGCCGGCCTGCTCGCGCAGCCTCGTGTCCAGCACCTGCGGCGGCAGCCGCGGCTCGCGCCCGGCGACCGAGCCGGGCCGCAGCTCCAGCGAGGCGGTCGCCTCCACCAGCGCGCGGCGCCGGTCGGCGTAGGCCGGGTCCAGCAGGGCGTCCAGCGGGACGTCGGCGAAGCGGGGGTCGCCGTACCAGGCCTCGCGGTCGGCGAAGGCGAGCTTGCCGCACTCGGTGACGGTGTGGACGAGGTCGGCGCTGCCGGCGCCCATGGCCTCCAGGTCGAAGCCCTCCAGCAGGCGGAGCTGCTGGAGGAACACCGGCCCCTGGCCCCACGGCCCGGTCTTGCAGAGCTGCACGCCGTGGTAGTCGACCGCCACCGGCTGCTCGACCTCGGCGCGCCAGGCGGCCATGTCCTCGCCAGTGAGCAGGCCGCGGTGGCGCTCGCCGCTGGAGTCCATCGCCTCGGTGGTGGCCACGAAGCGGTCGATCGCCTCGGCCACGAAGCCCTGGTAGAAGGCGGCCCTGGCGGCCTCGATCTGAGCCTCGCGGTCGCGGGAGGCCGCCTCCGCCTCGGCCAGCACGCGGCGCCAGGTGGCGGCCAGCGCCGGGTTGCGGAAGGAGCTGCCGGGCCGCGGTACCGCCCCGCCCGGCAGGTACAGCTCGGCCGAGCCGGGCCACTCCTCGCGGAACAGCCGCTCGACCCCGGCGATGGAGTCGGTGATCCGCGGCACCAGCGGGTAGCCGCCGTCCGCGTAGCCGATCGCGTACTCCAGCACGTCGCGAAGGCGCATGCTGCCGAACTGGCCGAGCAGCTCCAACCAGCCGCCGAAGGCGCCGGGCACGCAGGCCGGCAGCAGCCCGCTGCCGGGGACCAGGTCGAGGCCGAGCTCGCGGAAGTGCGCGATGCTGGCCGCCCGCGGGGCGACGCCCTGGCCGCAGATGGCCAGCGCGCCGGAGCGCTCGGCGCTGTACGCCAGGATCGGGACCTCGCCGCCCGGGCCGTTGAGGTGCGGCTCGACCACCTGGAGCACCAGGCCGGCCGCGACCGCGGCGTCGAAGGCGTTGCCGCCCCGCTCCAGCACCGACATGCCGGCCGCGGAGGCGAGCCAGTGGGTCGAGGACACCATGCCATAGGCGCCCCGCAGCTCTGGACGTGTCCCGATCACCCGGCCTCGGCTCCTTTACCGTCTTAGCCCGATACTGCAGCTATAGCTAGCTATTTACAGAAACTGCCTACTTCTCGGAACTATTGGCAGATCGTTCGCAGTGCAACTGTATGCCGCGATCACCGATCAAGGAGCGGGCAGATGAAGCGGTGGGCATGGTGGGCCCTGCTCGTAAGCGGTGCGCTGCTGCTGGCGGCGTGCGGCCCGGTGGGCGACAACTCGAGCTCGGGTGGCAGCTCCAACGCCCCGACGGGCGCGCTTCGCAACGGCGGGACCTTGACGGTCGCGCTGGCCGACGACCCGGACCAGCTCGACCCGACGCTCGCCAGGACGCTGGTGGGCCGCATGGTCTTCACCTCCATATGCGAGAAGCTCTACGACATCAACAACAACCTTCAGGTCGTACCCCAGCTGGCCGCGTCGATGCCGACCATCTCGCCGGACGGCAAGACGGTGACCATCAAGCTGCGCCAGGGCGTCAAGTTCAACGACGGCACCGACTTCAACGCCGCGGCGGTGGTCAAGTCGCTCGACCGGCACCGCACCCTCAACGGCTCGCAGCGCCAGTCCGAGCTGCTCGCGGTCGCCGGCGAGAAGGCGGTCGACGACTCGACCGTGCAGATCGACCTCAAGCAGCCGTTCGCGCCGCTGGCGGCGGTGCTGGCCGACCGCTCCGGCATGGTCATGTCGCCGCAGCAGCTCGACAAGCTGGGCGACAAGTTCGGCACCAGCCCGGTGTGCGTCGGCCCCTACAAGTTCGTCGAGCGGGTCGCGCAGGACCGCATCGTGGTGCAGAAGTCGGACCAGTACTACGCCAAGGACAAGGTCCACCTCGACAAGATCGTCTACAAGCCGATCCCCGACGACAACATCCGCCTGGCCAACCTGCGCTCGGGCGACATCCAGGTGGCCGACCAGATCCAGCCGAGCGACGTCGCCAGCGTGCGCAACGACTCGAACCTCCAGCTGATCACCGCCGGCTCGCTGGGCTACCAGGGCATCAGCATCAACCTGAACAACACCAAGGGCCTCTACCCGGCGCCGGCCGGCAAGGTTCCCGGGGCGCTCGCCAGCGACCAGAAGGTGCGGCAGGCCTTCGAGCTGAGCCTGGACCGCGAGGCGCTCAACAAGGTGGTGTTCAACGGGCTCTACGAGCCGACCTGCAGCCCGATCCCGCTGAACAGCCCGTTCGCCACGCCGGCGCTGAGCCAGTGCCCGCCGCACGACCCCAACCAGGCCAAGACGCTGCTGCAGCAGGCCGGCGTCAAGACCCCGGTGCCGGTCGAGCTGATGACCGACAACAGCCCGCTGGCGGCGCGGATCGGCCAGGCCATCCAGTCGATGGCCAAGGACGGCGGCTTCGCGGTGAAGCTGCGCCCGGTGGAGTTCGCGGCCGCGCTCGACGCCTCCGACGCCGGCAAGTACCAGACCTTCCAGGTCGGCTGGTCCGGCCGGGTCGACCCCGACGGCAACATCTCGAACTTCCGGCTGTCGCAGGGCTCGCAGAACATCAGCCGCGCCAGTGACAAGGCGATCGACGACATGATCCTCCAGGCGCGCACGATCAACGACGTCAACCAGCGCAAGCAGCTCTACGGCCAGATCATCAAGGCGACCCAGCAGCGCGACAGCATCATCTACCTGTACCGCACCAACGACCTTCATCGGCGCGTCGAAGAAGGTCGGCGGGATCCAGGTGTTCGCCGACTCGCTGATCCGGGTGGCCTTCGCCGGCAACACGGCGAGCTGAGGGCTCCGGGTCGCTCGCATGAGCGCCTACGTGCTCCGCCGGGCAGGGCAGTCACTGCTGACGCTCCTGCTGGCCACGATCGTGGTCTTCCTGGGCATCCGCGCCCTGCCCGGCGACCCCGCGGCGGTGCTCGCCGGCGAGGAGCAGGACCCGGTGGCGATCGCGCAGGTCCGCCAGAAGTACGGCCTGGACCAGCCGATCCCGGTGCAGTACGGCCGCTGGATCGGGCAGCTCGCCCAGGGCAACCTGGGCGACTCGCTGCGCACCGGCCTGAGCGTGTCGGACACCATCGTCACCCGCCTGCCGGTGACCCTGGAGCTCACCTTCCTCAGCATGCTGGTGGCGATCGTCCTGGGGGTTGGCAGCGGGGTCCTGGCGGCGGTGCGGCGCGGCTCCGGCTGGGAGTGGCTCTCCAACGGCGCCTCGCTGCTGGGCTTGTCGTGCCGAGCTTCTGGCTCGGGCTGATGCTGATCCTGGTGTTCGCCATCATCCTGCGGTGGTTCCCCGCCTCGGGCTTCACGCCGTTCTTCAGCGACCCGGTCGACAACCTGCGGCGCATGGCGCTGCCGTCGCTGGTGCTCGGCGGCCAGTTCGCCGCCGTGCTGATGCGCCAGACGCGCTCGGCGATGCTCGAGTCGCTGGGCGCCGACTACGTCCGCACCGCCAGGGCCAAGGGCCTCTCCGAGCCGCAGGTGGTGCTCGGCCACGCGCTGCGCAACAGCCTGATCACCGTGCTGACCCCGCTGGGGCTGCGGCTCGGCCTGCTGATCTCGGGGGCGGTGGTGACCGAGCAGGTGTTCGTCATCCCGGGCTTCGGCAAGCTGATCGTCGAGGCGGTGTTCACCCGCGACTACCCGATCATCCAGGGCGTCGCCATCGTGAGCGCCGCCGCGTACATCGTCGCCAACCTGCTGGTGGACCTGCTGTACTCGGTCGCCAACCCGCGCATCCGGCTGCCGGGGGCCGCGGCATGACCACCGCCGACCTGGAGCTCGCCCCCGCCAGGGTCCGCAGGGGCCAGCGCCTGCGGCGCCGCTTCGTGCGGCACCGGCCGGCGGTGGTGGGGCTGGTGATCGCCAGCGTGTTCGTGCTGGCGGCGCTGCTGGCCCCGCTGATCGCGCCGTCGGACCCGGCGGCGACCAACTTCAACCAGGCGTTCCAGCCGCCCTCGCCGGCGCACTGGCTGGGTACCGACGACCTCGGCCGCGACCAGCTCTCGCGGGTGCTGTACGGGCTGCGCGCCTCGCTCCAGGTGGGCGTGCTGGCGGTGGCCATCGCCATGGCGGTGGCGGTGCCGCTCGGCCTGCTGGCCGGCTACTACCGCCGCTGGTTCGACCCGCTGGTGTCGCGCTTCACCGACCTGCTGCTGGCCTTCCCGTTCCTGGTGCTGGCGGTGGGCATCACCGCGATCCTGGGGCCGTCGCTGACCAACGCGACCATCGCCATCGGAATCGCCGAGATCCCGCTGATCCTGCGTGTGGTCCGCGGCGAGACGATCAGCCTGCGCGAGGAGGACTACGTCGAGGCCGCCACCGCCAACGGCGCCTCCGACCTGGTGATCCTCGGCAGGCACATCCTGCCGAACGCGCTCAGCGCGCTGATCGTGCAGGCCACCGTGGCGATCCCGGTGGCGATCATCGACGAGGCGATCCTGTCGTTCCTCGGCCTGGGCGTGCAGCCGCCGACCCCGTCGCTGGGGGTCATGCTCGCCAGCGCGCAGCAGTTCATCACCCAGGCGCCCCTGGCTGGCGGTGCTTCCGGAAGTGGCGATCGTGCTGGCGGCGCTGTCCTTCAACCTGATGGGCGACGGCCTGCGCGACGCCCTCGACCCCAAGGCGTGGCGATGAAGCCCGTCCTGGACGTCGAGGGTCTCTCGGTCCGGTTCCGCACCGAGAGCGGGTTCGTGTACGCGGTGGACGACGTGTCGTTCGGGCTGGAGCCGGGCGAGGTGCTGGCGATCGTCGGCGAGTCGGGCTGCGGCAAGACGGTCACCGCGCTGTCGGTGGTGGGCCTGCTGCCGCGGACGGCCACGGTCGACGGGCACGTCTGGCTCGACGGGGAGGACCTCACCCGGATGCCGCCGGCGCGGCTGCGCGGCATCCGCGGCAAGCAGGTCGGCTTCGTCTTCCAGGAGCCGATGACCTCGCTCAACCCGGTGCTGACCGTCGGCCGGCAGGTCGGCGAGGTGCTGCGCCGCCACGAGCGCCTCAGCCGGCAGGACGCCCGCCGCCGCGCGGTCGAGCTGTTCGAGCTGGTCGGCATCCCGGAGCCGCGGCGGCGGCTGGACGAGTACCCCCACCAGTTGTCCGGCGGGCTGCGCCAGCGGGTGATGATCGCCATGGCGGTCGCCTGCGACCCCAGGGTGCTGATCGCCGACGAGCCCACCACCGCGCTGGACGTGACCATCCAGGCCGGCATCCTCGACCTGCTGCGCGACCTGCGCGAGCGGCTCGGCACCGCGATCGTGCTGATCACCCACGACCTCGGCGTGGTCGCCGACGTGGCCGACCGGGTGATGGTGATGTACGCCGGCCGCAAGGTCGAGGAGGCCAGCGCCACCGACCTGTTCGCCTCCCCGCAGCACCCCTACACGCTCGGCCTGCTCGGCGCCGTGCCGACGATGAGCAGGGCGTCGGCCGACGGGCGGCTCCAGGAGATCCCGGGCATGGTGCCGAGCCTGGAGCGCACCCTGCCGTTCTGCGGCTTCGCGCCGCGCTGCCCGCGCGCGGACGACCGCTGCCGCTCGGAGGTGCCTCCGCTGGAGGAGGTCCGCCCGGACCACCTGGTCGCCTGCTTCCACCCGGGAGACTCGAACCATGCCTGACGTCGTGCTGGAGGTCGAGGACCTGACCAAGCACTTCACCGTGCGCGGCCGGGGGGTCGTGCGGGCGGTCGACGGGGTGTCGTTCGAGCTGCGCGAGGGCGAGGTCCTCGGCCTGGTCGGCGAGTCCGGCAGCGGCAAGTCGACCGTGGGCCGCTGCGTCACCCGGCTGATCGAGCCGACCGGCGGCACCGTGCGGCTCAAGGGCACCGACATCACCCACCTGCCGCAGCGGCGGCTGCGGCCGCTGCGCCGCGAGATGCACATCGTCTTCCAGGACCCGTCGTCGTCGCTCAACCCCCGCATGGACGTCGGCTCGATCGTCGGCGAGCCGCTGCGGCGCCACGGCCTGGCCCGCGGCGCCGCGCTGCGCGACCGCGTGGCCGGGCTGCTCCACGAGGTCGGGCTGCTCCACGAGGTCGGGCTGCGGCCGGAGCTGATCGGCCGCTACCCCCACGAGCTGTCGGGCGGGCAGCGCCAGCGGGCCGGGCTGGCCAGGGCCCTGTCGGTCGAGCCGTCGCTGCTGATCGCCGACGAGCCGACCTCGGCGCTGGACGTCTCGGTGCAGGCGTCGATCCTCAACCTGCTGGTGGAGGTGCAGCGCCGGCGCCGGTTCGCCTGTCTGTTCATCACCCACGACCTGGCGGTGGTCGAGTACGTCGCCAACCGGGTGGCGGTGATGTACCTGGGTACGCTGGCCGAGACCGCCCCGCACGAGGAGCTGTTCCGCTCGCCCAAGCATCCCTACACCCAGGCGCTGCTGTCGGCCGCGCCGGTGCCGGACCCCGCCGAGCAGCGAGGGCGCCAGCGGGTGGTGCTCACCGGCGACCTGCCCAGCCCGCTCGACCCGCCGCCCGGCTGCCGCTTCCACACGCGCTGCCCGCTGGCGGATGAGCGCAGCCGCAGCGAGGTGCCGGCGCTGCGCGACGTGACCGGCCGGGGCCACCTGGTCGCCTGCCACCAGGTGGGCGACGACGGCACCGCGCCGAGTATCGTGGAACGGGCGGCGTCGGCCTGAGCGGCCAATTCGCTTGACCGGCGAAGGCCGCTCCCGGACCATCGGGACCCGGCGACCGTCATCCGGCCGCCACCGCCTGCCCTCACAACGGGATCCCACACGACCAGGATCGATCCGTCATGCTCCGCGCCACGGACCTCACCGTCGAGATCGGCCCCCGCCTGCTGGTGGCCGATGCGAGCTTCACCGTCAGCCCGGGCGACGTGGTCGGGCTGGTGGGGCCGAACGGCGCCGGCAAGACCACCTTGCTCGGCACCCTGGCCGCCGCCGCCCGGGCGGCGGGGGCGCTGCGCGGCGCCGATCTGGCCGACGAGGAGGACGCCCAGCGCGTCCCCGGGGTGGCCTTCACCGGCACGCTCGCCTGGCTGCCGCAGGAGTCGCCGCCGGTCGCCTCGTCGACCGGGCTCCAGCGGCTGCTGTCGGCGCGCGGGCTCGACCACGCCAAGGCACGGCTCGAGGACGCCCGCCGGCGGATCGACGAGAGCGCCGACGCGCGCGCCCGCGACCGCGCCATCAAGCGCTTCTCGAACCTCCAGGAGCGCTTCGAGATGGACGGCGGCTACCGCGCCGAGTCCGAGGCGCGCAGTATCGCCGCCGGCCTGGGCGTGCCGGCCGGCGGGCTGGACCGGCCGCTGGCCACGCTGTCGGGCGGCGAGCGCCGCCGTGTGGAGCTGGCCAGGGTGCTGCTCAGCCAGGCGACCACCCTGCTGCTCGACGAGCCGACCAACCACCTCGACGCGGACGCCAAGCAGTGGCTGGCCGGCTTCCTGGCCGACTTCTCCGGCGGGATCCTGGTGGTCTCGCACGACCTGCCGCTGCTGGACGCCGACATCACCGCGGTGCTGGCGCTCGACCCGCTGACCGCCTCGATCGAGAGCTACCAGGGCACCTGGACCCAGTACCTCAAGGAGCGCGAGGTCCGCGCCGCCTCGGAGGCGCGCCAGCGCAAGGTGCTGGAGCGCGACATCAAGCGGCTCAGCGCCTTCGTCGAGAAGTACCGCCACTCGAACGAGACCATGGCCCGCCGGGCGATGGTCACCGAGCGCCGGGTCGAGCGCATGAAGGCCTCGCTCACCCCGGAGCGGCGCTCCGGCCGCAAGGTGGCGGTGCGCTTCCCGAGCCCGCCGCCGGTCGGCCGGGTGGCGCTCCAGGCCACCGACCTGGCGCGCTCCTACGGCGGGCCGCCGGTGTTCAAGCAGCTCAGCGTCGACCTGGAGCGGGGCGAGCGGCTGCTGGTGCTGGGCCTCAACGGCGCCGGCAAGAGCTCGCTGCTGCGCATCCTCGCCGGGGTGGACCAGCCCGACGCCGGCGAGGTGCGCTACGGCCATGGCGCCGCGCTCGGCTACTACGCCCAGGAGCACGAGGGCCTCGACCTGGATGCGACCGCCATGGAGGTGATGCGCGCCACCGCGGTGACCACCGACGACGTGCTGCGCGGCGTGCTTGGCCACTTCCTGCTCGGCGGGGACCAGGCCAACCAGCGGGTCGCCACCCTGTCCGGCGGCGAGAAGACCAAGCTCGCGCTGGCGCGGCTGGTGGTCGGGCGGCACAACGTACTGCTGCTCGACGAGCCCACCAACAACCTCGACGTGCAGGCGGTCGAGGCGGTCCGCTCGGCGCTCGCGTCCTACGGCGGCGCGGTGATGCTGGTGAGCCACGACACCCCCTTCGTGCGCAGCTTCGAGCCCGACCGGGTGCTGTTCATGCCAGAGGGCAGCGTGGACGTCTGGGACGAGCAGTACCTGGAGCTGGTGGCGCTTGATTAGTCGAGGGGGGAGCTGACGCTCCCCCCTCGAGGCTCCCCCCTCGCGGCGTGGCGGGGTGCCCGGGTACAGGGCGGCGGGGGGAGGCAAGCTCCCCCCTTGGCCGGTTACGGGCGTCTACATCTAGGGATCTAGAGCAGCGGGGCGTCAGTGCGAATGGGCTCGGGCGACGCCGGGGTGCGGCGGGGGGACAGGCCGAAGTAGAGGGCGAGCAGGGCGCTGGCGAAGTGGAGCAGGTTGTCGGGCTGGTTCAGGTTGAGGAGGTTCAGCTCGGAGGTGCCGCCGGCGAGGAACAGGCCGAGGACGCCGACGAGCAGGTAGACGGCGCCGATCAGGGCGCTGACCAGGCGGGCGGTCGACTCCTTGCGGGAGGCGATCAGCCAGACGGCCCCGACCGCGATGTGGACCAGGTTGTGCAGCGGGTTGACGCCGAACAACAGCAGCTTGTCGCCAGAGGTGGCGGCGAAGCCGGAGAAGCCGGTCACGACGAAGCCAAGGATGCCGACCGCCACGTAGACGGCTCCGAACACCAGGGCGAAACGGCGGGCCTGCATTTCGAGCACCTACTTCCTGGCGAGGCGGTTGCGTGTCGAGCTGCATTCGGCGCCGCCTCCGGTGCGGATTGGTCACCGTGGCGAATCCCTTCGGACGCCCGGAGGTCGCGCCCGATGCGCTACCCTCGCCTGGTCAAAGACTTCATCGAGGGGCGGGCGCCGGCGGGTGCCCCGCCAGCTGCGCAGCTTGCTGCCCCGGAGGGTTTCACATGGCCGACGCCAACCTGGTGCCGATCGTCATCGAGCAGACCAGTCGCGGTGAGCGATCGTTCGACATCTACTCGCGCCTGCTCAAGGACCGCATCATCTTCCTCGGCACCCCGATCGACGACACCATCGCCAACCTGGTGATGGCCCAGCTGCTCCACCTCGAGGCCGAGGACCCCGACAAGGACATCAACCTCTACATCAACTCGCCGGGCGGCTCGATCACCGACCTGCTGGCGATCTACGACACCATGCAGTACGTCAAGCCCGACATCTCCACCATCTGCATGGGCATGGCCGCCTCGGCCGCCGCGGTGATCCTCGCCGCCGGGACCAAGGGCAAGCGCTTCGCCCTGCCCCACTCGACCATCCTGATCCACCAGCCGTCCGGCGGCGCCCGCGGGCAGTCCGCCGACATCGAGATCCAGGCGCGCGAGATCCTGCGCCTGCGGCGGGTCCTGGACGAGATCATGGCCGAGCACACCGGCCAGACGGTCGAGAAGATCTCCAGGGACACCGACCGCGACTTCATCATGAGCGCGGACCAGGCGCTGGAGTACGGCATGGTCGACGAGATCATCACCACCCGCCAGGTGGTGCCGGTGATCGCCTCGGCGACCGCGCCGGCCGGCGTCTCCCGCCCGTCCGGGGACGGCGACGGGATGGAGCCGACCGCCGCGCCGCCGGCCTCCTGAGCGCGCCGCGATGCCGCTCGCGCGGCAGGTGGTGTTCGACCTCGACGGGGTGATCGCCGACTCCGAGCCGCTGCACGAGCGCGCCAACGACCTGTACGTGGAGCGCGCCGGCGTGGTGCTCGACGAGGACCTGCGCGACGAGATGATGGGCCGGCGCGTCCGCGACCTGACCGACGCGCTGGCCGCCCGGCTCGGCCAGCCACCCGACCAGGTGTTCGCCGAGCGCGAGGCGATCTTCTGGGAGCTGCTCGAAGGCGAGGGAGTGCAACCCATGCCCGGGCTCGACAAGGCGGTCGCCCGGCTGGAGGCCGCCGGGCTGCGGCTGGCGGTGGTGTCGTCGGGGACCAGCGCGTACGTGGAGTTCGTGCTGCGCTGGCTCCAGGTACGCCCGGCCTTCGAGGTGGTCGTCTCCGGCGAGGAGGTCCGCCGCGGCAAGCCGGACCCGGAGGGCTACCTGCTGGCCGCCTCGCTGCTGCAGGCCGACCCGGCGGACTGCGTCGCGCTGGAGGACACCTTCCACGGGGTCGCAGCCGCCCGGGCGGCGGGGATGCACGCGGTCGCCATCCCCAACCCGCTGACCGCCGGGATGGACTTCGGCGCCGCCGACGCGGTGGTGGCCGACCTGGAGGCCGCGGCCGGCTACGTGCTGGCGCCGTCATCCTCGGGGATGACCAGCTAATCGTCTCGCGGCAGGATGCCGGGGCAACGGACGCGTTGCTACCTTCGCGGCATGAGCGATTGGCGTTCGCTGGTGCAGCGCGCCCGCCACGTCAACCCGACCGTGGCCGACGCGCTGCTCGGCGCGTTCCTGCTGGTGGTGGCGCTGCCCCAGCTGTTCATCGAGGACCCGGCCTCGCGCGCGCTGGGGCTCGACTTCCGCTCTGGCAGTGTGGTGGGCGTGCTGCTGCTGGCGGCGGAGACGCTGCCGCTGACCTGGCGGCGGCGCCAGCCGATCGCCGTGCTCACGGCGAGCACCGCGGCCGCCCTGGCGCTGCTGCTGGCCGGCTTCCGGCCGACCGCGGCCGACCTGGCGCTGGTGGTGGCCGTCTACTCGGTGGCGGGGCACTCGAGCCGCCGCACGGCGGTGACCGCCGGCCTGGTGTTCGCGGTCGCGCTCGCCGCGGTGCTGGTCATCGCCCAGCTGAAGTACCCGCAGGAGCCGACGCAGCCGCAGCAGTACGTGGTGAACTTCGCCACCTTCGCCTTCGCCTGGTTCCTCGGCCTGCTCCAGCGCAACCGCCGGCGGCACACCGCCGAGCTGGAGGCGCTCAACCGGCAGCTGGCCGCCGAGCGGGAGCGCCGCGCCCAGCTGGCGGTCGCCGAGGAGCGCTCCAGGATCGCCAGGGAGCTGCACGACGTGATCGCCCACGCGGTGAGTGTCATGGTGGTGCAGGCGGGCGCGGCCCGGCGGGTGGCGGCGGCGCGACCGGACCGGGCGCAGGAGGTGATCACCTCGATCGAGTCGACCGGCAGGCAGGCGCTGCACGAGATGCGCCGGCTGGTGGGCGTGCTCCGCAACGGCGACGAGCCCACCAGCCTGGACCCGCAGCCGCGGCTGACCGACGTGGCCACGCTGGTCGAGCAGGCACGCGCGGCCGGCCTGCGGGTGCGCCTGGAGGTCGAGGGCGAGCCACGGGCGCTGCCGGCCGGCGTCGACCTGTCCGCCTACCGGATCGTGCAGGAGGCGCTGACCAACATCCGCAAGCACGCCGGCCCGGCGCAGGCCGAGGTGCGGCTGCGCTACGGCAGCGGCTCACTGCGCATCGAGGTGGTCGACGACGGGCGCGCCGCCGCCGCGACCGCCAACGGCGGCCACGGCCAGGGCCTCATCGGGATGCGCGAGCGCGTCGCGCTGTTCGGCGGGCGGCTGGAGGTCGGCCCGCTGCCGCAGGGCGGCTTCCGCGTGCTGGCCGACCTGCCGCTGGAGGCCGTGGCGCGATGATCCGGGTGCTGATCGTCGACGACCAGCCGCTGATGCGGACCGGGTTCCGGATGATCCTCGAGGCCGAGCACGACATCGAGGTGGTGGGCGAGGGCAGCGACGGGACCGAGGCGCTGGAGCTGGCCGGTCACGTGCGGCCCGACGTGGTGCTGATGGACATCCGCATGCCGCGGATGGACGGGATCGAGGCGACCAGGCGCCTGGCCGGGCCGGACGCGCGCGACCCCGTGCGGGTGCTGATCCTCACCACCTTCGACCTCGACGAACTGGTCCTCGGCGCGCTGCGCGCCGGCGCCAGCGGCTTCCTGCTCAAGGACGCGCCGCCGGAGGACATGGTCGAGGCGATCCGGGTGGTGGCCCACGGCGACGCGCTGATCGCGCCGTCGGTGACCCGCCGCCTGCTCGACCGGTTCGCCTCCAAGCTGCCCGACCCCCAGCGCTCGCGCTCCGCCGCGCTGGAGGCGCTGACCGCGCGGGAGCTCGAGGTGCTCGGCCTGGTCGCCAGGGGGATGTCGAACGCGGAGATCGCCGACCAGCTGGTGGTCAGCGAGACCACCATCAAGACCCACGTCGGCCGCATCCTCTCCAAGCTGGACCTCCGCGACCGCGTGCAGGCGGTGGTGCTGGCCTACGAGACCGGCATCGTCCAGCCGGGCGCGGCCTGAGCACCTGGCCAGCCCGGACACCGTTTTCCGAAATTCCCGCCGGGTCTCCGGCCACGAGGTTTGCGGCAGATTCCAGCGGTTAGGCCCCTGCAGCCGGCAGGAACGCTTCATCGTCGGCAGGACCGTGCTCCCGTCCTGCGGGCCCGAGGGTGTCGTCGACGACCACCATATCTCCGCCATGCGGCGCCCTGACCTCGCGCTGCGCGACCGCTCGCCGCGGCGAGCCTCGAAACAGGAACGCCCCCGCCCGGCCTCGACCGCCGGCGGGCTTCCATCGGCATGCGTGAGCAACGAGGAGCTTGAGATGACCGATCCCAGCGCAGGATCGACCACCGACCAGGTGAGACAGCAGGCACGCGAGGGGGCCCAGACGGTCCAGGCCAAGGCCGGCAACGCCTTCGGCCAGGTCCGCGGGCGGCTCCGCGAGCAGATCGACCAACGCTCGACCAACGCCGGCGAGCAGGTCCACTCCACCGCCAACGACGTACGCAACGTCGCCGAGGAGCTGCGCCGCCAGGGCAAGGAGACGCCCGCCAGGCTCGCCGAGCAGGTCGCCGACCGGGTGGACTCGCTCGGCAGCTACCTGCGGAACGCGGACGGCGAGCGGATGCTCGGCGACGTCGAGCGCTACGCCCGCAAGCAGCCGTGGGCGGTCGCCGCCGGCGCGGTGGCGCTCGGCTTCGTCGCCTCGCGCTTCCTCAAGGCGTCCAGCGGCCGCCGCTACGAGTCGTCCGCCGGGCGCGGCGACGAGTCGCCCGCCAGGACCGGCGAGTTCCGGTCGGCGGACGGCGGCGCCACCCCCTGGGCCACCGAGGGGTCGCGCGTGGCCGCCACCCCGCCGGTCGTGGAGACGATCCCGGAGCCCGTCCCCGAGACCCTGCCGGAGACGGCGTTCCCGGTGGACGACCGGTACGCCACCAACCGCTACCCGGAGGGGTGAGCATGGCGACCCAGCAGTCCGGTGACGCCGACACGAGCGAGGACCTGCGGGAGCGCTCGCTGCCCGAGCTGCTCAGCCGGCTCTCCGAGGAGACCACCCGGCTGGTCCACCAGGAGCTCGACCTGGCCAAGGCCGAGCTGACCGCCAAGGGCCGCCAGGCCGGCGCCGGCGCGGGGCTGATGGGCGCGGCCGGCGCGGTCGGCATGGCCGCCCTGGGCGCGCTGACCGCCTGCCTGATCCTGGCACTCGACGCGGTCATGCCGGCCACGGTGGCGGCGCTGATCGTCGCCGTGGTGTTCGCCGCGGTCGCCGCGGTGCTGGCCCTGCGGGGCCGCGACAAGGTCAAGCAGGCCGCCCCGCTCGTGCCGGAGCAGACCGTCGAGACCGTGAAGGAGGACGTGCAATGGGCCAAGACCCGGATGCCATCCGCGAAGAAATAGAGCGCACCAGGATGGAGATGAACGAGACGGTCGACGCCATCGGCTACAAGGCCGACGTGCCGTCCCGGGCCCGCGAGGCCGTGAGCGACAAGGTCGACAGCGTCAGGTCGAAGGTCGGCGACACCGCCGCCCGCGCCAAGGACGCCATCGCCGGGACGGCCTCGCGCGCCGGCGACAAGGTCGGCGACACGGCCGACGGCGTGCGCGGCGCCACGCCGAGCCGGGGCGAGGTCAAGCAGACGGCCCGGCGGGCGGCCGGGATGGCCCAGCGCAACCCGCTCGGCATGGCCGTCGGCGCGGCGGCGCTCGGCTTCCTCGCCGGCCTGGCCGTGCCGTCCAGCCGGGTCGAGGACCGCAAGCTCGGTCCGGTGGCCGACCAGGTCAAGGACAAGGCCAGGGAGGTCGGGCAGGAGACCCTCGACCGCGGCAGGCAGGTGGCCCAGGAGGCGGTGCACAGCGCCTCCGAGACCGTCAAGGAGCAGGGCCGGCAGCAGGGCCAGGACCTGGCCGGCAGCGTCAAGCAGCACGCCGAGGAGGTCCGCCGCGACGCGACCTCGTAGACGACCATCCGCGGGGCGGCCGGCATCCGCCGGCCGCCCCGCGGCGTCCCCGGCGGCCGGCCGGTCAGGCGGGGCGGTCCTCGATGCGCTCGACGGTGACGTCCCGGGAGCGGAGCCACGCCTCGGCGCGCTCGACCTCGTCGACCGGACCGGAAAGCTCCAGGATGAACCAGGCCACGCCGGCCTCGACGTCGACGTTCGCGCGGTGCACGTTGACCACCGCGCCGCTGGAGTGCGCCAGCCCGTGCAGGATCGGCTGGCTGACCAGCTCGGGCGGCAGGGTGCAGTGGACCAGGCGGCGGACCTCGGTCATGGCCGGACCGCGGCGTTCATGCTGCCCGAGCGGAAGCCCTCCAGGTCGACGGTGACGTAGGCGAAGCCGAGCTGGCGCAGGCCCTCGACCAGGCGCTGGCGCGTTGGATCGCCGAGCAGCAGCGGCAGGGCCGGGGGCGAGACCTCCACACGGGCGAGGTCGCCGTGGTCGCGCACGCGCAGCTGCGCCCGCGGGGCGGTCCCGCCGGCCTCGGCCGCGGCGGCGATCACCGACCGGACCAGCGCCTCGGCGCGCTCCACCCTGGAGAGCCGCGCCGGGGTCACCTGGATGCCGTAGGCGACCCGCGAGGCGAGGCAGGCGGCGGCCGGCTTGTCGTGGGTGCGCAGGCCCATGCGGCGCGACGCCTCGCGCACGTCCCGCTTGGAGAACCCGGCGGCCACCAGCGGGGTGCGCACGCCGCGCTCGGCGGCGGCCCGCTGGCCCGGGCGCCAGTCGCCCAGGTCGTCGGTGTTGGTGCCGACCGCCAGCGCCAGGCCCTCCGAGGCCGCCAGCGGCGCCAGCACCTCGAACAGCTCCGCCTTGCAGAAGTAGCAGCGGTCCGGGCCGTTGGCGAGGTAGCCGGGACGCTCCTGCTCGTGGGTCGGCACCACCAGGTGGCGGGCGCCGAGCTCGGCGGCCAGCTCGCGGGCGTCCTGGAGCTCGCGCTCGGCCAGGCTGGGCGACACGCCGGTGGCGGCGACCACCCGGTCGCCGAGCGCCTCCACGGCGGCGGCCAGCAGCAGGCTCGAGTCGGCTCCGCCGGAGAACGCCACCATCACGCCCCCGGTCGCCTCCAGCTCGCGGCGCAGCACGGCGCGCTTGCGATCCAGGTCGTCCATACGCGCCATTGTAGGCAAGCGAAACGGGCGGGCCCGCTGGGGCCCGCCCGTCGGTCGCTGGATGCCTTCTGGCCAGGGTGGCTCAGAAGTCCATCTCGCCGCCGCCCGGGGCGACGGGCGCCTTCTCCTTCTCGGGCTTGTCGGCCACGACCGCCTCGGTGGTGAGGAACAGCCCGGCGATCGAGCCCGCGTTCTGCAGCGCGGACCTGGTCACCTTGGCCGGGTCGATGATGCCCGCCTTGAGCAGGTCGACGTACTCGCCGGTGGCCGCGTTGAGGCCGAAGCCGGACTCGAGCCCGCGGACCTTCTCGACCACCACGCCGCCCTCGAGGCCGGCGTTGACGGCGATCTGCTTCAGCGGCTCCTCGAGCGCGCGCCGCACGATCACCGCGCCGGTCGCCTCGTCACCGGTCAGGTCGACCTTGCCGAGCGCGTCCTGGGCGCGCAGCAGGGTCACGCCGCCGCCGGGGACGATGCCCTCCTCCACTGCCGCGCGGGCGTTGGAGACGGCGTCCTCGATGCGGTGCTTCTTCTCCTTGAGCTCGACCTCGGTGGCCGCGCCGACCTTGATGACGCCGACGCCGCCGGCCAGCTTGGCCAGCCGCTCCTGGAGCTTCTCGCGGTCGTAGTCGGAGTCGGTGTTCTCGATCTCGGTCCTGATCTGGTTGATCCGGCCCTTGATGTCGTCCTCGCTGCCGGCGCCCTCGACGATGGTGGTCTCGTCCTTGGTGACGATCACCTTGCGGGCACGGCCCAGCAGGTCCATGGTCACGTTCTCGAGCTTGAGGCCGACCTCCTCGCTGATGACCTGGCCGCCGGTGAGGGTGGCGATGTCCTCCAGCATGGCCTTGCGGCGGTCGCCGAACCCGGGGGCCTTGACGGCGACCGACTTGAAGGTGCCGCGGATCTTGTTGACCACCAGGGTGGCCAGGGCCTCGCCGTCGACGTCCTCGGCGATGATCACCAGCGCCTTGCCGGTCTGCATGATCTTCTCGAGCACCGGCAGGAGGTCCTTGACCGCGCTGATCTTGGAGTTGGCGATCAGGATGTAGGGGTCGTCGAGGACGGCCTCCATCCGCTCCGGGTCGGTCACGAAGTAGGCGGAGATGAGCCCCTTGTCGAAGCGCATGCCCTCGACGGTCTCCAGCTCGATGCCGAAGGTGTTGGACTCCTCGACCTGGATGACGCCCTCCTTGCCGACGGCGTCCATCGCCTTGGCGATGACCTCGCCGATCTCGGGGTCACCGGCCGACACGGTGGCGGTGTGGGCGATCTCGTCGCGGGTCTCGACGTCCTTGGCCTGGTTCTTGATGGCCTCGACGGCGACCTCGACGGCCTTCTCGATGCCGCGCTTGAGGCTCATCGGGTTGGCGCCGGCGGCGACGTTGCGCAGGCCCTCGCGGACCAGCGCCTGGGCCAGCACGGTGGCGGTGGTGGTGCCGTCACCGGCGATGTCGTCGGTCTTCTTGGCGACTTCCTTGACCAGCTCGGCGCCGATCTTCTCGTAGGGCTCCTCGAGCTCGATCTCCTTGGCGATCGAGACGCCATCGTTGGTGATGGTGGGAGCGCCCCACTTCTTCTCGAGCACGACGTTGCGGCCCTTCGGCCCCAGCGTCACCTTCACAGCGTCGGCGAGCTGGTTCATGCCCCGTTCGAGCGCCCGGCGGGCGTCCTCGTCGTAGGCAATGATCTTCGGCATGCGCGGCTTACCTCCCTCACGGTGGGCCTGCCTGATTCAATGCAATCCTTGGGTATGGCCCTCGGCCGCGCAGCATGTTAGCACTCATGCCAGTCGAGTGCTAAGAGGGTTCCTCGGCGAATTCCGCCAGCGCGGCGACCACCCGGTCGCGCAGGTCGCGCAGCCGTTGCGCGCCCGCTCCGGGCGTCACCGCGAGGCCGCCGAGCTCAGCCGCGAGCGCCAGCAGCCGCGCCACCCAGCCGGGCTCCGCGCCGACAGATTCCAGATCCGAGGCGAGGCCGGCGAGCTCACCGGCTGCGGCGCCGAGCCGGTCGGCCAGGGCGGTCTCCGGGGTGGCCTCGAGGTCCCGCGCGAGCTCCGCGGCGCGGCGCCGGTAGGCGACGAGGTCGCCCTCCGGCGGGCTGGCGGCGTCCGCCGGCGTCCGCGACCAGAAGCGGCGGGTGTGCTCCGGCGGCCGCGGCGGGAGCATCCGCTCGGGCGACTCCACGGGGAGCGGGCTGATGCGGGCCACGCGGGGCTGGGCGTCGTCGACCGAGAGCAGCCCGCCGGCTCGGTGCGTGACCATCGCGGTCGGCACGGCGACGGGCTCGAGCTCCGGCGCCTCCCAGCCGTGCGGGAGGTCGACCGGCTGGGTGACGCGGTGCAGCCGGCCGTCGCGCTCGACCACCACGGTGTCGAGCGCGACGAAGGCGGTGAAGCGCGAGAGCACGCCGAACTCGAGCGAGGTGGC
>DASVXQ010000135.1:0-7351 GCA_036392615.1 Actinomycetes bacterium | reverse complement strand
AGCCCGGGCTGCGGGCTGCGCCCGGGCTGCTCCTCGCCGTCGGAGCGCAGCACGCCGAGCAGGCTGCGCAGCTCGGTCATGGTGTCGCGGGCGGTGGCGCCGATCGCCGCGAGCCGCTCGCGGCCCTGCTCGGGCAGGCCGGGGGTGGCCAGCCGGGCGGTGTCGGCCTGGATGGCGATCATCGAGACGTGGTGGGCGACCACGTCGTGCAGGTCCCTGGCGATCCGCGCGCGTTCCGCCAGGGCGGCCTGGTCGCGCCGCGCCTCCAGCATCGCCCGCCGGCTCGAGTCCCGCTCGGCGATCGCCTGGGCGCGCAGCCGCCGCGCGTCGCCGAGCGCCAGCGCGGCGACCACCAGCACCAGCAGCACCACGGCGAACAGCGCCGCCTGCTCGCCGCCGAACGGCGACAACGCGTTGAGCGCGAACGGCAGGCACGGGAGCACCAGCAGCGCCCGCCGCCGGACGTGCGCGCCGAGCAGGTACAGCGCCCACAGCAGCGCGACGATCCCGGCCACCGTCCAGTGGGCATTGGCGGCCAGCAGCAGTGCGTTCGCGCTGACCACGGCCGCCACCGCCGCCAGAAGCCAGCGGCGCCGCAGCGCCAGCGGCACGGTCGCCAGCAGGTTCAGCAGCAGCGCGGTGGAGCCGTCCGAGGTCGACGGCCCGCCGGTGGCGACCACCGTCTCGACCAGCGCGGCGAGCCCGAGCAGCAGCGGGGCGGCCAGGGACCGGTCGACGCCCGCCGGCAGCCACGGCCCCCGGCCGCGCACGCCCGCCACCAGGCCCGCCCCTGGGGGCCGTCCCGCTCTCCACGCGCGCCGCATTCAGCAATTGTCGCCCGACGAGCGGGCGGGCGCGTCACCGCCGCCGGGGAGATCCCCGTCACCCTCCGGGGTGACGGCCAGCCCGGCCGTCACCGCGGGCGGGGTCGCCGAAGATGGCCCGGCCGCGTGACGCGCCGGGCGGGTCCGGCTTCTACCGTCGTGGCCATGGACGCAACCATCGAGGCGGACGGCCTCACCAAGCGCTACGGCCGCGTCACCGCGGTGGACCGGCTGTCGTTCACCGTGGCGCCGGGCCGGGTGACCGGGCTGGTCGGGCCCAACGGGGCGGGCAAGTCGACCACCATGCGCCTGCTGCTCGGGCTGGACCGGCCCGACGCCGGCGCCGCGCGGGTCAACGGCCGGCCCTACCGCCAGCTCCGCAGCCCGCTGCGAGAGGTCGGCGCGCTGCTCCACGCGTCGGCGACCCACCGGGGCCGCCGCGCCCGTGACCACCTGCTGTGGATGGCGCGCAGCAACGACCTGCCGCCCCGGCGGGTCGACGAGGCGCTCGAGCTGGTCGGGCTCAGCGAGGTGGCGCGGCGCCGCAGCGGCGGCTTCTCGCTCGGCATGCGGCAGCGGCTGGGGATCGCCGCCGCCCTGCTCGGCGACCCGCCGGTGCTGATCTTCGACGAGCCGGTCAACGGCCTCGACCCGGAGGGCATCCGCTGGATCCGCGGCTTGCTGCGCAGCTTGGCCGGCGAGGGGCGGGCCGTGCTGGTGTCCAGCCATCTGCTGCGCGAGCTGGAGGGCACTGCCGACCACCTACTGGTCATCGGCCGCGGCCGGCTGCTGGCCGACACGAGCGTGGGCGAGCTGCTCCGCGGGCGCGGGCCCGGCGCGGCCGGGCAGGACGCGGCCGCGCCGGCCGGCGGGTCCTCCTCACTGGAGGCGGCCTACCTGGAGCTGACCAGGGACGCGGTCGACTACCAGGCCGGCGACGCCGGCCTGGACCCGGAGCCATGAGCGCCGGGTGGCGCGGGCCGCGGGCCGGAGCGGTCCAGGCGCTGCGCGCGGAGTGGACCAAGCTCCGCTCGGTGCCGGCCAGCGGGTGGGCGGCGGTCGCGACCGTGGGCCTGACGGTGCTGCTCAGCGCGTTCGTCTGCGGGTCGGTGTCGACCCGTGGCGGCGACCCCGCCCATCCCGGCGACGAGGACGTGGTGATGCTGAGCCTGTCGGGCGTCTACCTGAGCCAGATCGCGGTGGTGGCGCTGGCGGTCACCGCGGTCACCTCGGAGTACGCCAGCGGGATGATCCGGGTCAGCTTCCTGGCCAACCCGCGGCGGCGGGTCGTGCTGGCGGCCAAGGCGGCGGTGGTCGGCGCCGCCGTGCTGGCGGCCGGGCTGGTCGCCAGCCTGCTGTCGTTCTCAGCCGGACAGCCGATCCTGGCCGGCAACGGCTTCACCGCGGCGAACGGCTACCCGCCGACGTCGCTGGCCGACCCGGCGGCGCTGCGCGCGGTGGCCGGCAGCGCCGTCTACCTGGCGCTGCTCGCGCTGCTGAGCGTCGGCGCCGGCGCGGTCCTGCGGCACGCCGCCGGCGCGATCACCACCGTGCTCGGGCTGCTGTTCGTGCCGCTGGTGGCGCTGAGCTTCCTGCCGGAGCGGCTGTGGGAACCGGTGCAGCGGTTCGCGCCGATGACCGCCGGGCTGGCGGTGCAGTCGACCGCCGGCAGCCTGGAGCTGATCGCCGGCCGCTCGGCCAGGCCGGTCGGGCCGTGGGCCGGGCTCGGCATCCTCGCCGCCTGGGCCGCCGCGGCTCTGCTGCTCGCCTTCGCGCTGGTCGAGCGGCGCGATGCCTGAGCCGCGGGCGCGCGGCCCGGCTCAGGCCCGCGTGGCGAGCAGCAGGTCGCGCTCGATCGCCTGGTCCACCCGGTGGCGGAACCGGTCCCAGGGCGGGCCGTCGAGCACGCGCAGGCCGGCCGAGGAGAAGATCGCGGCCAGCTTGTCACGGCCGGCCACGTGGGTGTTCCACGAGACGCCGACGGCGCCGCCCGGCCGCAGCAGCTCGGCCCAGACCGGCAGGGCCGCCTCCAGCAGCTCGACCGGTCCCCGCTGGAGGCCGCGGCCAGCGGCGCTGCCATGCTGCACGCCATAGGGCAGGTCGGCCACCAGCACGTCGAACCAGCGGCGCCGGAAGAACTCCAGCGCCCGGGTGGTGTCGGCGTTGACCACCTCGAGCTCCTGGGTGTCGCCCGAGCGCCAGGCCTGCTTGCTGGCCGCCAGGGTGACCCGCAGGCGGCGGCCGACGGTGCGGTGGTCGCGGCGCACCGGGCCGGCGCTGGCCTGGTGCTTGAGTCGCTTGTCCTTCAGCCAGGTCTGGATGAAGTGGCCGTAGGCGTCGACGTCGCGGCCGTCGATCTCCATGCCGGCCGCGTCGAAGCCGTACAGCAGCGCCTGGTTGAGCGTCGTGCCGCGGCCGCAGAGCGGGTCGAGCAGCCGGAAGCGGCGCTCCAGCAGCTCGCCGGCGAACGCGCTGGCGCACAGCGTCAGGTTGACCAGCAGCTTGGTGAAGTGCTCGTTGGTCTTGCCCTGGTAGCGCTGGATGCTGACCAGGTCGTCGTCGAACCGGTCCAGCCGCCGCAGCGGCAGCGGCCGCAGCAGCTCGCCCTCGCGCTCGAACAGCGCGTAGATCGAGGAGAGGTTGGCGAGCAGGCGGACCTCCCGCTCGCTCAGGCGCTGCGCCGAGAAGGTCACGTAGGGCACCCCGGCGATGGTGGTCCGCCCGATCCCGCCGATGCGGCCGCCGAGCAGCGAGCGGTCGAAGACCTCCAGCTCGGCCATGGTCAGGCGCGGCGACGCCTGCGCGTAGACGCGGTTGGCGGCCGGCAGGACCAGCAGCGCGTAGGAGGCCATCCCGCTTCAGAAGGTGCGGGCGCTGTCGAGCAGGATGGTGACCGGGCCGTCGCCGGCGGACTCGATGGTCATCTCCGCGCGGAAGCGGCCGGTGGCGGTCTTGACCCCGGCGGCGGCCAGCCGCTCGGCGACCGCCGCGACCAGCGGCTCGGCGTGCTCGGGCCGAGCGGCGCTGATGAACGAGGGCCGGCGGCCCCTGCGGGCGTCGCCGTAGAGGGTGAACTGGCTGACCACCAGCGCACCGCCGCCCGCCTCGGCCAGCGAGCGGTTCATCCTGCCCTCGGCGTCCTCGAACACCCGCAGGCCGACGACCTTGTCGGCCAGCCAGGCGGCCTCGGCCGGCCCGTCGTCGTGCGCCGCGCCAACCAGCACCAGCAGGCCGGGGCCGATCTCGCCCACGACCTCCCGCTCGACCAGGACCCGGGCCCAAGCAACCCGGTAGATCACGGCGCGCACCGGGCGACTACTCCTCCTCGGTGCCGCCGGCCTGGGGGACCACCCGGAAGGCGTCGTAGACGCCCTCGACGCGCTTGACCGCCGCCAGCACGTGGGCGAGATGGGAGATGTCCGCCAGCTCGAAGGTGAAGCGCAGGGTGGCGATCCGGTCGCGGCCGGTGGCCACCGTGGCCGACACGATGTTGACGTGGTGGTCGGAGAGCACCTCGGTGATGTCGCGCAGCAGCTTGGTGCGGTCCAACGCCTCGACCTGGATGGTGACCGCGAACACCGACGGGCCGGAGCTGTCCCATGACACGTCGATCATGCGGTTGGGGTGGCGCTGGAGGTCGGCGGCGTTGGGGCAGTCGGAGCGGTGGACGCTGACCCCGTGGCCGCGGGTCACGAAGCCGATGATCGGGTCGCGCGGCACCGGGGTGCAACATCGCGCCAGCTTGACCCAGACGTCGTCGACGCCCTTGACCAGCACGCCGCGGCTCGCCGGCAGCGAACGGGCCGGCCGGATCGCGCGGTGCAGGGGAAGGTCGTCGTCCTCCTGCTCCTCCTCGCCGAGGTCGGCCTGGAGCCGGTTGACCACGCTGGTGGCGGTCACCTGCCCGGAGCCGACCGCGGCGTAGAGCGCGTCCAGCGTCGGGAAGCGCATCTCCGAGGCGAGCGCCGCCAGCGCGCCGCCCTGGGTGAGCCGCTGCAACGGCAGACCGGCCTTGCGCATCGCGCGGACCAGCGACTCCTTGCCGGCCTCGATGGCGTCCTCGCGGCGCTCCTTGGAGAACCACTGCCGGATCTTGTTGCGCGCCCTGGGCGTCTTGACGATCGCCAGCCAGTCCCTGGACGGCCCGGCGTCGGGCGCCTTGGAGGTGAAGATCTCGACGGTCTCGCCGTTCTGCAGGGCGTACTCCAGCGGTACCAGCCGCTTGTTGACCCGCGCGCCGACGCAGCGGTGGCCGACCTCGGTGTGGACCGCGTAGGCGAAGTCGATCGGGGTCGCGCCCGCCGGCAGCTGGAAGACGTCGCCCTTGGGGGTGAACACGAAGACCTCGTCGACGTAGAGGTCGGTCTTCAGGTTGTCGATGAAGTCCTTGGGGTCCGAGAGCTCGCGCTGCCAGTCGATCAGCTGCCGCAGCCAGCCCATCTCCTGCTCGGTGGTGACCCCGCCCTTGCCGTCGCGGGTCTTGTAGCGCCAGTGCGCCGCGATGCCGTACTCGGCGGTCTGGTGCATCGACTTGGTGCGGATCTGGATCTCCAGCGGCTTGCCCCCCGGCCCGACCACGGTGGTGTGCAAGCTCTGGTAGAGGTTGAACTTGGGCATCGCGATGTAGTCCTTGAAGCGCCCCGGCACCGGCTTCCAGAGCGCGTGGACCTGCCCGAGCGCGGCGTAGCAGTCCTTGATCGAGTCGGTCAGGATGCGCACGCCGACCAGGTCGAAGATGTCGGAGAACTCCTTGCCGCGCAGCACCATCTTCTCGTAGATGGAGTAGTAGTGCTTCGGGCGGCCGGTGATCTCCGCGCGGATCTTCAGCGACTTGAGCTGGGCGTTGACCTGGTCGATCACGGTCGTCAGGTACTTCTCGCGCTCCGGCTGGCGCTCGCTGGTCATGCGGACGATCTCTTCGTACCGCTTGGGGTAGAGCGCCGCGAAGGCGAGGTCCTCCAGTTCCCACTTGACCTGGTGCATGCCCAGGCGGTTGGCCAGCGGGGCGTAGATCTCCAGAGTCTCGCGCGCCTTGCGCTCCTGCTTCTCGCGGGGCAGGTAGCCGATGTCGCGCATGTTGTTGAGCCGGTCCGCCAGCTTGATCAGCAGCACCCGGATGTCGCGCGCCATGGCGATGACCATCTTGCGGATGGTCTCGGCCTGGGCGGCCTCGCGGGTCTCGAAGCCGATGCGGTCCAGCTTGGTGAGCCCGTCGGTGATCTTGGCCACCTCGGCGCCGAACTGCCGCTCGACCTCGGCCAGGGTCATCGCGGTGTCCTCGACCACGTCGTGCAGCAGCGCGGCGATCACCGAGGTGGCGTCCAGCCCGAGGTCGGCCACGATCACCGCCACGCCGAGCGGGTGGGAGATGTAGGGCTGGCCGGACTTGCGCTGCTGGCCGGTGTGCTTCTCCTCGGCGACCTCGTAGGCGCGGCGGACCTGGACCAGGTCGGCGCGCCCGTTGCGCTGCTTGATCCGGCGGAGCAGCTGGTCGACGTCCGGGATCGGCGCCGGCTTGCTGTCGTACGGCCGCAGGAGGGTGGTGGCGAGGCCGGCGGTGGCGTCGTCGGCGGCGCCGTTGGGGCTGGTCGCGGGCGAGGTGGACTGGGGCTCGCGACCTACCGCGAGCCCGTCGGGGACCGCCGCCCCCTGCTGCTGCGCCATCGGCCCACCACGCCTCGCTCACACCCCGCGCAAGGCACGGGGCAACCCTGGATCAAGCAACCAAGGTACCTCACGTGCGCCCGCGATCGCTGCAATTGCGCACGGATGCGCGGAGAACGAGTAGGACTCAGTACCGAATCAAACTGAAGAACTCGTACCCTTCGATCAGCTTGCGCCCACCGAGGAATTCCAGCTCGATCAGCGTGGCGATGCCGACGACCTTGCCGCCGAGGCGTTCCACCAGCCGGGCGGAGGCCCGCGCGGTCCCGCCGGTCGCCAGCACGTCGTCGACGATCAGCACACGCTGCCCCGGGGCGATGGCGTCGTTGTGGATCTCCAGCGTGGCGGTGCCGTACTCGAGGTTGTACTCCTCCGCCTCGGCACTGGCCGGCAGCTTGCCGGCCTTGCGCACCGGCACGAAGCCGGCGCCGAAGTGGTAGGCGACCGGCGAGGCGAGGATGAAGCCTCGGGCCTCGATCCCGACCACCCGGTCGACGTTGCCGCGCCCGAAGTGGACCACCGTCTCGTCGATCACCGAGGAGAAGGCCACCGGATCGGCCAGCAGCGGCGTGATGTCCTTGAAGACCACGCCCTTCTGGGGGAAGTCGGGAACGTCGCGGATCAGGGCGCGGAGGCGATTGGTGTCGATGGGCACGGGCGGATCTCCTTCAGCGACGGCGCCGCTTCGCCGAGCTTGATGGCTTCCGGCCGGAGGACTTGCGGCGTTGCTGGGCTGGACGTGGCTTCTGCCCCTGGCGCGGGGCGGGGGCGGCCGCGCGAGCCGGCGCCGGCTCGCCGGCCTCCTCGATCTCCTCGTCACGGTCGGCCTCGAGGTGGAGGCCGGTGGGCGTCTCCTCCTCTTC
>DASVXQ010000134.1:0-7438 GCA_036392615.1 Actinomycetes bacterium | reverse complement strand
ACGGGCCTCCCCCGCTGGTGCTGGGGGGAGGGTCGGCGTGCGCCGGCGTCGCAAGCGCGGCGACGGCGGCCAGCGCCACCAGCGGCGGGACGGCTCGAAGCGCGCGTCGTGCGGTTCCTCGGTTCACGGTCGAACCCTTTCTCGGCCCAGGGTCTCGGCAGCGGTGCCGCCGGTGGATCTACCTGGGGTCGTTGGGCGGCGGATTGGGGTGCGAAACGTCAGCGGACGGACGGACCACGGCGTGCGCCTGTCCGCCGATCCCGCCGCCCAGGAGCGCCCCGGCGACTCCGCCGCCGACCAGCACGCCGGCCAGCACGGCCGCCGCACCCAGCCTCGTGGCGGCATGCCGCCATCGGGCTGCCCGAACGCGTTCGCGCATGATTCCTCCTGATGCCGATGTCTGGCCTGTCGGATCGCGCCGTGCGCCGTCGGCGCTTGGTCGGCGGGATCTCGTTGCAGCCTCGAGGGTCGCAGCGGAGGCGATCCTCGACATGGGCAGGGCTCCCTATCTTGCGGTCGGCAAGCTCCCTATTTTCGGCGGCTTGCGCCCGGGGAGCCTGCTGCACGGGCGCGCTCCAGCTGTCCGGCCCTGGCCCGGGTCGTCACCGACCAGACAAGCCCGCACTTCGCCAAGACCCTGGTCCCTGCGGTGAGCAGCCATATCCCTGGAACCGGCGAACCTCTTTCGTGTCAAAGACGGCTGTGTATCAGCGAAGACCAGGTCAAGCAGATTAAAACGTCGATTCGCTGCTCCAATCCGCCTGATGGCCACGGCTGCATATCGCCTGCGTCGAATTGTGTCCACTGTGCAGCTGAGCCCAGCGGCGGAAATTGGCTCCCGCTCAGCCGGCAGGGGACCCGGCGGATTCCGGCGGCAGGGGGACCTCCCGCTCCTCGACGACCAGGAGCGCGAACCGGCTCACGTCCAGGTAGTTCGGCACGTCGGCGGCTACCGCCTGCCCCTCGGGCGAGGCGAAGGCAGCCCCCATCGCCGCCGCATCGTCGAACCAGTCCTCGGCGACGGCGTCGTAGGCCGGCGGCGGCCCATTCGGGTCCGGAAGCACCCGGTTCACCACCAATCGTCGCAGTCCCGGCAGCTTGGTGACCAAGGGCAGATGAGTCTCCCGCAGGTGCTGCTCGAAGTCCTCTGGGCTCATGTCGCCCCGCCGCGGCAGGAGCACGATGACCTTCACCACGTTGCGTCTCCCTTGCCTTTGGCGCTCCGGATACCGCCACGCGCCACGGTGTTTGAGGCCAGGGGACGCTCTCACGTCGGCGAACGCAATCCACGCAACAATGCCGCGGGCCGCTGCCAGCAGGGCCCACCCTAGAAATGGGCCACGGATTGTCAAGACTCGGCATTGGCTGCCGACCTGGCCCAATGCTGGTGCGCAAGCTGCTTTTCAGGCCACGGCATTCGAAGCCGCTAGGGAACGCCTTGATGCGGCGGCCGATCGGGACGATCTCGGACTTGCGTAACGGACTGGAACACGTCAACGGCCAGCCGGAGTGTCGACCGCGCGGTAGACGCAGCGCCACTGGGCAGCGACCCTACACGGAGGACTCATCCACGAACCAACGATCCCTGGGCCTGTGGCGGCATGGCCGGCGGCGAGGGCCAGCAGCGGCGTGAAGCGCAGCACCCAACGGTAGATGCTGACGTGGTCCACCTCCACGCCTCGCTCGGTGAGCAGCTCTTCGACGTCGCGGTAGGACAGACCAAAGCGCAGATATCAACGCACCGCCAGCACGATGACATCGGGCGGGAAGCGGAAGCCGGCAAGGCCGAGCAGGCGATGAGAGCTGGACGAGGGCACAAGTTCTCATGGCTGGCAGTCTCGCCGCTCGAACGAAGTCACCCCGAATGCAACAGCGCACGGGCAGCAGAACCGGCAAAGCTCGGAAACACGCTCTTACCACGACGTCGGTGTGGCAGCGCTCAGGGGGCTCCCCACACGCCCGCTCGACGGTAGCCAGCCACAAGCGCGAGCCCGATCACGAACTGGACCACCCCGAGCAGGCCCTGGAACAGCAGATACCAGGTGGGGGCATCCGCGGCCAGGACTCCTGTGAGTTGCAGGATGACCGCTGGCACGCGCAGCGCGCCAGCGAGAAAGGCCACGGTGATCAGCCAGAACATCCAGCGCCATCGCCGCAGCACGCCGACGCCGAGCACCCCGATGAAGGCGACCAAGGCGGCCAGGAAGATGATCTCGAACCCAGGACGGTCGGAGGGCAACCCTAGGGCCTGGTCGAAGACCTCCGGCGCCGCGACCCGGATCGCAAACACGCTGACCAGGACCGCCAGGAAGAAGCCCAGCACCAACTTCTGGTTCCGGTTGACCATCGCGCGGGCCAAGCTATCAGTTGACTTGTTGGTGGTCTGCGGATCAGCGACCAGACCATCGACAACTGGCGCCAGCAAGAGCCGATCGAGGACGGCCGCCTGGTCACCCCGCTACGCCGGCTTGCCGCAAGAGCACCGCGAGCCACGGCGTCCCCGCCGGGGCTCGCTGGTGGAGCTCAGTGGCGCATCGACTTGTGCGCATGGGCCGCTGAGCGAGGCGATCGGCCCGGTCAGGCTACTTGCTGGTCCGGTCGTCGATCTTGGCGGAGGGAGCGTTGCGCTTGATCGACTCGATCCCGTTCACCGCGCTGGCCTTGCTCTCATAGCTTTCGCTACTGGCAATCACCTGGCCGTTGGTCGCGACCAAGTTGAAGTGGAACTTGCCGGTCGAACCCTTGGTGAGCACGAACTTGGCAGCCATATGCCCTCCTTCATTGGCGCATGTGGGCTGGTACCGAACCCTTCTACCCAATAGAGGGCGCAACCACGCGGATAGAACGCCATGGGATCGCGATCCGCAGCAACTTCGCGGTGGCGAATCGGCCCTGCAAGAACGAATACACAGCTAGATAGGCAAGGGGGGCAGCGGTCCATTGGGTCGGAATGCGCCACGCCAGGGGTGGGCGGGACCAGCGGCGCCTGTCGTGCGGCCTGCCAGGAGGGCGTCAGGCTGCAACAGCCGCCACCGGGCGCCCGGTGTCCCTCACCGCCGGCCCCGGGTCGGTGATGGACCGCGCGGAGCCGCGCACATGAGCGCGTCGTGGGACAGCGGCCAGCGTTTCTCGCAGCATCGGTGACGCATGGGCTGCTGGCATGACGACAGGAGCGACGATGGCCGACCATGAACCAGCCCCAGAGCGGACCGATCAGCCGTCCCCGGGTGGCCGCCGACCGCCGTGGGTGTCGAGCGGGGTGGCCAGTGTCGGAGCGGCCAGCTTCTTCAGCGACGCCGGGCATGAGATCGCCACCGCCGTCCTGCCAAGCTTCCTCACCAGCGTGCTGCGCGGGTCCGCTGGGACGCTCGGCGTCATCGAAGGGCTCTCCGATGGACTGCTCGGCATCGCCAAGCTGGTTGCTGGCCCGCCGGCCAACGACCCCACGCGGCGGGTGCGGATCGCGCGCGGCGGCTACCTGCTGACCGCGCTGTTCACCGCCGGGATCGGCCTGACGTCGGCGGTCTGGCAGGCCGGCACCCTGCGCGCCGCCGCCTGGGTCTCCCGGGGCGCCCGAGGCCCGGCCCGCGACGCCCTCCTCGCGAGCCTGGCACCCAACGACGCCTACGGCCGGTCCTTCGGGGTGGAGCGAGCGGGAGACAACCTCGGCGCGGTGCTCGGGCCGCTGCTGGCGGCCCTGCTGGTCGCGGTCGTCGGCATCCGCCACGCGTTCTACTTCGCCCTGGTCCCGGGGCTGCTGGCGGCGCTGGCGATCAGCCTGGCCGCCGCCCGCGCACCCAGAGTCGTGGCGGTGGCGCGGGAGCGGGTCCGGTTGGAGCTCGGCAACCTCCGCCGGGCCGGGCTGCTGCGGCCGCTGCTGCCGGTGGCGGCCTTCGAGCTGGGCAACGTGACCACCACGCTGGTGATCCTGCGCGTCACCCAGTTGCTGCACCACGGCACCCGTTCGCTGACCGCCGCGGCCTCACTGGCGATCCTGCTGTATGCCGGCCACAACGTCGTGGCGGCCGCAACCGCGCTGCTGGGAGGTGGATGGATCGACCGCCTCGGCCCCCAGCGCGGCCCTCGGCTGGTGCTCGTCGCCGGCGCGGCCACCTACATCGCGGCCTACGGGGGCCTGGCGGTTTCGATCCACGCCTGGTCGCTGCTGTTGTTGCTGTTCTGCCTGGCCGGCGCGGGCATCGGGCTCGCCGAGACCGCCGAGTCCACCCTGGTCGCCCATCTGCTGCCGGATCGGCTGCGGGGCAGCGGGTTCGGGCTGCTCGGCGGACTGCAGTCGGCGGGGGACTTCCTGTCGTCGGCGGTCGTCGGGCTGCTGTACGCGGTGGTGTCGCCCGCGGCCGGCTTCGCCTACGCCGCCGGCTGGATGGTGCTCTCGGTACTGGCGTCGGCGTTCCTGCGGATGCCCGCACGCCGAGCATGACCGAAGCTGTCAAAGGCCAAGCGATTCAGTCTCGGACCGCTCAGACAGCCTTCGAGCTCGTCAGCCGTTTGCGCGATCGCCGGTCGGAACCAGCACGCCTGCTGGGCGAACGACCGGCACCTCGGACGCGTCCAATCCGTTACGTTGACGCGCACTGTCTCCATCTCGGGGATGCCGCGTTGTGTCCTTGTGCGCGCAGCATCAGCCTGGGACGCTTCATCGCTTCTAGGGGGGACAACCATGCTGCGCCCACGGCCCGCGCTCGCTGCGCTTGCCACCGTCGTTGCCGTGGCGGTGGGCATCACCGCCGGTGCCCTTACCATCCACCGGCCCACCACCGCACCCGGCGGGGCGGTCGTCACCACCCGGCCGGCGGACACGCCCAGGCCGCCAGCGACCACCTCGCCGCCGAGCGGCCATCGAACCGACGGGCCCGCCCAACCCACACCCCAGCCGCCGCCCACCTCGCCGCGGATCTCCGATCCGGCGCTGGCGGCCAGACAGGTGTTCCAAGCATGGCAGGCAGGCGACCGGCAGCGCGCACTTCAGGCTGCCACGCCGAGCGCGGTACGCGCGCTGTTTGCGTTTGCGCCAACCCCGCAGCTGCGGTTCACGCAATGCCGGTTCTTGCGTCTTGGCTACGACTGCTTCTACTCGTCTGCGGACGCTGGCCTGTACTACATCGACATGCGGGTCCAGGGCGGCGCCTCCGCCGGCTACCGGGTGGTCTCGATCAAGGCGCTCACGCGGTTTGGCAGCCCCGACGCCGCAGCCAAGTACGTGGTGAGCGCCTGGCTGGCAGGCGACCGCGCCGATGCACGTCACGCCGCGTCCAAGACGGTGGTTGACGCGCTGTGGAACCACTTGGGGGACCGCACGTTTGGGCCGCGCTTCAGCGGCTGTACCTTCCGCGGCATCGATTGGGGCGCCGACTGCGCCTTCGACGACACCACGGTCGGCCTTGGGTTCACCATGCAGGTCAGGGGTGGTGCGCTGCTGGGCTGGAACGTCGTGGCGATCAGGTTCGCCCAGCTGTAGTCCCGACCAGGCCCCAGCGAGCAGGAGCGCGCTCGGCCAAGATCTCGCTGCCCTGGAGGCCCGCCAGCTTGATCCTGTTGAGGGCGACCATGCCGACCTGGACCATCCCGGCGGCAGGGCACAGCTGCAAGGATCGCGGTCAGTCTTGGCGTCCCGCGCTGCTTTCGCTCCTCGAGATATTCGCCGACGACGTCAACGAGCGCTACCAGCGAGTGCGCTGGGTGCCGATCCCGAGAAACAGGGACCGCCACGAGGCGTGGCCCCCGGTGTGGAACGACCGGGGGCCACGCGCTTAGTCGAGCAACTTGGTGACGGTGCCCGCGCCGACGGTGCGGTTGCCCTCCCGGATCGCGAAACCGAGGTGCTCCGCCAGCGCGATCGCCTTGCCGAGCTGCACCGTCATCGTGGCGGTGTCGCCGGGCGCGACCATGTCGACGCCGTCGGGCAGCTCGATGCGGCCCACCACGTCGGTGGTGCGGAAGTGGAACTGCGGTCGGTAGCCGGAGAAGAACGGCGTGTGCCGGCCGCCCTCCTGGCTGCTCAGCGCGTACACCGTGGCCTCGAAGCGGGTCCGCGGCGCGATCGTGCCAGGGGCGCAGACCACCTGGCCGCGCACGACCTCGCCGCGCCCGATGCCGCGCAGCAGCAGGGCCGCGTTGTCGCCGGCCTCGGCGCGGTCGAGCCGCTTGCCGAAGCTCTCCAGGCTGGTGCAGACCGACGACAGCGTCGGACCCAGGCCGACCACCTCTACCGGCTCGCCGGCGGCGATCGCGCCCTGCTCCACCCTGCCGGTCACCACCGTGCCACGCCCCGTGATCGTCAGGACGTTTTCGATCGGGAGCAGGAACGGCTCGTGCAGCTTGCGCGGTGGGTCGGGCACGTAGGCGTCGACCGCCTCCAGCAGCCGTACGACCGACGCGGCCCAGGCCGGATCGCCCTGCAGCGCGCGCAGCGCCGACACCCGCACCACGGGCACCCGCGCGCCCGGGTAGCCCGCGGACTCGAGCAGCTCGCGGACCTCCAGCTCGACCAGGTCCGCCAGCTCGTCGTCGCTGATCGCGTCGGCCATGGTCAGCGCGACCACGATGTAGGGGACGCCGAGCTGGCGTGCCAGCAGCACGTGCTCGCGCGTCTGCGGCATCGGCCCATCCGGCGCCGACACCACCAGGATCGCCGCGTCGACCTGCGCCGCGCCGGTGATCATGTTCTTGACGTAGTCGGCGTGGCCGGGCATGTCGACGTGGGCGTAGTGGCGCGCCGCCGTCTCGTACTCGACGTGCGCGACGTTGATGGTGATCCCCCGCTCACGCTCCTCTGGCGCACGGTCGATCGTTGCGAACGGCACGAAGGAGTTGCCGCTCGGGCCGCAGTCGGCGAGCACCTTGGTGATGGCCGCGGTGAGCGTGGTCTTGCCGTGGTCGACGTGACCGATCGTGCCGATGTTCAGATGGGGCCGGTCGCGGCGGAACGGCTGCTTGGCCATGATGCTGCCTGCTCCTGATCGATGGTGAGCATGGTTCGGCAGAGCCCTTGGCGTCGACCCTTCCCCGCAGGCTCCCGTTCCTGGGGAAGGGTCAGAGTCGGGCGCCGGCCCTCCGCACAGCGGCAGCCACCGCATCCACGCATGGCCGAACACCCGCAAGGTCGATCCCTGCGAGGCGCCGTTCGGGGACACGGTTGAAGGTCATGGCGATCCCATGCTGGCCACCCTCCCCCAACGGGTCAACCGAATTGGCTGGGAGGCACGGTTGCACGACGACCCCTCTGAGCCGACCCGCCAGCTCCGCGACAAGCTGCTGTGTCATGCAGGCCGTCGTTTACCACGGCCCAGGGGACAAGCGCTGGGAAGAGGTCCCCGACCCCAAGCGCATCGACGACACCGACGCGATCGTGCGCGTCGACACGGTCACCATCTGCGGGACCGACCTGCACATCCTCAAGGGCGACGTCCCACAGGTC